>CAYUJM010000029.1:0-34868 GCA_964445025.1 uncultured Occallatibacter sp. | reverse complement strand
CAGGCCTGGTTCAGGTTGACCCTCAACTGGGTACAGCTATGATGAAAATGCTCTAAAGAGGAAGCCACCCTGAACCTTGTCCGCAAAGACACTTTGCCTCGAGTTTCGTTTTGGAACGGCCCGAGTGAGAAGCTCTGGCGCGGGAAGGACTCCTGCGGTTTGAGGCAACCGGTTGAAAAAGATTGGCTTACAGGCGCAAGTCGCAATAGGTCCGGCGCCTCTGCGTCGGCTTCTTGCTGCGGTCGCCCAAAAACTCCGCCCTATAACTCGGAAGTGTTATTTACCCCAGGAAGAGTCTGCCGTAAGTTACCTAAGCGTACAGACTCTGGGTACTTTTCGCTGAGTATTGCCAGCGAGACCCGGCCGGGGTTGGCTTGAAGCATCGAAGGGCCGCCATCTTCCGGTGTAAGGAGAGCGGATGATTTTCGCGCTGATCCAGGTTGCTGCAATTGCAGCCGTGGCTGTTTACTTCTGCTGGCGAAGAGCAGGTGTGCGCTGCCGGAATACGCAGTCCTGGGAATCGCTTCTGGCCCGTCTGCGGCCGGACTGGGGCGCCCGCGAATGGGGCGGCCATTTCCTTGAGGAAGAAGAGTCGCGCGCCACTCCGGAAGAAAAGTGGCAGAGCATCCAGGGCGCTCAAGGCCTGTGGGCGATGTATGAGAATTCCTGCGTGATGCTGGAGATGGCCGACTATGCCGCGCGCAACAGCGATTCGGTCGACCGCGATCTTCTGGCAGCTCTGCGCAGCGACGCCGTGCAGATTCGTGTGTGCGTGCTGATGGCTCTTGGCAGGTACGCCGTTGGTCAGGTTAACGAAAGCATCTGCGTCAACGCATTTCGCGCTGCGTCGATGTACACCGAAATGTCCTTGCGGATGACCGAACTGCTGCAAGGGAATGCGGGCCTCCTGCCCGATTTTGTTGCCGCGATGTAGCTCGTCTCCCCGTTCGCGAAGAGCCCCGGCCTTGGCCGGGGCTCTTTTATGCGCCAACCCCGGAGATCCCAGTGTGGAGCAAGAACTGCATGGTTAGCGAAAATCCTCAATGCGTAAAGCTGCAACCAGTCTTTCGGCTTCCATAAGCGCTTTGGCTTGACCTAACTTGCCCTGCAATCATTTGGCGCCGGCGCGCCAAAGACTGCTCAAGGCGGGGCTGAGTAGCTGCTCATCGACAGGACTGAAACTATTGCAGCGAGCGGGGTCGTTTTCGCGAGCGAGAGATCGACTTCAGGCTTGTCCGTCATTCGATCGCGATTGAATGAATTGGTCTCGTCCACAACACATCCCTTGGCCAATCGCTGTGCAGAACTGCGATTTCGCAACCATTGAAGGCGGAATGCGCCAGTGTTTGGTGCGCATCGCCGCTCGCATCCTTTGAAACGAACAGGGCAGCCCTGCGTCTATCTCCGAGAATGGGGTCTGCGCCATGACTCCTATCGCCTGGACCTCCATCTTGTCAGCCAGCAGTTCCGCTGGGTATGATCGCACCCGGCAATCAAACACGAAAAACTGAAGGGTGAATGCATGCGCGTACCAAGACTTATTGCATTGTTCGTCGCAACCATAGTCCTGACCGCTGCGGCTCTGGCTCAAACTCTGCCGCAAGGGGTTCAGAAAGTCACCTCCATCGAAGGAGTCACGGAGTATGCCTTTCCGAATGGGTTGCATGTGCTGTTATTTCCAGATAACTCCAAGCCTAAGATCACCGTCAACGTGGTCTATCTGGTAGGTTCGCGCAACGAAGGCTATGGCGAGACGGGCATGGCCCACCTGCTGGAGCACATGAACTTCAAGAGCGCCACTTCCGGCCGCGAACTCTTCCGGGAACTCACGGACCGGGCCGGCGGATACTTCAATGGCACCACATCGTATGACCAGACCATGTACTTCGAGACCTTCAACGCCAGCGACGAAAACCTGCGCTGGGCTTTGGGACTCGAGGCCGACCGCATGGTGAACATGACCATGCTCAAGAAGGATCTGGACACAGAGATGACGGTGGTTCGCAACGAGATGGAAATGGGCGAAAACAGCCCGCTGAATGTGTTGAACGAGCGCGTCCTGGCGGCGGCCTACAACTTCCACAACTATGGAAAAACGGTCATCGGCGCCCGCACCGACGTGGAACGCGTGCCGATCGCCAACCTGGCGGTTTTCTACAAGAAGTACTATCAGCCCGACAACGCCGACCTCATCATCGCGGGCCAATTCGACGAAGCCAAGGCCTTGGCGCTGGTGGCTGAGACCATCGGCTCCATCCCCAGACCGCAGCGGGTGCTGATCCAGCCCTACACGGTCGAGCCGACGCAGGAAGGGGAACGCTCGGTCACTCTGCGCCGCGTTGGAAACATGCAGGGCATCGATTTGGTTTATCACATTCCTTCGGCACTGCATCCCGATATCGCGCCCCTGCAAGTGATGGCTCAGGTGCTGGGGGCCCCGCAAACGGGCAGGTTATACAAGGAACTGGTCGATGGCAAGAAAGCCGTGGCCGCCGGCATGTATACCAGGGATCAGCACGATCCGGGGGTAGCGGAAGCCTATGTGCAACTCAAGCCGGAGCAATCCATCGACGAGGCCCAGCAGATACTGCTGAAGACCGTCGAAGGCCTGACGAACGATCCTCCCACGCAAGAGGAAGTGGACCGCGCCAAGGCCCGCATTCTCAAAAACATCGAACTGGCCCTGACGAATTCCCAATCCATCGCCGTGATGCTGGGCGGTTATGCGGGTGACGGCGACTGGCGCTCCTTCTTTCTGACGCGCGACGAGGTCGGCAAAGTGACTCCGGCCGACGTAACGCGCGTGGCCAAGGCCTACCTGAAATCATCCAACCGCACTCTGGGCGAATTCATTCCCACCTCCGCTCCCGATCGCGCGGAGATTCCCGCCACGCCCGATGCGGCCATTCGCTTCAAGGATTACAAGGGCGGCGCGACCATTCAACAGGGAGAGGTCTTCGATCCCACTCCTCAGAACATCGAAGCGCGCGTGATTCGCACCCAATTGCCCAACGGGTTGAAACTGGTCATGTTTCCGAAGAAAACCAGGGGCGGCACGGTGGTCGCCTCCATCAACGTTCGCTTCGGCGACGAGAAATCGCTCTTCGGCCGATCGACCGCGGCAAGCATCGCCGGGGCGATGCTGATGCGTGGCACGGAGAAGAAAAACCGTCAGCAGATTCAGGATGAAACCGACCGCCTGAAGGCTCAAATCAGCGTCTATGGGAGCGGCGATTCCGCCTCGGCCAACATTCGTACGCTGGACACGAATTTGGCCGACTGTCTGCGTTTCGTCCGGGAGTTGCTGCGCGAACCTTCGTTTCCAGAAACCGAATTCGAACAGGTCCGCCAGCAACGCATCGCCGGCGCGGAGAGCGCGAAGACGGAACCCCAATACCTGGTCTCGACCGATTTGAACCGCCGACTCAATGAACGCTATCCCCGCGGCGATGTGCGTTATGTCTCGACACTGGACGAACAGATCGAGGATCTGGAGAAGGTGACGCTCGACGACGTGCGCCAGTTCTACAAGCAGTTTTATGGCGTGGCGGAGGGCGAGATCGTTCTTAGCGGCCAGTTCGATCCGGAGCAGATGCGGAAGCTAGTCGGTGAACTCTTCGGCGATTGGAAGAGCGCCAGTCCCTACGCGCACATTCCCAACAGCTACGCCAAAGTGGGGCCGATCAACCACAAGATCGAAACCCCCGACAAGCAAAACGCCGCTTTCATGGCGGGCATGCCGCTGCAAATGACCGATGAGGATCGCGATTACGCGGCCCTTACCATTGCCGGTTTGGTCTTCGGCGGCTCTCCCAACTCCCGCCTCATGCAGCGCATTCGCATCAAGGATGGCCTGAGCTACGGCGCTTCAGCCTGGTTCTCCATCCCTACCAAGGATGACGGAGGCACGTTCTCCGTGTGGGCCATTGCTGCGCCACAGAATATGCCCAAAGTGGAAGCGGCCTTCAACGAGGAGTTGGCGCGCTCGCTCAAAGACGGCTTTACCGCCGACGAGGTGGAAAAGGCCAAGAAGGCGTGGCTCGACGAACGCGCCGTCTCCCGCGCTGAAGAGTCCTCTGTCGCTTATCAGTTGATGGGCCGCGAACGATGGGGACGCACCCTGCAATGGGACGCCAAGCTGGAAGCCGCCGTGGCTGCGCTGACTCTAGAGCAAGTGAACGAAGCATTCAAACGCCACGTCGATCCGTCCGCCATCTCCATCGTCAAGGGTGGCGACTTCAAGAAAGCGGGTGCGTACCAGTAGCGCCTTTGGCACGCTGGCATCCTTGGCGATCCATCTTTAGCATCGACAATCTGGATAGACACGCCCTGATGCCAGTGTTCGCCAAACCAACCCGCCGATTGGCGCTTCAGTACCCGGCACAATCGCAACTTGTGCCAGCGCGCTGCGGAGGTACGCACCGGTAAGACCGGAAATCAGAACTTGGCGAAACTGACTATCACGTCTCTGCGCGCGGCAATCGGTTTGCCCTTGCTTGTGGCGGGCAGAAACCTGTAGTGCCATACGGCCGCGGTTGCCTTCTTATCCAATCCGAATCCGAGGCCGCGCATTACGCGAACCTCTTTCGGCAAACCCTCTTCGCTCACCAGCACGGTGACAATGGCTACCTGCACCCACGGATGACTTGCAAATGGATCGGCGAAGTCCGCGTCAACCGTGTGGATCGGGAACGGCGGCGTGTACGGCAATGGGTTGCCATGCTTGTCCTCCAACTGCGATTGATCCGGAGGAGGCAAATCTCTCTCGGTGATCAGGACCTGAGGAACGGCCTGGCTGCGATTGGTGCGGAAGACGACCCGCACATCGATCCAGACCGGCACGGGTTTGTCTCCCAGCTTACCCGGCTCGAAGTTCGACTGCTTTACGGCGGCGATGGCGGCCTTGTCGAATGCGTCGCCGTGCGTGTGTAGAACCTGGATGTGGGCTGGGACTCCGCTGGTGTCAATCACCATCGCCAGAACGGTCATTCCCTGAACGTTTCGAGAGGATACCCCATCGGGATACGGCACGGAAACGGTGCTGACCATGCGGGGCGCGATCACCTCCGGGCCAACGTAGTACACGCCGTCTTGGTCGGGCGTCTGGTGCACCTGCCGGCCCAGGGAAATTGCATCCTGCGCGCACATGCCAATGGCCGTCAGCATCAGAAAAGCCCATGCATATCTTGCTTGCCGCATTCGATTCTCCTAACTGCTCTTTTCGATTCTTCGGATCGCCTGGCTGCTCGGGCCGATGGAGGGGACTCGAGACGAGTAGCCGCCTCGGATCTCCTCCATACTAGGAATGAAGAGATAAAGAAAAGATAAGGGCAATGAAATTCGCACCAGGTTCACGGCCCGGATATAAGCCGGATAAGAAGCAGCAGATGCAGGGATCCATAGTCAAGACATAACTGAAAAGAACAGATATTCACGACTTCATTATGTCGAACTCACGCGTTGCTTATAACTTTCTTCAAAACACACACGGAATTTTTATGGACGCCGTCTTAACGTTACTCAAGCCACTGCTCTTTTATTCACTTTGGAGCGGATGCAGGCGGCCTATGTAAGCGTGCATGCCCACAGGCGCATCGCCACTTAGCCTTATCGAAAACACTGCACTTTCTTTGCGGCTCCTTTACGCCGCATCGCATAACAATCGGGATGAGGCAGGCGGAACTGACTGGCTAGCCATTCCTCACCGGAAAGCAACGTCCTTTAGCCCGGCGACGCACGGCGTCGAGGAGGTCAAGTAACGATGATGAAGAACTTCAAGACCACCATCGCAATAGGGTGTGCAATCTGCGGCCTTGCTCTGCAGCTTGCTTGTCATGCTCAGAGCATAACTTCAGAACCCGTCAAGAGCGGCTCCTCGTCGCGCGCCGACTCTTCTCCGCTAGACCGGGCTGCGAGAGAATTGCTCGCCTCGGCAAATGGAGAGCAGCCCGTGGGTCCCAACGCGGCAACTAACACTGCTGCAACTCCGGCCACGGCGCCAGATTCTCCAGCTGCCATCACGGCGCCAGCCAACAACGCAGCAATCATCAAAGAGCTTGCGGAGATGAAGGCTCACATTGCGCTGCTTGAAGCCGAGTTGAAGGCAAACCGCAGCACGGAGGATGCGGAGCGCGACGCCAATGCGTTGCGTTCTGCTGAGACAGGCGACACAGCCGGTTCTATGCCGGCCGGCCAGGCAGTGCCAGCGCCTGCCCCTGCAGCAGCTCCGGCACCGCCCGAGATCCCCGCACAGACCACAACCAAGGGCGAACCGTTTCCCGGCGACTGGACCTGGCTGAACAGCAACGGGCACCAGGTAGACAGCCCCATGGCCACCAAGTACTTCACGCCGGAGTTCCGGGCCGACGCGAACTACACGCTGGATTACAACCACCCCAAAGACGACAGCCTGGGTGGATCGACGGAGACCTTTCGCTCAGATGAGTGGCAGCTTGAGCAGATCAGTGTCGGCGGCGACATCCGCATCAACAACGTCCGCGGGCGCATTCTCACCATGGATGGTCTATTTGCTACGACCACGCCGCGCAACGACGGCAGCCCCAACCGCGGACAGTGGGATCTGTCGGGAGCGTACAAGTACGTATCAGAAGCCTGGGGCGGATATCACTGGGATGTGAAAAACGGCCTCAACGTGGACGCTGGCATTTTTGTTTCCTACATTGGCCTCTTCAGCTACTACAACTTCGACAACTGGACCTATCAGCCTTCGTTCGTCTCCTCCAACACGCCCTGGTTTTTCAACGGCCTTCGCATCCAGTATTTTCCCACCCCGAAGCTGAAGATCGAGCCGTGGATCATCAACGGCTGGCAGTCGTATGCGCGCTACAACGGCAAGCCGGGATTGGGTGGACAGATTCTGTGGCGGCCCACGCCCTACCTGGACTTCGTCTGGAACAACTACGGTCTAGGCGAAGACGACGCAGGCTTTCCTGGCCGCTCGCGTGTGCATGCCGACTACAGCGCGCAGGTCAAGTTTTACGACAAGCCTAAGAAGACACTGGACAAAATTGCCTGGACAATTACCGGCGATGCAGGTTGCGAGTACGGCGGCGGACCTTCCAGCGGACCGTACGACCCGAACGGTAACTCTCCGCTTATGGGCTCGAGTTCCACATACAGCGGAGGCGTCAACTGCCACGACAGCAAGAACGGCAAGCCCAAGCAGATGTTCATCGGCTGGATGAGCTACCTGCGTTTCTGGTTCGACAAGGACCTTTACGCTGTTACGCTTGGCGGTGGCCAAATGAACAACCCCGGCCGCTACCTTACGCTGCTGCCGCCCATCAATGGCGCCACGGCCATCTCCGGGACCCCGTACTTTACCGAGAACGCGGGCGACCGCGCTCAGATGCACGACGGAACCATTACCTTCGACTACATGCCCAGCCAGTTCATCACCTTCCGTGCGGAGACAGGCTACCGCTTCTCCGACATTCCTTACTGGACCGGCCGCGGCGGCATTACACCTCCCGGCGGAAACAACGGTTCTCCAGCCCAGTATGCCTGCGCAAATGGTTCTCCTTCCGGCGTCGGCTATGGCAACCTTGCGACGGCGATATCGAACTGCATCGGCGCTGGCAATAACAATAGCGCAGGAGGCAACAACGCCATCTGGTGGCCCGATCTGCGCACTAACCAGACCGTCAGTACGATTGCAATCATGGTCAGGTTCTAGCCGTCTGATCCGCGGGGCAACCCTTGGCGAATATGGCTAGGCGCACTAACTAACGGGCAGCATCGGGATTCCATGCAACTCCGGTGCTGCTCCCATGAGATCCATATACACCGCGTTGTGGCTACGCCTCGGCATCTTGTCCGTGGTGATGGCGCGTCGCGAATTGTGAACGGCCGGGAACGCAAGAAGGCGCAGGAACTCATATGAAGAACAAAGCTTTGAAACTTGGTTTGTTGCCGATCGTTCTGGTAGCATCTCTGACCGTCAACGGTTGCAAGAGCGATAAAGTGGATGCGCAAGCAGAGGCCCCACCGTCCGCCAAGGTCGTTCAGGACTTCAATGCCAATTTGTTCTCCGTTGATCGCCCAGAGAACTTCCCTCTAGCCACAGCGATAGAACATCGGGCGCCAGCGAAACTGGCCGTCACCGGCGCCGTGAACCCCGATATTGCGCGAACGGTTCCGGTAATCTCGCTGGCATCTGGCCGCATCGTCGGCATTTACGCGCGTCTGGGCGACACCGTCAAGAAGGGCCAGCTTCTGTTAAAACTCCGCAGCGACGATATCTCCGGCGGTTTTGCGAACTATCAGATGGCGGCGGCCGACGAGACGCTTGCGCGCACACAGTATGAGCGCTCTCAAGAGCTCTACAAGCATGGCGCGATCGCGCTCAACGACCTGCAAGTGGCGGAGGATACCGAGGTCAAGGCCAAGGTTGCCATGGACACCGCTGCCGAACACTTGCGTTTGCTGGGTAGCAGCGTCGATCATCCGTCGGGCATCGTCGACATCACGGCCCCGGTCTCCGGCGTGATCACCGACCAGGAAGTCACCAACGCCGCGGGTGTGCAGAGCCTGGGGACGAGTCCCTTCACCATCTCCGATCTCTCTACCGTTTGGATTGTTTGCGATGTCTACGAGAACGATCTTGCCAGCGTTCACACAGGCGACCCCGCTGAAATTACTCTAAACGCTTATCCGGGCCGCGTGCTCAAGGGCACGGTAAGCAATATCCTTCCCATACTCGACCCCAATCTCCGCACTGGCAAAGTGCGCATCGAGGTGCGGAATCCAGGCATGATGCGCATCGGTATGTTTGTGACCGCAACCTTCCAGGGGCAAAAGGACGAAGTGAATACCTCCGTGCCCGCCTCCGCAATTCTTCATCTGCATGACCGGGATTGGGTCTATGTACCCACGCCAGACAAGAGATTCCGCAGAGTGGGGGTCGTCGGAGGAGACGCCTTGCCTGGCGGCATGCAGGAGATCAAATCGGGTATTCAGGTCGGGCAGCAGGTGGTGACAAACCCGCTCGCGTTGCAGAACGAAATCGACAACCGATAACCGCTGAGAGAGTCAAAGGAAAGACGTCATGATACGAACTCTTGTCGATTTTGCCCTCAATAACCGCGTTGTCGTGCTTGCGGTTGCGCTGCTATTGGTTGCCTGGGGGGCAATCTCGTTTCATAACTTGCCAGTTGAAGCCTATCCGGATATTGCGGATAACTACGTGACAGTTATTACCCAGTGGCCGGGACAAGCTGCGGAGGAAGTGGAAAAGCAAGTCACGATCCCCGTGGAAATCCAGATGAATGGACTTCCCCATCTCTCGCACCTGCGCTCCGAGTCGATCTTTGGCCTGTCTTTCGTGCTGATGATCTTCGACGACCAGTCGGACAACGACTGGAACCGGCAGAAGGTGTTGGAGCGCCTTACGCTGGTTTCTCTGCCGCCCGGCCTGCAACCGCAGATAGGTACGGATTGGAGCACGGTGGGCCAGATTTACTGGTACACCCTGAGAAGTACCAATCCGCAATACGACCTCATGGATTTGAAGTCGATCGAGGACTGGACTCTCGAAAAGCAATTCAAGTCGGTCCCGAACGTTGTCGACGTATCCACCTTTGGCGGAACGACCCGCGAATATCAGGTGCGCGTAGATCCGGACAAACTTGTCTCTTATGGCCTGAGTATCGGGCAAGTCGAGCAGCAGTTGAGTAACAATAACATGAACGCCGGCGGCAGCTTTGTAGAGGAAGGGACTCAGCAGCTTAACGTTCGCGCGGTTGGCCTCTTCACCACGGTGCAAGACATTGAGAATACCGTCCTGACGACAAAGAGCGGGACGGCCCTGAGGGTCAAAGACATAGCGGAGGTGCAGCAGGGCCCGAAGATTCTGTTGGGCGCCATGGCAAGAGCGGACCACAAGCCGGATGGAACCATCGTCGACAATCCCGAGGTCATTCAGGGCGCGGTGCTATTGCGCAAGGGCGCGGACGCCGGACCCACCCTGGATGGAATCCATGCCAAGGTCAGAGAACTCAACGACACCATCCTGCCGCAGGGGGTGAAGATTGTTCCGATGCTTGACCGCGCCGATTTGCTGCACTACACACTCCACACGGTGCTCGGCAATATGGCCGAAGGAATGATCCTGGTCACGATCATCCTCTTTCTCTTTCTCGGCAATTTTCGTGGAGCCACCATCGTTGCGCTCACCATCCCATTCTCATTGCTTTTCGCATCCATATTCCTCGATCTAAGCAAGATTCCCGCGAATTTGCTGTCATTGGGCGCGCTGGATTTCGGAATGGTTGTGGACGGCGCCGTTGTCATGGTGGAAAACATCATGCGGCATTTGAGCTATGGAAGAAACGGTTCATCCTCGCTCGCAGGCCGCATTACGATGAGCGTAAAAACGCCGCTAGCAACGATCCGTGACGCATCTCACGAGGTTCAGCGTCCGGTGTTTTTCGCGATTGCCATTATCATCACGGCTTATTTGCCGATCTTCACACTGCAGTTGGTGGAAGGCAGGCTCTTCAAGCCCATGGCCTGGACTGTTGCTTTCGCGCTCCTCGGCGCAATGACGTTTTCCATTTTCATTGTGCCGGTTCTGTGCTCCCTTCTTTTCCGAAGGGGTGTCAAGGAATGGCGCAACCCGGTCATGGAATTTCTCAAGGACCGCTACCGGCACGGGCTTCAGTGGGCTATCAAGAATCGCTGGATCACCGTCGGCAGCGGTGTTGCAGCCCTCGCTGTCAGCCTGTTCCTGGCTTTGAGCGGAGTCATCGGTTCGGAATTTCTTCCGCATCTTGACGAAGGCGCCATCTGGGCGCGCGGTTCTCTGGCCAACAGTACGAGCCTGACAGAAGGCAAGCGGTTCACGGATCAAGCGCGTCTCATCTTTGCATCGTTTCCTGAAGTTACAACCGTGGTATCGCAAGCCGGCCGGCCCGACGACGGGACCGACACAGGCGGTTTCGGCAATACGGAATACTTTGTAGACTTGCTACCGAAGGAAAAGTGGCGGCCTGTTTTCCACCAAAACAAGGATGAACTGATCGCCGCCATGAACCGCGAGGTTTCCAAGCTTCCGGGCGCGTTCTGGAACTTCTCGCAGCCCATTGAAGACAATGTGGACGAAACGGTGAGCGGCGTCAAAGGCGGACTTGCCGTAAAGCTATTCGGAGACGATCTGAAGACTCTCGAGGAGAAAGGCGAGCAGATCACCGCCGTGATGGCAACTGTGCCAGGCGTTCAGGATCTTGGTCTGTTTCGGGATATGGGCCAGCCAAACCTCAACTTTGTGGTCGACCGACAGGCGGCAGCGCGCTTCGGCATCAATGCTTCCGATATACAAGACGCGATTCAGACAGCAGTCGGAGGCAATGCGGTAACGCAGTTACTACAGGGCGAGGCGAGCTATGGAGTGGTAGTGCGGTATAAGCAACAGTATCGCAACACACAGGAGGCAATCCAAAACGTACGGCTCCTTTCCCCATCGGGAGAGCGAGTTTCCCTCGCTCAATTGACCAAGGTCGAGGTTCGCGACGGCGCCTACGACATCTTCCGGGAAGGAAACTCCCGCTACGTCGGCGTGCGCTACGAAGTTCGAGGCAGAGATTTGGGAACTACGGTTAAAGAAGCCGTAGATAAAGTGACGAGGCTGGTCAAGCTGCCGCGCGGTTATCATCTCGATTGGGCGGGAGAATACGAGAGCGAAAAGCGCGCGGAAGCCAGACTGTTTGTTGTAGTTCCAATCACTGTCTTCCTGATTTTTGTCCTTCTCTATTTCATGTTCCGATCGGTTAAGTGGGCGTCGCTCATCATGGTGAATGTCTTGCTCGCCAGAATAGGAGGCCTGCTCGCTCTGCTTGTAACAGGGACGTTCTTTAGCGTTTCTTCCGGGGTTGGCTTTTTGGCGCTCTTTGGGGTCTCCGTCCAGACGGGTGTCATCATGCTTGAATACATCAACCAATTGCGCGCGCGCGGCTATACGGCCGAGAGCGCAGCTGTCGAGGGCGCGATCTTGCGCCTTCGTCCAATCATGATGACGATGCTGGTGGCAACCCTCGGGCTGCTCCCGGCCGCCATGTCGCACGCTATCGGCTCCGACTCGCAGAGGCCATTTGCCATTGTGATCGTGGGAGGATTGATTTCAGACCTCCTAATGAGCATCTTCCTTCTGCCCACGCTGTATGTCTGGGTCGCGAGAGAAGGGGACAAGCTCCCGAAACCGGAGGTGTCCTTTGAAGTCTAGACGGAGACAAACAATCCTCAGAAGTATTGTTTATGGTTTCCTGGGCATTGCCTTGCTTGCGAATTTCGCCTGCGCGCAGCAAAGCCTGACGTGGGAACAAGTGAAAGCGAAATTCGAAGCGGCCAACCCCACCCTTCGAGCAGATGAGATGAACGTCGAGGAGATGAAGGCCGAGGAAATCACGGCGTTCCTGCGCCCTAATCCAGGAATCGGCTTGGCTACGGACGGAACTCAAGCCGCCCGCAATCAAGGAGTCTGGAGGCCATTCGCGGGAACTCAGTTCACTCCCAGCTTCAGCTACCTGCACGAACGGCAGCGCAAGCGCGAGTTGCGCCTTGAAAGCGCCAAGGAAGGGACGCAAATCAGCGCATCACAGCACGAGGACCTGGAGCGCAATCTCCTCTTCAATCTCCGTTCCATGTTCGTGCAGACGCTCGAGGCAAAAGCGGTTCTCGATCTGGCCAAAGCCGACCTGGACTATTACGACAAGATCATCGAAATAAGCCGCGCCCGCTTCAAGGCCGGCGACATTGCACAGATCGATCTGGATCGAATCGAGTTGCTCCGCGTGCAATATGAAGCGGAGATCGAGACAGCGATTGTGAATCTGCGCACAGCCAAGTTCGAACTCATGCAGTTGCTCGACGAACGCACCCCTGTGGATAAGTTCGATGTGACGGGAACCTTCGACTGGAGCGATGCATTGCAGCCGCTGGACGACTATCATCAGGTTGCGCTGGATAACAGGCCCGATCTGCGAGCGGCCATAGAGGCCATTCAACAGTCGGACACGAATCACAAACTTGCCGTCTCCAATGGCTCCACCGATCCTACATTCGGTGCGTGGTACACCTACAACCCGTCCTTTAACAATCCTTACGACCACCAGACAATTGGCGCCAGCGTGAGTATTCCATTGCGTATCTTCGATCGCAACCAGGGAGAAAAGAAGCGCACACTGCTGGATATCGATCGCAGCAAGAGCGCCGCGGACGCCTCGCGAGCTCAGGTCTTCGACGACGTGGACTCTACTTATGAGCAGTTGCGCAGCAATATAGCGCTGCTCAAGCCCTACAAGGAAAAGTATCGCGATCAGGCTACGAGGGTGCGCGACACCGTCACTTTTTCCTATGAGCACGGAGGAGCGTCGCTCATGGACTTCCTGAATGCGCAAAGCGACTATCGCGTCGTGCAGCTGGCCTATGTTCAGTTGATTGGCTCTTATATGACGTTTGCCGGTCAATTGAATCTTGTCGTCGGACATGAAGTGATTCCATAATGAACGCTGTTTGGGCGCAGGGCGTCGGGTCCGGCCAAATTCAACTATTTGCATCATGAGGTCCAATCAATGAAGAAAGAACTTGTTTGCGCCCGCATCGAGGAAATCGGGATCGTGCCTTCCGTGCGTGTAAACATACAGGAACTGGCTCGGTTTGCGGCAGAAACGCTGTACGCGGCGGGGATTCCCGTTGTCGAGATCACGCTGACCGTTCCCGGAGCACTGGACGTCATCAACGATCTGGCAAATCGCTATCCGGAAATGGCAGTGGGCGCCGGCACAGTATTGGACGACAGTTTGGCGCGGCAGGCGATCGAAGCCGGCGCCAGGTTCCTGACAAGTCCGGGATTCGTTCCCGAGGTGGTGGCATATGCAAGAAAGGCGGGTGTCGTGGTGTTCCCGGGAGCAATGACCCCGACCGAAGTGATTGCGGCATGGAAGGCTGGCGCGGATTTCGTCAAGATATTCCCGGCCGCTCCCGTGGGCGGCGTTCAATACGTGCGCGCGCTTAAGGTGCCGTTGCCGCAGATTCCCCTGGTTGTCACCGGCGGCGTTAACCAATCGACAGCGGTCGAATACATTGTGGCCGGAGCCAGCGCCATCGGAGTGGGCGGAGAACTGCTTCCCATAGAGGCGTTGACGTTTCGCCAGGAAAACCGAATTCACGAGTTGGCTCGCAGATTCATTACCATGGTGAAAGAGGGACGGGCGATGCGGGAGACTTACTACTAAGCTATCGGTTATCTCGCAAAGCCGGGATTCGGGGTCTTAGTGGAGCATTGCACGCTTTGCCGCGCAATCGCGGCGCGTGCACTGACTAAAGCGGCTTGCGGCCCCGAGATCCGGAACTTCCCGGGATTAAACTCATTTCTTCAGAGCCGGCCCATGACGCCAACAAGGCGCGGCTGCGAGTAATAAGATTCTTATAAAGAACAGATAGGCTGCAAACTAAGTTGCAGACATTTAGCGAAATACATCGTTGCCCTCATGCGCCCCTCACGTTTGTCGTCCGATACTCAAGCATGGGAGGTAATACAAATATGAATCGCAAACTACTTGCCGCAGGCATTCTCACAGTCGCTCTTTCGGGCATGGGCAGTGCGCAAGGAGCGGCTTCTCCCGCCCAGAGCGACGCGCAATACACCAAGGCTCAACTCAAGCAATTGGTTCGCGACGCGCATACTTCCCAACAGTATGGCGTCCTTGCCGCGTACTACGGGAGTCAGCAGAAGGACTATCTGAAGCAGGCGGCTGAAGAGAAGCAGGAGTGGATACGGAGGAGCCAGAACATCATGGTTGTGGCCGCCAAGTATCCCAGGCCTGTGGACTCCGCGCGCTATCTTTACGAGTATTTCACAACCAAGGCTACGGAGGCGGGCCAGCAGGCGGCGAGATACGGTCAACTGGCGGCTCCAGAACCTTTGTCCAGCACGAAATAAGGGCTTGCAAATCAGCAGCCTTGCCGCTTGTCGGCTTAGAATGTGGAAGGGACGCGGAATAATGGGGCTATTTCCGCGTCCCTCCTAACATGCAATCCTTATATCTCATTTATATATTCTTCATTGATACTTGCTCTATATTTCCTCATATGTTCCTGATGCGATGCCAACTATGCTTTCAGTAATTCGGACGTAGCACCAGTCGTGCAAGATGCGGGGCAGATGAAGAATCCTGGCGTATTCGGAGCGATCGGTCAGTCTCGGGGAGCCGCAGTCTTTGCACAGAGCCTGGTTGCCTGTGCAGGACTGGCGGTCCTGACTTACGCTGGATTCGTTCTACAGGTCAACCTGACCACCATCAGCTTTCTTTACCTGCTGCTGGTGATTGCAATGGCGTTGTTTTGCGGCTTCTGGCAGGCTTCGGTCACATCGCTGCTGGCCGTCGGTTGTCTGGACTATTTCTTTACTCAGCCCATTCTCCATTTCTATATGACCGATTTGAAGGAGTGGGTAGCGCTTGGCGCCTTCCAGATAACGGCGGTGGTCATCAGCAGGCTATCTGCGAAAGAACTGCGGAGCACAAAAGAGGCCGCGGTCCATCGTGCGGGGATGGAGCAGCTGTATGAGTTGAGCCGCAACTCGCTTTTGCTGGATCTGCGGCAGGCGCCAGGGCCACAACTTGTACTGCTGATTCATCGGATATTTGGAACAACTGCTGTTGCCCTGTTTGATCTCAGCCTGGGACGCCAGGACAGAGCTGGCGAATGGGACGAGGGCGAGGAGAATCTGGCCAGGGAATGTTACCTCGAGGAGAATGCGACGGACGACCCGCAAACGGAAACATGGCGGCGCGTCCTGCTCGCCGGGCCTGGGCCGGTGGGTGCGCTGGTGGTGCGCGGAAAGCTGAGTCCGCTGGTGATGGATGCGCTTGCGTCGCTGGCTGCGATTGCCATCGATAGGCACCAATCGTTTGAGAACGAAGAGAGAGCCGAGACCGCAAGCAAGGGCGAGCAGTTGCGCGCGGCGGTGATGGATGCCCTCGCGCACGAATTCAAGACGCCGTTGACAGCGGTTCAGACTGCCAGCTCAGGCTTGCTTGAGTTGGGCGGGTTGACAGAGTCGCAAACCGACCTGGTCACCTTGATCGACGACGAGGCAGTTCGTTTGAATGAACTATGCACTCGACTGCTGCTGACCGCGAAGCTCGACGCGGGCCAGGTTGGCCTGGAGACGGACGAAGTGAATGTGCAGGAGTTGGTCTCTGAAGTACTGGAAAGCCAGCACGTACTGGCAATAAGGGGAAGGGTACAGGTTGTAATGGAAGACCCGTCCCTGGCCGTGCGCGTGGACCGTGCTCTGCTGGCGATGATCCTGGCGCAGTACATCGACAATGCCCGCAAGTATTCGGCGCCTGACACGAAAATCGAGATTGCGGTTCGAAAGAGTCACACTGAGGTGCTTATCTCGGTGCATAACTTTGGATCGACGATTCGACTTGAAGACCGGGAGCGGGTATTCGATCGCTTTTACCGGTCGCCCGACATGAAGGATTCCATTCCAGGCACAGGCATAGGGCTCTCTGTCGTGAGAAAGGCGGCGGATGCTCATCACGGGCATGTATGGGTAATCAGCGATGACAAGGAAGGAACTACATTCTTTCTATCCCTTCCGATTGGGGCAAGGAGGAAGCCGTGAATACGGAACCATCAAATACGGGACAAGGCACCATTCTCGTGGTTGACGACGACAGTTCCACGCGGCGCGCATTGCGCGTGACGCTGTCTGGGATGGGCTTCACGATTGTGGAAGCAGCGCGCGGCGAGGAGGCGCTTTCGCTTGTTCGCGTTACCTGGTTCGATGCGGTGCTGTTGGACGTGGATATGCCCGGTATGGGCGGAGTCGAAACCTGCCGCAGCATCCGGCATGCGATTGCGCGCCTTCCAATTCTTATGCTCACCGTGATGGATAGCGAAGATGATAAGGTGCTGGCGCTGGATGCGGGCGCGGACGACTACATCACCAAGCCGTTTCAGCTTCGGGAGTTGACGGCGCGGTTGCGTTCGGCTGTACGCAGGAGAAGCGCCCAGGATGTCGACCGCGATGCGGCGATCCGCCACGGAGAGATTGAGTTGGACCCGGTGAAATACCGGGTGCTGAAGCGTGGCCGGCCGATTCATCTTACGCCTAAGGAATTTGAGGTCCTGCATTACCTGATGATGCACGCCGGCGAGCCAATTCCGCATGCGCGTTTGCTTAAGTCTGTGTGGGGACCGGAGTACGGAAATGAGTTGGAGTACCTTCGAACGTTTATCCGCCAGTTACGGAAAAAGATTGAAGACGATCCAAGGAATCCACAGTACCTGCTGACTGACGCTTACGTAGGTTACCGCTTCAGCGAGCAGCTATCGGAGACCTGATATCTGTAATGAGCGTCGTTTTCTGCTTTCAATTATCGCAAGTTGAACTCCGATCATGATTTCCCGTACGATATAAGTTAGTCGCGACGGGCTTCTCCAGATCACGGTCTTGCCGGGCGGTGGGTTGTGCGCCCGAGCGAGCCCCAGCATCGTCAGCACCACCCGCCCAACACCAGCGGATCCTTCGGCTCCGCCAGGTACACGATGTACGACGGCACCTTCGTCGCCAGAATGCCCAGCACCAATCCCGCCGCCGAGCCCACCGACAGCAGCACAAACGCCCGCCCCAGTGCCGCCCGCAGCACTTGCTTTCGTCGCGCCCCCAGCGCCATGCGAATCCCCAACTCGCGTAGCCGTTTGCTCACGGTATACAAGGCCATGCCGCAGATGCCCGTCACCGCCAGCGGCGCGTGGCCGTCCTCCACGCCGCCAAGTTTATCCAGAAGCACCCCGCCAACTTGCTAGCCGCGGTTACCGATTTCTGCGGCGACGAAAAGGCACAATCGGATCAGGATCACGGCCCCGTCTTCGTGTGTTCGCCGTAACCATTTCACCTTCTTCCTCTCATGTATACTTGCACGCGGCAGACGGCTCGGCTGTTCTGCGTCACTTTGACCTTGAAATACCTTGCTCTGTATCCGGTACAGGATCTTGGTGGGCCGCTCGACTCGACAGGACAGGGATGGCCTCCGCTGCGGGGGGGCGGCGCTGAGTTGACCACTCCTGTCCCATGCGGGAACAGCGCAATTTGTATCCGTTGACCAGTATCCCTGAACAAGAAGGAAAAGATCGATGAATCCGATAACCAAAAAACTGACGTTTGCCGAGAAAACCGGCTATGCTTTCGGCGATGCGGCCTCCAATCTGTTTTGGATGACTTTCATCTATTTTCAGGGCAAGTTTTATACCGACGTCTTCTTCTACACTCCCGATGCCGAGTTGGAACGCACGCTGTTGCAAAAGCTCGCGGCCATGCTTCTGCTTACGCGTTTTCTCGACATGGCGTTTGACCTGTCCATGGGCGTGCTAGGCGACAGAACCAAGACGCGATGGGGCAAGTTCCGCCCTTACCTGCTCTGGTTTGCGGCACCTTTCGGCATCATCAGCGTGCTGACGTTTACCACGCCCTCCTTCGGCCCGAACGGAAAGCTGATCTACGCCTACATCACCTTGTGCCTGATGATGATGGTGTATTCCGCAATCAACATTCCATATTCGGCTTTGATGGGCGTGATCTCACCGGATTCGCAGGAACGCACCAGCGTGTCGTCGTACCGCTTCGCGTTCGCGTTTGCGGCGGGCCTGGTGGTTCAGTACTCGACGCTCTACCTGGTGGACTATTTCGGAAGAGTCAAGCCGGAGATGGGCGGGGTGATTATGGCAGCGGCCAAAGCCCACGGTTATCAACTGACGATGGGCATCTATGCCGTCGCGGCAGTGGCGCTGTTCCTGCTGACCTTTGCGCTCACGCGCGAGCGGGTGCAACCGTTCCATGAGAAGAGCACGCTCAGACAGGACCTGAAGGATCTGACGAGCAACGGCCCGTGGCTCATCCTCTTTTTTGTTGGCACACTGACTGTCTGCTCGGTCGCCATCCGCAGCGGAGCCATCCTCTATTACTTCCAGTACTACGTGGGCAATGAAAAACTGGCTGCCTCCTTCATGGTTGCCGGCACGCTGCTATCGCTGCTGGGAACGATTGCCATTCAACACGTCACGCGATTTGCGGGGAGGAAGGCCACGTACATCGGCCTGGCGGCCCTGGGTTCGGTCTTCCTGGTTGTTTCTTACTGGGTCAGGCCGGAGCAAGTGGCGCTGATGTTCGCTTTCCAGGTGCTATACAGCGCAGTAACGGGGCCGACATCCGCGGTGCTGTGGGCCATGTTCGCTGACTCCGCCGATTACTCCGAGTGGCGCACGGGCCGCCGGGCCACCGGCCTGGTCTTCTCGGCAGCCGGCATGTCGAACAAACTTGGCTGGGCTATCGGAGGGCCGGTGACCGTCTGGCTGCTCGCCCAATTCGGATACAGGGCCAGTGTGGCGCAAACGCCTCATGCCCTGCATGGCATCCTGCTCCTGTTTACGGTTATTCCCGCTTCTGGCTTCTTGCTTACCGGGTTGGGGCTGCTCTTCTATCCGCTCAACGAAGCCAGGATGAAGAAGATGCAGGGCGAGTTGCAGGAAAGACAGGCGAAGGCAGAAGCGGTGGCGCTTCCCTGAAGTCCGTCGACGCGGAAGACAGAATCGATCTGAACGATGCAGTTCGAGGGATACCCCCGAACTGCTCGTTCTTTCTGGAGCAGCTTCATGACAAGAGAAGAGAGGTTATCCAATGCAATTCGGAGTTTTTGACGACGCAAACAAAGAGTATGTGATCACCCGTCCCGACACTCCCAGGTCGTGGAGCAACTATCTGGGCTCGACGGAATATGGCGCCATCATTACCAATAATGCGGGTGGATACAGCTTCTACAAATCGGCGGCTCTGGGACGTTTCATGCGGCTGCGCTTCAATTCGCTCCCGATGGACCAGCCGGGCCGTTATATCTATCTGCACGACCACGACAGCAGGGATTACTGGTCCGCGTCGTGGCAGCCGGTCGGCAAGCCTCTCGATCGGTACAAGTCAGTGTGCCGCCACGGCAGCGCCTACACGGTCATTTCGTCGGAGTACGACGGCATAGGGACCGAGACCACTTATTTTGTTCCGTTGGGAAAGACCTTCGAGTGCTGGCATGTGAAGCTCACCAACCTGAGCGGGAATCCTCGCCAACTCAGTGCATTCACCTACGCGGAATATGCGGGGAACTGGGACTCCTGGAACGATCTGATCAATCTGCAGTATACGCAGCACACCGTAAAGATGGAGGTCGAGGACAACATCATCGACCACGGGACCAACGTCAACATCCCCAACATGCCGGATAACTTTGCGGAAAAGGACCAGGGGCGGCACACCTTTCAAGCTTTGGTGGGCGCCGAAGTGGTCGGCTACGACACGGACCGCGCCTCCTTCATCGGGACCTATCGCGGCTATGGCAATCCTCAAGTTGTCGAGCAGGGACAATGCACAAACTCACTGGCCGTGGGCGACAACGGCTGCGGCACTTTGCAGGCCAAGATAAGCCTTGCGCCCGGAGAGACGAAGGAGTTCCTCGTCCTGATGGGCATCGGCCGAGGCCGCGAGGAGGGGAAACAGGCCGCGGCGGAATTCGCCAGCATGACGAAGGTCCGCGAAGAACTTGCCAAAGTAAAGAATTACTGGCACAAGCGCATCGCGGGACTCACCGTGGAAACGCCGGACGCCGAGTTGAACAGCACGCTGAATATGTGGGGACCCTTCAATTGCCTGATCACGTATGCGTGGTCGCGCGCGGCGAGCTTGATTTACGCGGGCGAGCGCGACGGATTGGGATTTCGGGACACGGTTCAGGACATGATGGGCGTGATGCACACCATTCCCGAAGAAGCAGGCCAACGGTTGGAATTGATGATCACGGGACAGGTCTCGACCGGTGGGGCCATGCCCGTCGTGCGGCAATTCGACCATCACCCAGGGAGCGAAAAAGCTCCGCAGGAAGAAGAATACCGCTCCGACGACTGCCTCTGGCTTTTCAATGCGATTCCCGCCTATGTGAAAGAGACCGGCGACCTGCCCTTCTATCACAAGGTATTGCCGTATGCCGACAAGGGGGAGGCCACGGTCCTGGGCCACATGAAACGCGCGATCGAGTTCAACGTGGAGCGCTCGGGGGCGCATGGCCTGCCCTGCGGCTTGTCTGCCGATTGGAACGATTGCATTCGTTTGGGGCATCGGGGGGAATCGACCTTTGTGGCGTTTCAATTGCGCTATGCCCTGGCTGTCTATCTGGAAATCTGCCGGCTCTTAAATGCGCCAGAGGAAGAGAGGTGGGCAAAGAAGGAATTGGCAAAGCTGGACGGCCGCCTGGAAGAGGATGCCTGGGACGGAGAATGGTACTTGCGCGCGTATCGCGCCGACGGCTTCAAGTTCGGCTCGAAGGAAAGCGTTGAAGGCAAGATTTTCCTCAATCCGCAATCCTGGGCGTTGATCAGCGGACATGCCAATTCAGAAAGGGCCGCGCAGACGATGCAGTCGGTGCGCGAGCGGCTGGCCACGGAGTTCGGCCTGATGATCTGCGACCCGCCCTATATCGAAACGGACTTCCACGTTATGCGGGCCGCGTTGTTCAATGCGGGTCTGAAGGAGAACGGCAGCATCTTCACCCATACCCAGGGATGGGCGGTGATGGCGGAGACGCTGCTCGGCCATGGCGATCTGGCCTACCAGTATTTCAGAGCCTATTTGCCCGCCGCCTACAACACGCGAGCGGAAGTTAGGCAGATCGAGCCATACGTCTACTGCCAATTCACTCACAGCAAATACAGTCCACGCTTCGGCGCCTCGCGCGTTCCCTGGCTGAGTGGGTCCGCTGCTTGGTCGTATTTCGCTGCCACCCAATGCATCCTCGGAGTTCGGCCGGAGTATGGCGGTCTCACAATCGATCCCTGTATTCCTTCCGCGTGGAAAGAATTCAAGATGACTCGTGTCTTTCGCGGAAAGAGACTGACTGTGGAAGTAAAGAATCCATCCGGAGTGCAAAAGGGTGTGAAGAAGCTGGTCCTCAACGGAAAGCCGATGGAGGGGAACTTTATTCCAGCGGAAGAGTTGCTGGCCGAGAACCATGTAGAAGTAGGGATGGGATAAGTCGATGCAGGCAATGGGCCACAACTCTTTCTCGAAGCTGGTTCGCTCTGCGACGGCTTCATGGAAAGTGCAATCGATGACCTGCCTGCGGTTAAAGACTTGCTTATCCAACTGACGACCGGCAGCGTCGGTCCCGTCCGAAATGCCGCACGGATGGGCAGCGCTGCTTGCTTGCCGCTCTTCTATTCCCCTTGGGTACTTCGGTTAGGCGCGCCTGATCTCCTGCATTTGCGCGGCCCATGAGGTGGCATATGTCCCGCCCAAATCCAAGGGAAGCGCCGAAAAACTATTCCACCGTCACCGACTTGGCCAGGTTTCTGGGCTGATCCACATCGCAGCCGCGGCGGACGGCGATGTAGTAGGCCAGCAATTGCAGAGGCACAATTTCGAGAAGCGGCGAGAGCAGTTCGATGGCCGGCGGAATGAAGATGACATGCTCCACCAGGCCGCCGATGGTCGTGTCGCCCTCGGTGGCTACGGCGATCACGCGGCCGCTGCGGGCAGTCACTTCCTGGATGTTGGAGAGAGTCTTCTCGTAGCGGAGCCTCGAGGCGGGATCGGACTCATCGCGCGTGGCCAGCACCACCACCGGCAGGGTTTCGTCGATGAGCGCGTTTGGCCCGTGCTTCATCTCGCCGGCCGGGTAGCCCTCGGCGTGAATGTAAGAGACTTCCTTCAGCTTCAGCGCGCCTTCCAGAGCGATAGGGAAGTGGATGCCGCGGCCCAGGTAGAGAAAGTCGCGGGCGGTGGAGAAGTCTTTGGCCAGCAGTTCGCACTGCGCCGACCGCTTGCGCAGCACCTCTTCCATCTTGACCGGGATGCGGCTGAGTTCTTCCATCAGCGCGACGGACTGCGCCGGGTCGATGCGGCCGCGCAGTTGGCCCAGCTTGAGCGCGAGCAGGAAGAGGGCGGTGAGCTGGGCGGTGAAGGCCTTGGTGGAGGCGACGCCGATCTCCGGACCGGCATGGGTATAGATGGCGCCGTGGGCCTCGCGGGCGACCATGGCGTCCACCACATTGCAGATGGCCACGGTCTTCGAGCCCAGCGCGATCATCTCCCGCTGCGCGGCCAGGGTGTCGGCGGTTTCGCCGGACTGGGTAATGAGCAGGCCGAGGGCGTTGCGATCGGGAATGGGGTTGCGATAGCGGTACTCGCTGGCGTAGTCCACGTCCACGGGCAGGCGGGCGAGGCGCTCGATCATGTACTTGCCGGTGAGCGCGGCGTGCCAACTGGTGCCGCAGGCGGCGACGTTGATGCAGGAGGCCAGCGCCAGTTCCTCGTCGGGGATTTTCATCTCGCCCAGGAAGACCGAGCCCGAGTCCAGCGAAACACGGCCCAGGGTGGTGTCGGTGACCGCGGTGGGCTGCTCCCAGATTTCCTTGAGCATGAAGTGCTTGTAGCCGCCCTTTTCCGCCTGGACGGGGTCCCATTGAATGCGGGTGATCTCGCGATGGATGGGGTTGCCGTCAAAGTCGGTGAGCTCGACTCCGGCCAGGGTCAGGATGGCCATATCGCCGTCGGCCAGGAAGTAGATGTTGCGCGTGTGGTGCAGGATGCCGGGCACATCGGAGGCGACGAAGGACTCGCCTTCGCCCACGCCGATGACCACCGGAGGGCCGAAGCGGGCGGCCACGATCTTGTCCGGCTCGGTGGCCGACAGAACGCCCAGCGCAAAGGCACCGGTGAGCCGCTTGACGGCGCGGCGGACGGCCACTTCCAGAAGAATCGGCTCGCCGGCCGCTTCCGCGTCGTTCTGCACCTGCTCGATCAGGTGGGCGATGACCTCGGTATCGGTTTCGGTGACAAACTTGTGGCCCTTGGCGGTGAGTTCGCTCTTCAGGTCGAGGTAATTCTCCACAATGCCGTTGTGGACCACGACGATGCGGCCGGTGCAGTCGCGATGGGGATGGGCGTTCTCTTCGGTGGGGCGGCCGTGCGTGGCCCAGCGGGTGTGGCCGATGCCGTACGTGCCATCGAGCGGATGCTCGCGCAACACCTCCTCCAGGTTGTGGAGCTTGCCGGGAGCGCGGCGGACCTCAAGCGTGGAGCTGGAGGGACTGCCCACGGCGATGCCCGCCGAGTCGTAACCGCGATATTCGAGGCGCCGCAGTCCCTCGATGATGACGGGGACCACCTTCTTTGGACCAACGTATCCGACGATTCCGCACATGCAAGAATTCTAAGCGACTGGGCGGCGGCGGGTTGGGCCGAGGCCCGCCAGGTGGGAAACGGAGGGCCGGGCGGGGGAGCAGCGTGCCGAGAAAAAGCGCGGCCGGGAGGGCCTCAGTCTTTCTTTTTGTCCCCTGCGGGCCTGTATTCTTTGCAGCGGTCTCGAAACTCGCAGGTGGAACAATCGTCGTCGGATTCGCAGACGATTTCTTCCGGCGCGAGATCTTCGCCGTCGGGGGTGTGGGTGACGGAGGGTACCGCGTTGCATTGGAGAATGAACGGGTTTTGGGGGACATTCTTCGATGCGATCTGGAGGCCGTAGAGAAACAAGCCGGCGCGCCGCGGATCGAGCTTTGAGGAACCAAGGGCGTTGAGAACCTGGGCCAGCGCGACCTGGATGGCGCTTCGGTCTTCCAATACCGGGAGCTTGAGCGACTTTTTCTGGGCGGAGCCTTGCTCGGCGGCCGGACGATGGAGACGAGTGTGGAAGTAGCAATACGGCATGCCGCGGAGGGCGGGTGAGCAGCACCTGACGCCGTTGGGCATGATATGACGACATTTCTGATACACTTCGACCCTCCCCCCCCTCCCATATTCTGCGAGGAAGTGGTTTGTTTTCAATTGGTTGCGTGGCGAGTGGCGCTGTAAATTCCCGATTCCGCGGGAGTTATTTGCAGAATCTTGACGCCAAAGGAGTTACGGGCGGTTTTTGAGCGCGCTCAAGGTTGTGAAAGGCACTCTAAGACAATTGTGCGCCAAGTGAGGGAATTAATCGGCAAAGTGCCGGATAGAAATTTTCGAATTTTTTGCTTTACAGCTTGCAAGGGTTTGGGACGGGGTGAGGATGGCGGGGTTTGCGGGCCGATTTCGCGTGCCGATTCGGTGAGGGCATCGGGACCTGGCGCCGGCCGGCGTCAGGGAGAGGTATCTCCGAGTAGGCGGCGATGCAGGCGCAACAGCGATTCTGGAGCCTGCGGCGTTTATCAGTACCAAAGACATGGCATGAGATCGAAACCATGCACCTATCCTGGCGAATGGTCGTGACTATGCTTTGCTCTTCTTCCTACCTGGCGCTCATAACGCGGAAATATAATACGTGACATGGCTGGCTCTGCACATCCGTCTATCTTCGGCCCGGCAACGGAAGGCGTACCGCGTGTCTTCCTCTCGTACTCATGGGACAGCGACGAACATGAGGCCTGGGTGAAGGACCTCACCATCCGCCTCCGACGGGACGGCATCGAAGTCCTTTCGGACCAGTTTCATCTCCATCCCGGCATGGAGAAGCAGTATTTTATGGAGCAAGCGGTGACTCAGAGCGAGTTTGTCATCGTGGTCTGCACAGATAACTACGCGAAGCGTGCGAATAATCGCGAAGGGGGCGTGGGCTATGAATCGTTGATTGTTACGTCGGAGATGGCCGAACACATCCACACCCGGAAGTTCATTCCCGTGCTCCGTCTGGGAAGCTTCGCCACTGCGCTACCACTGTATCTCAAGGGACGTATAGGCGTGGATCTGCGCGGGACACCGTATCGTACGACCGAGTACGAGAAGTTGATCCGGGTGTTGCACGGGGAGATGATCCAGCCGCCACCAATCGGGAAGAAGCCAGATTTTTCGTTGGCGCCGACCGCACTTTCCGCGCCAACCGTGTCGGCAGCTGTACCACCGCCACCGTCGCTCATCTGTGACCGTTCTCCGCGTGCGGAGTTGATCTCGACGGAGCTGTCCATGCGAGCGTTTCCAGTCGTCTACCGGTGCAGCTGGTCTGATGCGATTGAGCTCAGCGTGCTTGCCGATACCAGCGAGGTCGATGCGATCTTCACGCGGCTGCGGGACCACACGAAGCCAGTCGTGGTCGCCGTTGGGTTCGACGTCGCGGTTGCCACGTTGGAGACGCTGGACCGCACGATGGAAGGCTCAGTTGCCATGTGGAAGGCTCGGTTCGCACCATCGCGGACAAGCTTTAGCAATGACATGGAGATGGGGACGTCTGGGACTACTGCGGATGAGTTTGCGGAGCTGCGCGCTCGCCGGCTCCTGTTGAACGAATCGCCGAAGGCTTTTCAATCCTCGGAGAACGATTTTATTGGACTCGCGAACGAAGCGATGCGGGAGAATCTGCTGCAAGGCCTCAACTCAATCGTCAAGATCGAGCGGTCTTCATTCTTTGACCTGTATGTCGATTTTGGCCATGATCCACAGCTCTTCCTCGAGATCGCCTGGATCGCAACGATTGCCGATTTGAAGCTCTCTGCAGCGGTTGAGCAGATTCACCATCTGAGACTCGCGTTGGATGGCGACCAGCTCGCCTTGGATTTTGCGGGACGACGACATCGAAAATACGTGAATGTGCCCCCGCATGAAATCCGCGTGAACGGCGGTCTCCGACTTGCGACGGGCGATCCGGTTACGCCTGCCGCGGCTGTCCCGGACGCCCCTTCGGTCGCCGCTTCATCCCAGGAATCTGCCAATCGTCACCGTGAGGCGTGTCGGATTCTGGCTCCGGAGCTTCAACGCACCATTGAGCGCGTTCTCTTCATCCACGGCAGAGCTCTAGCGAACTTTCTCGCGCACTCGACTAACAGCTCTCAGAAACCGAACGATGTGAAGCAGGACTTCCTCCCGCATTGGCCAAATCTCTATCCCAGTGCACCCGCAGTGCGTGAACTCGCCGAGGATGATTCCGCCGCGTTGACGGCTTACTACGATTCGCTTCACGCGCTGAACGACGAGGTAAACGATTGGTGGGCCCGCGATGGGCAACTCCCAATCAACTTGTTCAACGTATTCCGGGACAAAGCTTCCCGCAGCCTACGGCTTGCTCTGTTGTGCGTCGAACGCTTCGATTTGGAGAAGCTGATTCCACCGCCCTACGAATCCTGGGGCACCATCTCATCGCGCATCCGCGACGCTCTCCGGTCGGACGAGAAGATCATGCAAGCGCATTTGCAGAGGGCGGCGGCTAAGACCGCAAAGTGACATCGCGAAGTGGGGCGCATCGGATATCGGCCCACCATCCCTCTCGATTAGTCCTCATAAGTCGCCATCGCGGACGATTTCTGTTGCTGACGCTGCTCCGAGCGGTTGAACGGGAAACCGGGCAGAACTCTCTCGAGGATGCCGGCGGGGCGGTTGCTGGCCGACGATTCGGGGTTGGGGATGGATGGGCGGCGGCGCGGAAATATCATAGGTCAGGGAGCAGGGAGCCGTGACCATGCGTCCACAGAAGGCAGCCATTGAACCCGGCCTGGCCGCGGTGCGGATCTTTGCCGCCAACGAGCGCATCAACCAGATGCTTATCGAAGATCTCGACCCCGCGGCCTGGAGAGCCAAACCGCCTGGCAACGTCCGCACCATTGCGGCGATCTTCACGCACATGCACAATGTCCGCACCAAGTGGCTCAGGCTGACAGCTCCGCACCTGAAGGTTCCGGCCCAGCTCGACCGCGCGCATTGCACGCCGCAGCAGGCCCGCGCGGGGTTGGCCGAGAGCGCCGCGCGCTGCGCGGAGATGCTGGCTGAAGGGCTCGGCGGCAGCGAAGGGAGAGTGAAGGAGTTTTTGAGAGACGGCTGGGCCAAACCCTGGCCGGTTGGCGCGGAGATGCTGTGCTACATGATCGCGCACGAAGCGCACCATCGCGGGCAGGTGTGCCTGCTCGCGCATCAGCTTGGATTTCCGCTGCCGAAAGAGGTCGCGCAGGGGATTTGGAATTGGGAAAAGCTGTGGAAAGAGTGCGAGGCGCCTGGATCACCCCAGGGACGTGGAACTGTTTCCGGCGACCGCGCCTCCCTCCAGATCGGGACCGGGAAGCCGGGACTTTGGAAGCGTTCGGATGGTGACCGGGGCTTGGGCGCGGCTTCGCCGCGTAGACGATCTCTCAAGTTCTTGTCGATGGATTTATGCGGGGGTTGA
The DNA here is from genome assembly GCA_964445025.1 of uncultured Occallatibacter sp. Taxonomy (GTDB): domain Bacteria; phylum Acidobacteriota; class Terriglobia; order Terriglobales; family Acidobacteriaceae; genus Telmatobacter. The sequence goes on along the minus strand of CAYUJM010000029.1, from coordinate 6,681 downwards.
AACCCCCGCCTCCCTCCGGATCGAGTTTTCCCGCAGCCTGGGTGGACCTGCGCCGAGGGCGTTCAGGAACGGACGGGTTCGGGCGGTGGTTTGCGGAGAGATGAATTGGGGCGATCGTTCCGAAGAGCAACCCTCAGGGGCTAAAGCCCGCAATCATTTCGCAGCGATTTGCGGCACGACTGAAGTCGTGCCCTGTTACAAAGCGAAGCTATTTCACAGCATGAGAAGTCCACGCATGGCAGGCGAGCGAGCGGACGGAGGCCGGGACGGCGTCTCGCTGCCAACAGCGCTACTCCTCGATGCGGTATGTGAACTCTTCGATAACCGGGTTGGTGAGCACTTCGCGGGCGATGCGCTCGACCTGGGCCCTGGCCGCGTCGGCGGCGAGGCCATCGGCCAGCGAGAGCGCGAAGTACTTGCCCTGACGCACAGCGGTGACATCCGCAAATCCGATCTTGCGCAGGGCGTTCTGGATGGTCTGGCCCTGCGGATCCAGGACCGAGGTTTTCAGCGTGACATAGACATGCGCCTTCATTATCCGCGATTATAGTTGAACCGGTGGATGGCCGGGTTCCCCCGCGACCGCCCGGCTTCCGGTTCGATTCCCCGCGCCGGATCCAACCCCCACCCCTGGAGATGCAAGAGAAATGGTGAACTATCTGGAGTTGCCGATCGGCGACCGCGCGCCCGAGGTCTTTCGGGCGGTCATCGAAATCCCCCTGGACGGAACCCAAAAATTCGAATACGACAAGCAACTGCACGTCTTCAAACTGGACCGCAACCTGCATTCCCCGGTGCACTATCCCGGCGACTACGGCTTCATTCCTTCCACGCTGAGCGACGACGGCGACCCGCTGGACGTGCTGGTGCTGGTGCCGGGGCCGAGTTTTCCCGGCTGCGTGCAGGAGGTGCGCCCCATCGGCCTGCTGGAGATGCTGGACCAGGGCGTGCTGGACGAGAAAGTGCTGGCGGTGGGCAAAAACAACCCGCGCTTCGACAACGTGTGGAATTACACCGACGTGTACCCGCACATGCTGAAGGAGATCACGCACTTTTTCTCGATCTACAAGGATCTGGAGGGCAAACGGGTGGAGGTGAAGGGCTGGCACGATGCAGCCTATGCCCGCGATCACGTGGTGTACGCGGCCAAGCAATTCCAGGAGAACAAGGCCAGGCTGGCGGAGGCGAATTAGCTGAAACGAAGCAGGCCGCGCCCGGATGGACGCGGCCTGCCTGGTTTGGCTCGAGTCACTGGCCCTGCCCGCCGAGTTTGGAGCAGAGGAAAGCAAAAGCAGAGGCAAGTTCCCCTCGGCTGCGCTCAGGGCAGGCTTTCGACTTGCTGCGCTGGCTCGGGGTGATAGCCCTTGCGATGGTTCGAACCACTGCAGCCCGGTCAAGAACTCAGTCCGCGGCCTGGGCCGCAGCGAGACGGCGGCGCGCCCGCGGAGCGGCGGTCGCCCAGTAGAGAACCGGCCCCAGCAACCCCACCACTACGGCAAAGAGCAGCGCCGAAGTTGTGCCCATGAGCTTTTCAGAGCGGCAGGCGTAAAGGGCATAGCCGATGAGCGCCGCGGGACCCACTCCCAGCGAGGCCGCAAAAGCCAGATTGCCAGCCTTGAAAGGCCGCTCCAGATTGGGTTCGCGGAGGCGGAGCACAATCAGCGCCACAAACTCCAGCAGCAGGCTCGATCCATACAGAATCAGGTCGATGGAAATGAGCTTCTCGAAGGGCAGTTTGAGCGCCATGGCCCAGGCCAGCCCGCACAGGAGCACCGAGACCCAGGGCACGCCACGGCTGTTGCGCCGGGCAACGACGCGCGGCAACATGCCGTCCTCGGCCATGGCCATGGGCAGGCGGGTGTAGCTCATCACCAGCGCGTTGAACATGCCCACCCCGGTGATGACTCCGCCGGCAGCCACAGCAAGGCCCAGTAACGGACCGCCGACCGAGGTGGCCGCGGTCATCCAGTCGCCGGTCTTGAAACTGCTCGCGGAGAGCCCGGAGAGCGCCATCGCGGTCAAGGGCAGGATATAGGCGACGGCAACCAGGATAGTGGTCACAATCATGGCGCGGGGATAGTTGCGCTGGGGATTCTCAACCTCCTGGGCGACGGTGGAGGCATTGTCCCAGCCCATGTAGTTCCACATCGCCACCAGGAGCGCCATCGATAGAGCGGACTCCGAGGCGGCTCCGGAAGCGGAAATGCCCCATTGCACCTGGGGATGCACCGCGATCCCATGCCACAGGCCGAGGACGACAAAGACGGCGAAGGGCGCCAGCAGCAGCGCGGACATCCAAAGGGAATCGTCGCCCACGGCCGGCGCCCCGCGCAGGTTCCACAGGCAACAAAGCACCACCACCGCCAGCGACCAGGCGTAGCCATACCAGCCGTCGGTGAGCGCCGGCGAGAACTTGCCCAGGTAAAGAACAAAGATGGCCGGATAGAGCGCCATATCGAAGATGCTGGCCGAGAGCGATAGCCAGCCCTCTTGATAGCCCCAGAAAGGCCCCAGCGCCCGCCGCACCCAGATGTAGAAGCCGCCCTCGGCGGGAATGGCAGAGGCCAGTTCGCCGATCATCAGCGCGGTGGGCAGGCACCAAAGGACCGGCAGCACCAGCAGAATCACAATCGCCCGGCCAAAGCCCGCGCCGCCGAGAATATCCTCGATGGCATACGGACCGCCCGACACCATGAAGAATGTGGCGGCGATCAGCGGCAGAAAACGCATCTTCCGCCGGGCAGGTTTGAGGGCAAAGCGCATTGATGTGAATCTAACAACTTTTGCCCTGCGCAGAAAGAAAAAAATGCACCCGAAAACAGATTTTTCCGAAGTGCGCCGCCGCCGCGCCAGCAGCGGCTGGGAGCGCGTTTTCCGGCAGCCGGAAAAGCGGGCCGTTTCCACGTCGTTTCCAAGGTTCACAACAGCGCCTTTTTCGGGCTTTTCCGGGCCCAATTCCGACTTGGGAACGGGCCGGGCGGTTACCACGAAACGGCGGAGGGTTGGACGATCTTCCGCGGCCGGCGCGTCGGGAACCCAACTTCCGGTATAATCCGAGTGAGACCCGGAGAGATGGCCGAGTGGCTGAAGGCGGCGGTTTGCTAAACCGTTATAGGGTCAAAAGCTCTATCGGGGGTTCGAATCCCCCTCTCTCCGCCAGAATTTCTTGCAAGCCGAAGAAAATGAATAAGATATATTAAGATCAACAAGTTAGGATTTGTCGGGAGCCCGACAAATCTTAGCAAGTTTAGCAGATTTTGCATTCTTTCCAGCCTCTGAGGCCTCAAAACCCGACAATCCGACAATGGAAAAGTGCCTCTGGCTCATTGTGCGTAACGAGCGAACCGGCTTCGTGGTGGTTGCAGTTTTGACTAAATTTCCTCAGCTTCATCCTCGTAATCATCAATCTCGTCAAAATCTAGCTCGCCCTGATCGGACCCAACTTCCTCCTCCACAACTTTCTTTCTCCGCCTTGCATGGGGCGGGCGGGGAACCTGTGAACCTGGCTTGGAAAGATCAAGTTCCTTACGCCGCGAGCGTCCCTCGACAATGTAGCTGGGAGCCGTCGTGAAAAGCAGCATGGCGCGAAGTCTCTCGGGACGCATGCCACGGCCAGCTGCAACAAGTTGCCGGATAGTTCGATTCATAGCCTCCGTATGCGCGTTGGTGAGGCCTGAGTCAAAATAAGCCCAAATCTCTGCGTCATAGCGGCTGATCAATCCAAAGAACGGCTTCCAATATTTCTGGGATTCGGAATCCAGCTTTTTCTTCATATTTTCAAAGGCTGAATGGGCCTGCACTGCAGAAATCTTCTTGTGCTCATAAAGAGCGTAAAACTTTTGAAGGAAAGAATATGATTTCTTCAGCTGTGGAATCAGGCGAAAGATTCTGCGAAACTCCCCTTCCAGCTTTTTCGGGCGGTTGCTCTTGGGCCAGACAAAATAGCGGGCATACCTCTGAATGTTCTTCTTGACCTCATTCCTTTGGGCCCTTTCTTTCTTGATCAATTCCTTCAGAATCGCATCGCCCACCTTTGCCTGCAATCCATCGCGGACAGATCTTTCCGACTGAGCGACGTAAGCATTGACAATGCTGTTCCGGATTTTATTGAATCTTTCCCGGGCTTCTTTGAGGACGTGTGCTTTGTCCCGAACGATTGGGATACCGGGAAGAGACTCTCTCACAATCGCTTCGAAGTGCTCTGTCAAATCCATGGTGACGGCTTGAAGCCGTTCGCGATTTTCTAGATTGGATAAGAAACGTTTGACCGTTTGCTTTTTTATCGTCGGCATCAGTTCCATGACGCGCCCGGCCCCAATATCAGTGATGATGCAGGATGGCTTTCTACCCGGGGCTTTCTTTTCAGGCTTGGAATCTTGTTTCACACCGTGGATAGTTTTCTTGGGTGAATCGAGGTAGATCTCGTCTATTCCGAGGAATTCGGGACAGGTCAGATCCCGTTCCCTCTCCATCCTTCGTTCCCAATCGATGCGAATACGGCGCACTGTTGCCGGCTCCAAGCCTGTTTCGAACGCGATCCACACATCCGTCTGTCTCAGGCCCATGCGTTCAAAGACATATTCAATCAGCCGCCGAGAGACTCTGTACTTTAGAGATAGCCCCGGAAGATGGTCGCTATGTGGCTCTCTACAGAATGGGCAATATCTCCTGGGAAACTTCGCATGGACAACTACGGGTTTGCCGCCGCGGGGAACATCTGTAAAGGTCAGCTTTTCAAAGACTTTTCCCCTCGGAAGTAGCACGCCACGCCGCGGGCATATCGCTTGCACCTGGGCTAGGCGTGCCTCGATGAAGTGGATTCCACCTGACTCGGAGCATCCAGACGGAACTGTCTGATAACCATCCAGAGCCAGAAAATCCTCATATACGCTCCCCTTTGACTCCGCGCTTGTAGTGGTCGAATTTGGATAACGACGTTTTGCCATTCCGCTCCGGCTCACTGTCTTGACTGTCTTTTCCGCGTTGCAATTACACGCAAAACTACGAAAAGTACTGGATAGCCCAGCCGGGACACAGGATCTTTCCGTAGTTTTGAGCCACATTCCAAAATTTAATCATAAAATAAACACCGCTCCGTTCATTGCCTGTCGTCCCATCTGCATATACCTGCGGCATGCCCCTTTCTTTCGTTGCTCGTGAACTGCGCTCGGCAGTAATGATAAAGACCCGAACCAGCGGCCTTGCTTTGGCAGATGTTCATGACTTGCATTCAAGATCCTGGCAGGCAATTTCCTGTCACAATTTACCTGACGGAGATTCTGGCTGAAACCCAAACTCGCCACCTCGAACTGCGCGAGAAATTTTCATGGTTTCTTCAGCCTTTCTCGTGGGAGTGAAGCGTTGAGCCGAAACGAACATTTCATGCACCTTTTCATCCTCCATTTCGAAGATTCTTGGAAACAGATTCGGAATGTCATTCGAAAGAGCCCCTCGAAGTTTGCGGCGTTCCTCCTCCGTGAACCTTTCCGAGAGCTTTTCAAGTGCGCTTTTTGTGTAGGTCCTGGATTCGCCTGAGAGCTTCCTAGACGGCTGACGCCAAACATCTCTAGCCAGATTCATTAACGTTGCAATTTCCTTCCAATAACGGGCCCCTTTCGAGGTGATCTCCACCGGAAGCGTCAATTCGAGATGAAGCGCCTGCGCCCACGAGAATACGTCGCGGTTCATTCGCTCCAACTGCGTTAGTTCGTATTTGTAGATTTCCTGCAGTGCGGAGAGTGCCCGTTCAATCAACGACAAAAGGTTTTGCTTTTCTTCAAACAATCCGTATGAAGAGACCCTTGGGGTGAAGCTGGCCAGTTCAGCAACCTGCTTCACGCCGAGTTCTTGGCATTTATCGAAAAGCGTATTTACTCTTCCCGACGCTTCACTGACAGCGATCTTGCATTTCTGAACATCTGGAACGATGTTGTTCGAATGCATGTCATAAAACACAAAGTCACGGATGGCTTGGATTGTGCAAGGCAGAGGAACCTTATCTTGTCGAAGTCGGCGCAGAGCGCGAACTTCCTTAGATAGACTCGTCGAGTCGGGGGCGACTATGAGATGGAGCAGGTCACTGCTCCAATACTCGTAGTCTTTCTTCTTTTCATCAGGTAGGTCACATACAGGCCGGCCCCTACAATTGAAAGCACATTCCGGATTCTGGCATGGAACCGTCATCAGCTTTAAGAGTTCCGTTCTCTCAAAGTCATTGAACGGGCCTCGTTTCGATAGCGACTTTTTTCCGGCCATGGTGGGAATTCTCCTGTGCGGGATTAACCGTTCCCGCCTACAGGTTAGCATACAGAAAGCTTATAACCCATACATATTCAATTGGTTGCCAGTCACCAGTTCCGGAATGATCCAGATGATCACCAAATTTTTCTCTCCCTGAAAGCTGCAGCTTTTCAAGTGTCGATCATCTTCCGCCTGCCCCCCTCGTCCTGACATTTGAAGGACGCACGCGAAAATGGCCCGACCGCAAGTACAGAGCGAATTAAACGACAAGCCCAGGCTGGGTACTCAGCCGTGCGCGCTGGCTGCGGTCGAACCTGGCCAGCTTTCCACTCTGGACAATCTGAATCTCCGCGCGGATGAACTGCTGCGGGTAATCGCCGGTGCGCAGTCTAAGGAAGCTCTGATTAAGCCCACGTTTATTGCGCACGGAATCGAGGAAGG
>CAYUJM010000028.1:0-34978 GCA_964445025.1 uncultured Occallatibacter sp. | reverse complement strand
GGGTCAGCTCGTGGCCGATGGTCGAGCCCATGTCGCCATAGTTGGCCGCGTCGTCTTCCTTGTCGCTGAAGAAGGGCGGCTGGAAATAGCCGGCGGGGAAGTTGACGTTGTTCTGTTGCGGATCGTAGTAGGCATTCACCGTGGGCGGCGTCATCTGCCACTCGCCCTTGTCCACAGGCTTGCCGATCTTGGCCAGGTCGCGCGCCACCTCAAATTCATCGGCCCGCATCTGGTTGCCCAGCGCGTCGCCGGGAACGATTTCAAGCTTCGAGTAGTCGCGCCACTTGTCGGGATAGCCAATCTTGTTCATCACCGCGTGCAGCTTTTCCTTGGCCATGACCTTGGTGGCGGGGCTCATCCAGTCCAGCCCGTCGATGTCCTTGTCCATGGCCTGCTCGATAGCGAGTGTCATGCTGAGTGCGCGCTGCTTGGCGGCGGGAGGAAAGTACTTGGCCACGTAGACCTGGCCGAGCGCCTCGCCCAGTTCGCCATCCACGCGGCTGGTGCAGCGTTTCCAGCGTTCCTGCTGCTTCTCTGCGCCGTTGAGTGTGTGGGCGTAGAAGTTCCAGGTCTCCTTGTCGAAGCTCTCCGGCAGACTGGTGCCCGCGAAGGCGTGCAGCAGGTGCCAGCGCAGATAGGTTCTGATCTGGTCGATGGGCGTGTCTGCGACGAGAGAGTTGAACTCCGCAAAGAATTTGGGCTCCGTGTCATTCAACTTGCCGGCGGCGGGAGCGTGCGCCGCGGAAACATAATTGGCCAGCGAGAAGTGCGTAAGCTCCTTGGAAAAGGTACCGACATCGCTGGGGTGATTGAGATTCTGCGGGTCGCGCTGCTCGGTAATGGTGAGCGAGGCTTTGGCCAGGCGGGTTTCGATGGCCATCACAGTGTCCGCGTCCCTGGCGGCTTGCGCGTCTGGCTCGCCGGCGAGAGTGAAGATCTTGGTCACGTGAGCTACATACTGCTGACGCTGCTCGGCTGATTTGGCGTCGGTGCGGGTGTAGTAGTCGCGCTCCGGCAGGCCCAGCCCTCCCGCGCCGTAAAAACTGATAACGGAACTGGCATTGGCGTAGTCCTGGCCGGAGCCCATTCCGAAGAAGACGTTGACGCCGATGGAGTGCAAATGGGCAAGCAGCGCGGGCAGCTGCGTGGCCGTCTTCAGATCCGCGATGCGGTCGAGCTCGGGCTGCAGCGGTGCGATGCCGAGCTTGTTGATTGCGCTCGTGTCCATGCAGCTCGCATATTCGTCGCCGATCCTTTGCTCGTTCGCCGAGCGCGCGGCGCCGCGCGCGGCGGCCTGCTCGAGGATCTGCCTCAGATGCAGCCGGTTCAACTCATAGAGCTCCGTGAAGCGCCCGTAGGAAGTCTGATCGGCAGGCAGCGGATTGCGCTTGAACCAGCCGTTGCAACTGTAGCGATAGAAGTTGTCGCAGGGATCGATCGATTTGTCGATGAGGCTCGGATCGAAGACGCGGAGCTCGGCCGAGGCGGGCGCGTTCGCTTGAGCGTGAGCCGCGGTGCTACTTAACACCGTGGCAAGCACGGCAGCGGATGCGAGGGAATATCGAACAAAAACAGACGAGCGCAACATGCGAAAACTCTAGCAGATTGGCGGCGGGTCGGGCAGCGCTTCCGGTTCGGCCATTACAATAAAATGGAAGTCGTAGATTATTCAAGGAGCAAAGCACGTGGCGCAGCGCACATTCAGCATCGTCAAGCCGGACGCGGTCCGCAAGAGGTTCACCGGGGCCATACTGGCCGAGATCGACAAGGCAGGCTTTCAAATTGTGGCCATCAAGAAAGCATCCATCTCCAAGGAGCAGGCGGAGGGCTTTTATTACGTCCACAAGGAGCGGCCGTTCTTCAACGATCTGACCACGTTCATGTCCTCCGGTCCGCTTTTCCTGATGGTTCTGGAGAAGGAAAACGCCATTGCCGACCTGCGCAAGCTGATGGGCGCGACCAACCCCGCCAACGCGGAAGAGGGAACCATCCGCAAGAAGTTTGCAGGGTCAATCCAGGAGAATGCGATTCACGGATCGGATGCCGAAGAGACGGCGGCGTTTGAGATCGGTTACTGGTTTGCCGGGTATGAGCTTATCTAGCAAGGGCCGAGATGCAGTTTTGAAGGGTACAGCCTTCAGCCCGTTCATCCGAGCAGAAGAATCAGCTGGGCTTTAGCCCCTGAGCGAATGCGGAGTCCAGAAGAGGACCCGTTACAGGTCCCTACGTGGGCTTTGTTAGGCGCGACTTCACGTTGCGTGAGGCCCGTCGTGTTTCCAGCCCCAACACTCTGACAGGTAGATCTCAATCACCGAACAGGTCGTCGATCTTCTGGCGCAGCGCGGCGACTTCCTGCCTGAGCTCCGCGACAATACCTTCCAACTGAGCGATGCGGTCCTGTTGTCCCTCGTCCAGAGGCACGGCTGCGGCTGAGGGCTGGGCAGCTGCGCGCGGCGTGGATGCAATCTCTGCTGGACTGGCCGACTCGACCGGCCCGGAGAGCAGATTCGCATAGCGGGATTCTTTTGTTCCCGGCTGGCGGGGCAGCACGGCTACCAGCGGTGGCTCGCGCTCTATCAGCTTTTGCAGGCCGGCCAGCACATCGCTGATCTCGTCGAAGCTGTGCAGGCGGTCGGTGCGGCCGCGCAGTTCGCCGGGGGTCTGCGGACCGCGCAGCAGCAGGACGCAGACGAGCGCGGCCTCGGCGCGGGTGAAGTTGAAAGCCTCGCCCAGCCAGTGCTCGTACTTGGCCACGCGGCCATCGGCGCCGCGAGTCCGGCCTGCAAGGCCCAGGTCCTCAAGGCGGTGCAGGGCATTGCGCACTTCTTCCTCATCCAGGTCCATCACCGGTTCGCGGTTCGATCGCTGGTTGCAGGCATTGATAAGTGCGTTGAGCGAGAGCGGGTAGTAATCCGGGGTGGTGACTTCCTTTTCAACCAACGCGCCCAGGACGCGTGCTTGTGCGGGGCTCAGGTGGATGGGCTGCGTGATGGGCATAGGCTCATTTCCACTTTGCCCCGGCGCGGTTGTTGCGGTCAATCGGCTCCCGTGCCCCATCCTTTCGCCGCACTCGGGCGGAAGGGTGGGAAAGCGCGAATCTCGACGTCGAGAACCAGCCGCTTTTAGGGATTCTGGCCTGGCGTCTCCTTCTCGCTGGGCCCCAGCAGCAACTGCACGCCGAGATAGGCGATCCAATTGGGTTCGGAGTTTTGCCTTGCCACAGCCTGGATGGCGCGGCCGCCCATGAAGAGCAGGCGGATGTGCCCCTTGTGGTCCAGCGTTTGCCGTCCGCCCACATCCAGAGTGAGCTCACGTTGTTTGGGCGTCGCGCCGATGCGGTTGGCGTCCTGCAGGTCGTAAATCTCGCAGTAAAGCTCGAAGCGGTCGTTGAACTCCCGTCCCGCAATGAGGCCGCGTCCCCATCGGCTGGGGATGAGCTGATTGCCGAACCAGCGGCCGACTTCGCCATTGAAATCGATCGGCCCGACCTTGGCGGTCATCTCCATGGGCAGGTAGTACTGCGGCCCGTTCTCGACAATGCCGCGCCGCACGGCGCTGGTGGGGTTGTTGATGGAGGCCTGGGGATAGGTGCCGATGGAGAAGTCCATGTTCTCGTCGGATGGGGCCTCGCCTGCCTTGTGGTGCTCGTAGGGGCGCCACTTGACGCCGAGAAGCGATTCGCCCAGGCCGGCATGGGTGGTGTTGTTGGTGTCGGTGTAGACGGCCATGGGTAGCTCGTATTTGAGCTGAATGCGGTCGCCCCAGCCGTAGTTCATGTCAATGTCCGGCGTTTCGTAGTAGGCGTTGGCAGGGTTGTGGTCGGCGGTCCAGCCGAAGTTGATCTCCCAGTGCTTGTTGCCGGGTGTGCCGGGGTCGTCGGTGATAAAGGGCGGCCCACCCTGTGCGTGAGCGATGGTTGCGGCCATGGCTGCCGAGATTAAGAGAAAGAGGACAAGAAGCCTGCGCATGTGCGTAGAAAGAACTCTCCGTGGAAGTTGAAAGTCTTAAATCAAGAGCAATTGCCTGGGCTTGAAGGTAGCACGCGCAGATGAAGGAGCGCTTAAGGTGTGAGCGACGGGCGCTGCGCTCGTCCGATCCTTGGGTCCACGCATCGGAGCCGGTAAAGCCGGCGCCTTCGGAGAGCGGAAAAAGCAGGGTAGTTTCCAGGCAATTGTTGGCCCCCGTCCGGCTCCGGTCTGCGATACTGATTTGTTATGCCCATCGATGACCTGCAGCAGGCAGCACAGAAGATAGCCGGATTTCTTTCTTCCCTCAACAAGCTGGGCGGCATGCGCCTCAAGTACCGCATCACCGCGGGCGATGGCGCGCGCGACCCGCAGGGCCTTGAGGCTCGCCAAATCTATGTGGAGCTGGGCGGGCCCGATGTGCCTCTGGTCACCCAGCACAACGGGGAGCTGTTGCGCGCGCTGGAGACCATTGCCGCGCAGATGCTGCGCCTGGATCAGCGCGAGCACGACCTGGTCAGCTTCGACGCAGCCAACTTCAAGGCGCTGCGGGCGCAGGAGCTGAAGCTGCAGGCCGAGATGGCCGCAGACAAGGTGATCCGCACCGGCGTTCCCTATGCCTTTCCGCCCATGAACAGCCGCGAGCGCCGCCTGCTGCACATGTCGTTCAGGGATATTGAAGGCGTGGAAACGGCCAGCTCCGGCGAGGGGCAGGACCGGTTCCTGGCCGTCTATCCGGCGGGCAAGACGAATCTGCCGGTGACGCCGCCGACGAAGCCGCGGGGATTTGAACGGCGGCGGTAGGGTGCACGCCACGGGTATGCCACAATACCCAACAATGAGAAAACTCCTTCTGACGCTGCTGTTGGCCGTAAGCGCGGTCGTGTCTCCGGCGCAAAAGCGGCTGGTGCTGATTGACCAGGATGGCTCCGGCCCCGGCGGGTCGAACCAGATGGCGATGCTTGCGTTGCTTCAGGCCCCCAGCGTGGAAGTGCTGGGCATCACCATGGTGACCGGCAACGCCTGGACTGAAGAAGAGACCCAGCACACCTTGCGCATGCTGGAGCTGACCGGACACACAGATGTGCCGGTAGCCAAAGGCGCGGTGTTCCCGCTGGTGCGCAGTCAGCAGGAGACACGGCTGGCCGAGTCGTTGAACGGCAAAGTGGCGTGGCTGGGCGCATGGGGACAAGGTCAGACCACCCTCGTGGAGACGCCGCATGGCGTTACCCCGATGACGCCGGAGCATCTGCAGGCGCATGGGCCCTTTGTGGTTCCACCCATGCCCGAAGGTCAGCCAACCCTGAAGCCGATTGACGAAGACGCGGCCCATTTCCTCATTCGCCAGGTACGCGCCCATCCCCATCAGGTGACCATTTATGCCGCGGGGCCGCTGACCAACATTGCGCTGGCCATCCGCATCGATCCCGGGTTCGCCGCGCTGACTAGGGGGATTGTGCTGATGGGTGGGAGCCTGAATCCGGAGACCAACGATCCGGAGTTTGCCACCAGCCCGCGTCACGAGTTCAACTTCTGGTTCGATCCGGAAGCCGCGCACATTGTGCTGCGCGCCGACTGGCCGCGCGTGGATGTGACCACGGTAGATGTGTCCATCAAGGCGCCGTTCACCCAGAAGATGCTGGACGACATCTCGAAAGCACAGACACCCGCGGCCCGGTACATCGCCGCATGGAGCCAGGACCGCTACTACCTGTGGGACGAGCTGGCGGCCTGCGCGTGGCTCGATCCGACGCTGATTACCAGAGAGAAACTGGTGTACATGGATGTGGACCTGAGCCACGGGCCAAGCTACGGCGACACGCTGACCTGGACGGAAAACTTCAAGCCTGCGACCGGGGTACGGCTGGTTCATGCGCAGGTGGACGTCGATTTGCCCCGCTTCCAGAAGATGTTTGTGGAATTAATGACCGGCGCGGGCGCAAAATAGCGGAACGGGTGAGGGCGCCTTCGGGGAGGCAGGAGATGACGCAAAAACCGATTCTCGGTGCAGCAAAGCTGATGGCGTTTGTGGCCGTGACTGACTCAGCGAGGGCGCGGTCGTTTTATGAGGGCGTGCTGGGGCTGCGGCTGGTGGAAGACCAGAAGCCCTTTGCGCTGGTCTTTGACGCCAACGGGACCATGCTGCGGGTAACACCCGTCCACGAGCATCATCCTGACCCGTTCACGGTGCTGGGTTGGGAGGTGGAGTCGATCGTGAACACGGTGGAGCGGCTCACGGAGGCCGGAGTTCTATTCCTGCGCTTTCCGGGCATGAACGAAAGCGACCCGCTGGGAATCTGGACCGCGCCGGGTGGAACGCGCGTCGCGTGGTTCAAAGATCCGGACGGGAATGTTCTGAGCGTGACGCAGTTCTGACGGGAGTTCCGAATCGTTAGGACTACGATTCTCAATCATGAGAGCTGGAGAGACGGGCGAACCCGGGTGAGATTCGTGGTTTCCCACCCTTTTGCAACAAACGCGAAAGGATGGGGCACGGCGTTTTTCTTCCAAGAGCGATCCCGCTCGCGGTTACTTGCCGGAGGCTTTTTTGGCAACGACGGCTCTCGGCGCCGGCGTGGTGTCGGCGATGGCCTGGTCAATGGCCGTGTAGAGCTGCTGGGCGGGGTTGAGCACCTGCGTAAAGGGAGCTCCCTTGCTGTTGGCGGCGACCACAAAGATGGTGGGCGTGCTCTTGATGCCCGTGCGCTGGGCGAGGGCGTTGTCGGCATTCACGTCATTGGCCAGTTTGCCTTGCGGATCGATCGCGAAGGGCAATGCGATGCCGCGGCTCTGGGCGAACTTCTGGGTGAACTGGGCCAGCGAGTCGGGATTGTAAATGGAGTTCTGGTTGGCGAAGACCTCGTCGCGGTACTCATCGCCAAGCGCCTTGCTCTTCAGGTCGAACCAGCGGGCGTTGATGGCCGCATTGCGGCTCCAGTTGTGGTACGGGATCAGAAAGTCGTGGCGGATCCAGGGGATTCTGTATTTGGCCGCGGCAGCCTTGAGAATGGGGTTGGCCGCGGCGCAAGCCGGGCACTGCAGATCATCGAACTCGACGATGGCCACGCGCGCCCCCGCTGGTGGATGGAGCGCCGACGCGTCCAGAACCTGGGTGGGTGTTTGAGCGCTGGTGAGTGGGGTCGAAAGCAGAAACAGCCATGCAAAGGCAAATGCCGGGACCGCTGCGGCGCGGCGGGTGTGAGTTAAGACAGCCAGGGCGTGGCGCAACAGGCGAAACATAGGCATTGGACGGCGCATCAAGGCTGATTGTAACGGGAGACATTGCCGAAAGTCGGCTAGCCTGGAAGTGAAACGGTCAAATTTCAGGCTGAAAACGCGAACGGCGCATCCTGAGTGGGTGCGCCGTTCGGCTCTGCAAGTCTGGGTGGACGTTAGCGGGAACGCGAATCGGCAATCGCCTCGTCGATGAGCTGGTAAAGCTTGGTGCGGTCCACAACTTCAACAAACGGAGCGCCCTTGCTGCTGGCGGTGACTACCCAGATGGTGGGGGTGTGCTCAATGCCGATGCGCTGGCCGAGCGCGTAGTCAGCCTTCACCTCCGCGGCCAGCTTGCCCTGCGGATCGATGGCGAAGGGCATGGCGATACCCTTGTTCTGGGCGAACTTGTCGGTGAAGTCACGCAGGATCTCGGGGCTGGTGATCGAGGGCTGGTTGGCGAAAACCGTGTCGCGGTACTCGTCGCCAAGCGCCTTGCTCTTCAGGTCGAACCAGCGGGCATTGACGGCGGCGTTGAAGCTCCAGGCGTGGAACGGGAGCGGGAAGTCGTGGCGCACCCAGGGGATCTTGTACTTGGCCGCGGCATCCTTCAGGAGGGGATTGGCGCGGGCGCAGTCCGGGCACTCCATGTCTTCAAACTCGACGATGGCCACGCGGGCGCCGGCGGGCGGGCGCAGCGCCGAGGGGTCGTGAACCGGGGTTCCGGGTGACGGCGGAGCGAACTGGGCGCGGGAGCCGGCGGCAAAGAGCCCAGCTACGGCGATGGCCAGCAAAAGGCAGAAGCGGCGGGTCTGCGTTGGAACAAGAGGGGCAAGGCGCGAAAAACGAAGCATGGTCGTTAGATGGCTCCCTAACCGCCATTGTAACGGGAGCCGCGCGGAGAAGTTTCGCTATTGCCGTTCGCGGCGCCGGTCGGCGATCCACTTACGCCACTTGTAGTCGGCGAAGAGCGAGCCGGCTACGATTACGAGCGCGACGATGCCGAGAAAGATCTTCATGGCGAATTCAGGATCGCATGAAAGAGCCCGTCGAGTGTCAAAAAACCTGATTGCTGAGTCTCGCGCTCTCCCAGGTCTCATCCGCCGCGGCGGACGAGTCCTGGGGCGGCCATTCTTGGGCTGAGGTCAGCGCCCGACAACGATAACGGTGAAGCTGCCAGGGACAATGGCTGGGCGGGGATGCGGATTGTCGGGCGTGGGCTCGGGGCGGGGGCCGTACTCAGCTGTGACCAGGTAGATGCGGTCGGCGGCGGAGTCATAGGCCATGGTGCGGGCTCCGCGCTGGGTGGGCAGGGTTTCGATAGTGGGGTAGCCGGGCTTGGACGCGTCGACGACGGCGAGCACGCCTTCCCCACAGGAGGCAAAGGCCAGCTTGTGCGCGGCGTCCCATCCTGCCGCGTCGGGTCCGTCGCCGATATCGGGGGTGGCCAGGACCTTCCCGGTATTGGAGTCAATCACGCCCATCTTCTTGCCATCGCAAACCGGAAAGAGCCGCGAGCCGGCCACGTCGAAGGCCAGGCCGCTGGGGCTGTCGCAGCCGGCAATTGGCCAGGTGGCCGTGAGGGTATTGGTGTGCGCGTCCAGCCTGACGATCTCGCTCTTGTCTTCGATGTTGTCGAAGACGATGCCTTTGCCGTCGACGGCAGGGAATTCCGGCTTGCCGGGCAGCGGGATGTTGGCGATAACCTTCCGCGTAGCCGTGTCGATGACGGCGGCATCCTTGCTGCGGCCGTCGAAGGCCCAGACGGTCTGCGTGACCGGCTCGAAGACGATGCCGTCAGGGTTCTGGCCGCCCGTGGGGATGGTGGCCACGGTGGCCAGAGTGGCGCGGTCGAAGACCACCACGGCGTTCCCGCCGCCGTCGGAGATGTAGCCAAATCTCCCGGCATTATCGAGGGCGATGCCGTGAGTCCCGTGCAGGCCGGTGATGTCTCCGACTTGCTTGCCGGTCGTGGTGTCGAGGACCAGGACGTGGGGCCCGCGCGTGATGTAGAGGCGGTGCGCCGGCGGGTCGGCGAGCAGATAATCCCAGCCGCCGTCGCCGCCGATCTTCCATTTGTCGAGGATCTTGTAGGTCTGTTGCGCGGAAAGCTGGGTGGCAAACAGGCCGCACAGGAGGGTTGCGGCGAATGCGGTCAAAGCGAGAAGACGGATGGTGCGCTGGACAGGCATAAGGGACTCCGGACAGAACTCGGCGAATCGAAGCAGATCAACCGGCGAAGAAAGTGTGCCACAGCGAGCTTAAGGTGTGCTGAAGATGTGCTGCATGAGCGGCTATGCGTTGAAAGGCATTCGGACGATCACCGTTGTTCCCTGATCGGGAAGAGCGGGATCGGGCTGGCTCGCGATATCGATGGAGCCACCGGCCTTTTGGACAATCGCTTTGGAAATCGCCAGCCCCAGGCCGGTGCCGCCGGTGTTGCGCGTGCGCGAGGGGTCGCCGCGATAGAAGCGGTCGAAGACGTGGGGCAGCGCTTCGGCGGCGATGCCGTCGCCGTGGTCCCGGATGACGAGAACGGCGGTTGCCTTCTCTCCACCATTTTCGAGTGTCAGCCGGAGTTCAACCGCAGAAGCGGACGGGCTGTGCTGCAAGGCATTGAGGAGAAGGTTAGAGACAAGCAGGGTGCAGTCTTCAGGGGCCATGGAGATGTTGACAGGGCTGCCGCTCGGAGTCGCTTCCAATACGACCTTTACACTCCGCAAGGCAGCGACAGTTTCAAGCTGATCCACAGCCTGGCGGATGCACTCGGTGAAATCGGCGCAGGCCTGCGGGCCGGGTGCAGGCGTAGAGCTTTCCGCGCGGGCCAGCGTGAGCATGTCGGCCACCAGGGATTCAAGGCGAAGGGAATCGGCCAGGCAGCGCTCCAGGCCGGCATGATACTCCTGTGCGGAGCGCCGCTTCATATTCAAAAGTTGCAGGGAGGATTTCTGCACGGCGACAGCCGTCTTGAGCTCGTGGGCTGCGTCGCTGACAAAGGCTCGCTGTTGCTCAAAAGATCGCTCCAGCCTCTGTAGAACGCTTTCAAGAGCACGTGTGAGCGGGGCCAGCTCGGGAGTGGTGTAGGCGCTGGCTGGAGGCGAGAACTGCCACGCATCGACAGAGACATCGGATGCGAGCGCCGCCAGTTGACGCAAAGGAAGCAGGCCGCGATGCAGCAGCCAGGCGATGAGCGGGCCGGTTACGAGAAGAAGCACGACGGTGCCCGCAGCGTAGAACTCGACCGCGCCACGGATCGCGTGCCAGACGTGCTCCGTGGGTGAACCGTAGAGGATTGTTACTTCGCGGACCTTGCCGCCGCCTTGTTCGCCGGGGTCCACGGTGCGCGTGCCCTGGACGCGAAAGACGCGGTATCGACGGCCATTCACGTCCAGTTGTGAGAAATCGCCTCGCGGGCGAGTAGGCTGCCCTGGACCCGCGCCCTGCCAATTCGCAGACCGGCCCAGAAGACGTCCATGCGCGTCCCAGACTTCGTAGATGTCGTCGGGTGGGATGTGCAGGTCCGCCTGGTCGAGCATCACGTTGTCGCCGGGATCCTCTGCATCCTGGACGGCCCCAAGGATCGAGTCAGCGCGGCCGTGGAGCATCACGTCGAATGCGCGGAAGTGGATGTGGCGCTCGAAGCCGAACGAAAGGACAACGACCACCGCCGACGAGAGCAGCTCGACCGCGAGGACGGCGATAATGAGGCGGAAGGCGATAGAGCGGGGCTGGATGGAGAGTTTCATTGGCCCTGCCCGGAATTCGGCGCAACAACCGTGATCGCCTCAGCATCCGGTTCGCGTTCCGATGGAAGGCTGGGGGCGAGCCGGTAACCGCGTCCGCGCATGGTTTCGATAATGGGCTCCGCTTCGGGAAGCACGGCGTCGAGCTTCTTGCGGAGGTTGGAGACATGTACCTCGATCACATTGGAGTGGTGCTCCCAGTTGTAGTCGTAAAGATGTTCCAACAGTTCGCGCTTGCTGACGATGACGCGTGGGCGATGAATGAGGTATTCGAGGATGCGGTACTCGGTGGGCGAAAGATCGACCAGCACGCCGTTGCGGCGGACGGTCTGCTCCAGCGTGTTGACCTCCAGGCCCAGGGTCTTCAGGGTGGGGTGCGCCGCTCCCTTGCCGCGGCGGATGAGGGCCTTGGCGCGGGCGATGAGCTCGCCCAGGTCGAAGGGCTTGGCCAGGTAATCGTCGGCGCCGGCGTTGAGCAGTTGGATGATGGAGTCCGAACCGTCCTTTGCGGTGAGAATGAGCACCGGGGTTGCGTCCCGGCGCGCGCGCAGTCGCTTGAGCAGGCTCAGGCCGTCGAGCTTGGGCAGCATCAGGTCGAGGATGATGAGGTCGTAGCTGGGATTGCGCGCGAAGTCGTCGCCCGCCACGCCGTCTGCGGCCCAATCGACGGCGAAACCGGGGCCGTCGCGCAGGGCTGTGGCCAGGTTGTCGGCCAGGCGGACTTCATCTTCGACAAGCAGGACGCGCATGGTGGAACCAGGATCTCCAGCATCAGTATGACAGCGGCAATATTAAAAGAGGCTGAAGCGGGGGGCTATATCAGCTTCCATGCGTTACCCTCATAACTGCTGGCCATTGAGGGTTTGGGGGCAGGAATTTTGCGCGTCATTCTTTCGAACATTGGCACTTTTGGCGACATCAATCCGTTGATTGCAATCGCGCTGGAGCTGAAGCGGCGTGGGCACGTGCCGGTGTTGGCGGTGCCGGCTGTATTTGAAACGAAGATCCGGCCGCTGGGGCTGGAGTTCCACGCGGTGCGCCCCGACATCGACCCGGAAAACACCATTCTCGTCGAGATGATCTACGACGTGAAAAAGGGAACGGAGCGCGGGCTGCGGGATTTTCTCTTCCCCGTGCTGCGCCAGACCTACGACGATCTGCTCGACGCGGCCACAAAGCCGGAGCGGGCCGATCTTCTGCTGCTGGGCGAGCTGAACTATGCGGGGCCATTGGTGGCGGAGATGACAGGAATTCCGTGGGCCAGTTACGTGCTGGCGCCGCTGTCGTTTTTCTCGGCGTTTGACCCTCCGGTGCTGCCCATGTATCCGCGCCTGGCTCGGGCTGACAAGACAGTGCCGGGCATGGGCCGCGCCATCCGGCGGCTGGCGCGATTTGTCAGCCGCAAGTGGCCGCAGCCTATCTACGACCTGCGCCGGGAACTCGGGTTGGGGCGGGGCAGCAATCCGTTATTTGACGCCAAGCACTCGCCCTACCTGGTGCTGGCCCTTTTCTCGCGCGTGCTGGGCAAGGAACAGAAGGATTGGCCGGCCAATACCAAGATCACCGGCTTTTGCTTCTACGATTCCGATGCGGGCAATGCGGCGCTACCCGCGCACCTCGAGGAGTTCCTTGCCAAGGGACCGGCGCCGGTGGTGTTTACGCTGGGCTCGGCCGCGGTGCTGGCGGCGGGCAGGTTCTACGAGTTTTCGGCCAGGGCGGCCGTTCGGCTGGGAATCCGGGCCGTGCTTCTGATCGGCTCAGACCAGCGCAACCGGCCGCGGCAGGAATTGCCGGATACCATTTGCGTGGCCGAATATGCGCCCTATACGGCGCTATTTCCACGCGCGCAGATGGTAGTGCACCAGGGCGGGGTGGGAACCACGGCGCAATGCCTGCGCGCCGGCAAGCCGATGCTGATCATGCCCTACTCGCACGACCAGCCTGATAATGGCCGGCGCATGCGGCGCCTCAAGGTGGCGCGTGTCATCCAGCGGGCTTACTACACACCCATCCGTGTAGCTCGGAAGCTGAAGGCCATGCTGGAGGAACCCAAATTCGCCCTGCGCGCCAGGTCGGTTGCGCACCAACTGGAGCACGAGGACGGGGTGGGCTCGGCGTGCGACGCGCTGGAGGAACTCTACCGCGAGAGCCGGGCTTAGAAGATATCCGCAATGGGCGGAAACGTGAACAGGAAGCCCAGGACCAGAAGTGTGAAGGCAAGGATGCTGATGCGGGCCAGTGCCACCGTCCTTCTTCGCCAGCGCAAATCCAAAATGATCCAGACCAGAAGCCAGATGAGGATGGCGGCTGTGGTTACGCCGGAGAGCGGGCCTGTCGGCTTGTAAAAGACAAAGAAGCTCTTGATCGCCGCCGACTTGTCCGCAGCCATGGCGATGACTGCCAGAACGAAGCAGCCGGTCCCCGCGGACAGTATGGCAGCGGCGCCCGAGCCGTTGGTGAGGATCGGTGAATGGGGAGACGCGGCAGGCCTCAGCGTGTTCATTGTTCCCCTCCACGGCTGAGTTGGATGGTGTAGCCGCCTTGAACAGGCGCGTACTTGTCGATCATGGCTCCAAAGAAGCCGGCGATCCCCGCCGCAAGGAACGAGGCTGTGGCGAAGCCCAGTACCGCGGCGCGAAGTTGCTTATGGCAGGCAAGCTCGCGGCCGTAACGGATAAAGACAAACGCGACCATGGTGATGGACATGGGAGCGAACCAGGCAACATGTTCTTTCCATTCCATGCCCAGGGAGTGCCATCCGATAATTGCGGGATTCGCCATCAGCAGGCGTTGCGGAAACTGGGAGAGATCGAGCGTTCCGGCCGGCGGCGCCGCGCGATACCACGGATAGATGACATAGGCTCCCGTAAGGACAGCGGTCCACGCCAGGACTGCCATCGCGGCGAGGTAGACCTTCAGAAACCGCTCCTGGCCGCGCGTGGTTGGGGCAGGAGTCGACATTGAGGTGAGTCGCCAGAACTCAACAAGCGCTCCCGAACATGCCAGCAGATAGAGCGCTCCGAAGCCCATGCCGTGCACTAAGGTCCAAACTGCGCGCGCCGTAATTTCCATCTGCCGTGTCCTCCGCTGCGGGCCGCCTCATCGTCCGTTGTGTTCCGCAGGTCATTCAAATCGATTGCCCTGCATTGGCCCCTGCATCCATTCGCTGCTCGCCGCGTCCTTGTCGCCGCTTCCCTTGTCGTCTTTTCCCCAGGTCCAATACATGCCGGCGTAGGCGTAGTTCTCTGTCTGGCCTGCGACCGAGTGGCCATAGCAGAACAGGAACTGCTCGCCTTCGTGATGTTTGAAATGGTAGTAGCCGCCGATGTCGATCATCGTCGAGCGTTGGGTTTGGGCCGCCGCAAAACCTTCGCGCCCGTGAGCAAACACCTCCGCCCCCAACTCGAGTCTTTCGTTGATTTCCCGTTTCACCAACCATCCCGTGTAAGGAAAGTCGCGATAGTCGGATTGCGGAACCACTTGATATCCTCCGCCTCCGTCAAAGAGCCATTTGCCGGAGTTCTTTTGAAACCAGACGGGAAGTTTGTACCAGACTTTTCCAACACCCAGCCCGCTGTTGAAGCTCCCAGTTGGCATTTCGAACATGGTGAAGGTGCCGAATTGCGGGATGTGTTTGGTCTCTTTGATGATGGCGAGTTTGACGCCCAGTTCCATGTCGGTGAGGCCGAAGGCGCTTGGGCCCGTTCCGCCGGGCAGGTAAACAGGATTGTTCGATGGGAAGACGCCTCCCCAGGGCAGGATGGCGTGCAGCTGCACCCTGGGTATGGCGCCCCAGTTGAATTCAAAAGCCGGCCCCGTCGAGTCGATTTCCGCCGGTGTGCCATCGACTCCGCCGAAAATATAGAACTCGTAGTGATGCAGGTCAACCGGCACCGGATCGTCGGTTTGATACGGAGGCCCCTGCGCCCACAGGCGCGAACCGCCCAGCACAACAAGCAGGAACAGAATTGCTCTTGAACAGTGACTGCGACTCCTCATCGGCGCTTACGGCCTCCACCAAGATCGAGATGTGCTGCCGCTATCGAATTTCGATATTACACCATCCACATTTGATTCGGATGACGCAGCGTTATATTTGATCTGTGTCCAATCATCAGCGGGATCTCTTTTTCGGGCTTATTCGGATTCACGTGCTGCTGCACGCCGCGCACGAGCCCATCTTCGGGCTGGCGATGATGGAGGAGCTGACCCATCACGGCTATCGCATTGGTCCCGGCACGCTGTATCCGCTGCTGCATGGGCTGGAGCGCAGCCGGCTGCTGAAGTCGTCTTTGCAGACCGTCGCCGGGCGCAATCGACGGATCTACAGGATCACGAGCGTGGGAAGAAAGGCGCTTGCCAGGGCCACCGAAAAGGTAGACGAGCTGCACGAAGAGCTGCATGAGGAGCATCCGCGCAAGGTGGGGCACTGAGCGCGTTGGGCCGGCGCGGATGGTCCTAGAAGGCTGACCTCTCACTGGATGAGTTGGCCTTGTGGGCGTTCTCCTCGGGCAAGGCCCTGGCTGGCTTTTTTGCCAATCTCTCCAGGAGCAGTCCGTCAGCGATTCACAACGGACTTCGCTCGGCCATATTCCGTTTCAGGACGGGCAGCACTTCAGTCCTTCAACGGGAATTCTCCGCTCAATTCAAGAGCTCCCCAGGGTTTTCTTTCTGTTCCCGGCGCTACGTTACATGGAAGCACCCGGCACTGCGCAGCCGCGTAGTGGGGTATTGATATGAGACAGCGTCGAGGCCTCCGGTCAGAACGATCACGGCCCTCGACGGCAGGAGCTCCGGTGAGTTCAACGTCGGCAATGGAGAGTTCGCGTGCGCCGGATTCCGCCGGAACCGGAGGAAGCGGGAATGGCGCGGCCGGCGTGCCGGGCGAAAGTGGAGTGGGCTCAATGCAGGCCGGGGAGCCGTTCCCGGAAACCGGCACGGATGCGGTGAAGGGGGAGGATCGGTTCGAAGTCGAAGAGCGCTTTCGCATCCTGGTGAGCGCGGTGACCGAATACGCGATCTACATGCTGGACCCGCAGGGACGCGTTGTGACCTGGAACCCAGGCGCCGAGAGGAGCAAGGGATACAGGGCGGAAGAAGTGCTGGGACGGAATTTCTCCATGTTCTTTCGGCCTGACGATGTCGAGGCCGGGGTGCCGGCCGAGGAGCTGGCCGCGGCAGCGCGTTAGGGGACCTTTCAGACGGAGGGCTGGCGGAGGCGAAAAAACGGCAGCAGCTTCTGGGCGGCGGTGACCCTGACGGCCATTCGAGACGCACAGGGCGAGCTGTGCGGTTTTGCCAAGGTTACGCGGGACATGTCCCGGCAGAAGGCCGCAGACGACGATCTGCGCAATATGAATGCCCAACTGGAACGCTACCGGATCATGATCGAGAGCATCGACCAATATGCCATTTACACGCTCGACCTGGAAGGGCGAATTACCAGCTGGGAGGCAGGCGCGCAGAAGATGACCGGGACGACCCCGGAGCAGATGCTGGGCCAGCACTATTCAATGTTCTTTTCTCCCGAGGATGTGGCCGCGGGGCTGCCCGAGCGCGAGTTGCGCGAGGCGGCGCGCAACGGTCGCTATGTGGTAGACGCCTGGCGGGTTACTCCCAACGGGGAGCGGGTATGGAGCAGCGGCGTGATCAATGCGGTGCGAGATGAAACGGGAGCGGTGACGGGATTCGTCCGCACCTCGCGGATGATGACCGAGCAGAAAAGAGCCGAGGACGAGTTGCGTGCTCTCAACGCGCAGATGGAGCGCTACCAGATCATCGTGGAGAACACCAGCGACCACGTGATCTTCACTCTCGACCCCAAAGGACGGATCGACACCTGGAGCCCCGGTGCGCAGAACGTGCTGGGCTACACGCTGGATGAAGTGCACGGCCGGGACTATTCCGTTCTCTTCACTCCGCAGGAGCTCGAGCGGGGTACACCGCGCCGCGAGATGGAAGAGGCCGCGCGCAACGGACGCTGCGCGACAGAGAGCTGGCGGCTTAAGCGGAACGGCGAGATGTTCTGGTGCAGCGGGGTGACAACCGCGATTCGGGATGCGGCAGGAGCGATCGCAGGTTATGTCCGCGTGGCGCGGGACATGACCACGCAGAAGCGGCTGGAGGAGAGATTGGAGCATCTTGCGGCGGACCTGGAGCGCCGGGTCGCGGAACGGACGCGGCAACTGGAAGACACGGTGGACGAGTTGCGCCGCAAGAACGAGGAAGTGGAGCGGATGGCCGGAGTTTGGGCGCGGGATCTGGAAGAAAAGAAGGTGATGCTCAACGAGATCCACCATCGGGTGAAGAACAACCTGCAGGTGGTGCAGAGCCTGCTCAAGCTGAGCGTAAGGACGCTCCCCCCGGGCGAAGCGCGCTCCGTGACCATGACCACGGCCCAGCGCGTTCACGCCATGGCCATGGTCCATGAGCGTCTCTACCAGACCAGGGA
The DNA here is from genome assembly GCA_964445025.1 of uncultured Occallatibacter sp. GTDB lineage: Bacteria > Acidobacteriota > Terriglobia > Terriglobales > Acidobacteriaceae > Telmatobacter. The sequence continues at coordinate 17,603 of CAYUJM010000028.1, read as the reverse complement.
CCTGGCAGGCATTTCGGTATCGACCTACCTCCGGGACCTGTTTGGCGAGGTGGCCGAATCGAATTCAGCGCTCCGCGGCCAGATCAAGGTCGGCCTGGAATGCGATGAAATCCGGCTGAACCTGGACCACGCCATTCCATTCGGACTGCTGGTCAACGAACTTCTCTCCAATTGCCTGAAGCATGGTTTTCCTGAGGGCCGAAGGGGGACCGTGACGGTTTCGGTCCATCTGACGCCGGGCGGCCTGATGGTGGTGTTCAAGGATGATGGGGTCGGACTCCCCGACGGCTTCGACCCCGGCAAATGCACGTCAATGGGGCTGAAGCTGGCCGCCAGCCTAGCGCATCAGCTTGGAGGCGAGCTCAAATTCGCGTCCGACCACGGATGCCGGGTAGAGACCGTGCTCGGCTGGGTTCAGGGCGTGCGCAGCTAGGCGGTGCGCCTGGAATCATGGATGCGGATAGGTCTTGGTCTTTCCCGTGCGGGCGTTGGTCACGGAGAAGCTGCCGTCGGGCGAAGCCACCACCTTCAGCCACGCTCCGTCCGCGCCGCCCTTCAGGTTGGCAATCCGCTCGTCAGCGCTGTTGTGGGCAGCGTCGGAACCCTCGGCGGTGTGCAGCATCCACAGGTCTTCAAGGCCCGGGCTTTCATGTACCGTCTGCCAGGCTTCGGGGCTCCCGGCCTTGTGCGCGCCGTTATCCATGATGGCCACGCGGGGGTGAATGGCGTCGACGAAGGCCCTCGCGTTGGAGAGGTTGAAGCCGTGGTGGTTGACCAGGTAGAGGTCAACCGTCCCAATGAGATTCACGGGGCAGACGAGCGGAATCTCCTTGGCCTTGGTCAGGTCGCCGAGGTCGAGGAAGCGGAACTTGCCGAAGCGTATCAGGACGCCGGCCGAGCGGGGATTCTCGGTGGTGTCGAGATCCCATTTGGGCTCGGTGGCGCAGTACGGATTCGGCCTTGGCTTCACGCCCGGCACGGCGGCGATGCGTTCCCCGTCGGCAGTGAGGACGATGGCCTCGAGACCGGGAAGGCCGATGGTGTCGCCGGGGTGAACGATGCGGCGCGGCTTGCCTTCGATGGCCTTGAGATACGCGGCATAGTCATGGCGCGTAATGTCGGAGTCTTCGCGGTTTTCGCCGTGATCGAGGAACTCGCCGACCGGCACACGTTTGACCAGCTCGGGGACGCCGCCCACGTGATCGGTGTGGAAATGCGTGATCAGCACGTGATCGATGCGGGCGATGCCGGCGTCGGCCATGGCGGCTTGAATGCGGACGGCGTCGCGGCCATCATTACCCGGCCAGCCGGTGTCCACGAGCAGGGAAGCGCCGCTTGCCGTGTCCACCAGCAGGGTAGCCTGACCGCCCTCCACATCGATGGCGTAGATGAGCAGATGGTTCGGCTTTTGCGCCTGCGTGCGTGCGGGTTCAAGCAAGGACAGCACGCCGAGGCAGCAGGCGAGCACAGCCAGGTGTGGCAGAAAGCGGCGAAGGCAGGGAACAGAGCGGAGATCGGCGGCAATTCGCATGTGCGAAAAAGTGTACACGGTCACCGTCTCCGGGTAGAAGGCCGTGCTTTTGTGGGACCGCCCGGGCTCCGCATCGAGAACGGGCTGAGCGGTTGCGGCTGGTCGTGATTGGCCGGGGCGAGTTTGTTCTGTGCAGAGGCGGCGTGCAGGGTTGCGCTGGTGTAAACTGGTTCAGACCCCAAAAAGCCGGTTCGCCCAGGCGAACCGGCTCGATTGTGTCGGGACGTGGCTCAGCCTGGTAGAGCACTCGCTTGGGGTGCGAGGGGTCGGCAGTTCAAATCTGCCCGTCCCGACCATTATTCTTACTTTCCGCAATACTGTCTCCCCGCCAAGGTAGCTCGTAGACTGCCGGCCACGAAGCGCCCCAACCTGTGCCGCAGCGTCAGCGGAGGCACACTAGTCAAGCCTGCGAGGGGTGCGAGGCAAAGCCGAGCCATCGGCAGTTCAAATCTGCCCGTCCCGACCATTTTTTTCTTCTCTAGCATTCCGCCTCCCCGAGCACTTCAGCCTGTAGACTGCCGGCTACGAAGCGCCCCAACCTCCGCTGCAGCAAAGCGTAGGCGCACCAGTCCAGCCTGCGAGGGGGTGCTCGGCGAAGCCGAGCCATCGGCAGTTCAAATCTGCCCGCACGTAACATTATTAGAATCAATATTTTACATAAACTGTCTCCGTGTCGAGAATCCCGGCGCGAGTACTCAAATCAGGCAGGGATCCGAGTTATAACCGCTCCTCCTGCGAATCTCCCGCGCCACTGCGCGATGTTCCTTCCTAACGGCGAACTCCTGACAGCCTGCGAATCTGCCGTGCCTCCGCAATGGGCACGTGAGTTCTCTCCCTGCAACTGCGGCAGCGCACAGGCAAGCGGAGCAGGAGCAGATGAAAGAAGTCGCCGGCCCGGAAGCGGGAGTATCGCAACCTGGCCGAATTGCAGTAGGGGCAATTCATGGTCAGTGTGGCTCCACGGCTGTTCGAAATCAGGCTGGATCCTGACAAAGGGGAAGTTTGCGGGCATTCCAACGCCAGTTCGAATGCCTCGCTACGGAACTAGTCCAAGTTAGCACGGTGCCGCCGCATCGCAGAGGATTTCGGCCATCCAGACCTTCCAATTCTCAGCATTTTCACAGCAGTTTCCGCGCTCCAGCGAAACGTCGCGTGGCGAGAAAGAAGCGGGCTTTTTTCCACGCTGCAGAGGAAAATCTAGGAAGGGAACAGATCGTTCGACGGGCGAGGGATTGCGGCAATGCGGGGCCGGCGCCGTACCGGGTGCGGAGCAGGCGAGGCCAGCAGCGCGGCAATCTCGCGCAACTCCGCCCGCGCGTGGCCAATGGTCGCGGCAATGCCCTCGGGGCTCGCTGGGGCGCTTGGCTGTGCTTCCTGCCGGGAGGCTTGTCCACCTGAGCGGCGGTTGGCCTGATCCAGAACCTGCCGGGCGCCTGAGAGAGTGTATCCCTCCCCATGCACCAGCTGTTTGATTTCAAGAACCAGCTCGACTTCCCGGCGCCGGTACAGACGCTGACCGGTCCCGCTCTTGTTGGGTTTGAGCTGCGGAAACTGCGTCTCCCAAAAGCGCAGGACGTAAGTTTCCAGCCCGCAGATGCGCGCTACATCGCCAATTTTGAAGTAAAGGCGGTCCGGGATGATGGGTGATTCGAGTGCGCGCTTTTGAGAAAGCTGTGAGGCCATGGGGGATGCCAGGCAGGGCCACCGGAGCCGCGTGGAAACCTTGCCCTACTCGCAGTATAGGTCACAATTTGCACTCATTGTGAAGCAAAATCCACAGCCCGTTCTAACTTTGGTCCCGTGCGTGAAATTAGATCCTGTAGCGGAGGTCCAGCAGGTCGGCGAATTCACCGGCCTGCTTTCACCTATGCGGTTGAAGGCCGGCTGACGGGCGTCCGGGCCGTGGAGTGTGCGGGCGCGGCGCGGAGATACTGAACCGGCCAGGGGGCGGCGTCGTTCAGTGTCTGGGCCGCGTGGACAGGCCAGTAGGGATCGCGCAGAAGTTCGCGTGCCAGAAAGACCAGGTCGGCTTCGCCTCTGTCCACAATCTCATTGGCCTGGGCGGGATCGGTAATCATTCCCACTGCGGCGGTGGGAATGTTGGCCTCGCGGCGGATTCGGGCTGCAAACGGGACCTGGAAGCCGGGGCCGACAGGAATCTGCGCGTGAGGAACCTGGCCGCCCGAGGAAACATCGATCAGATCGACACCATGGTCGCGGAGAAGATGGGCGAGCCGCACGGATTCGTCGATGTTCCAGCCGCCGTCGGCCCAGTCGGTGGCGGAGATGCGAATCAGCAGGGGCATGTGCGCGGGCCACTCGGCGCGGACCGCATCGACCACCTGCAGGATCAGGCGGGTCCGGTTCTCAAAGCTTCCGCCGTAGGTATCGGTGCGCTGGTTGGCGAGCGGGGACAGGAACTCGTGAAGCAGGTACCCGTGAGCGGCGTGGATTTCCACAAAGTCGAAGCCGGCGCTGAGTGCGCGGCGGGCGGCCTGGCGAAAAGCTTCAATGGTAGCGTCGATGCCGGCCTGGTCAAGGGCCTGTGGAACAGCGTAAGTGGGCGAAAACGCGATAGCGCTGGAAGCTACCGGCTGCCAGCCGCCTTCGGCAGGCAACAGCAGGCGCTCGCCGGTAAAGGGGGGTGTCATGCTGCCTTTACGGCCGGCATGGGCCAGTTGAATTCCGGCGCGAGAGCCCTGCGAGTGGATGAACTGCGCAATGCGCTGAAGGGCGGGGATGTGCTCGTCCTTCCAGATGCCCAGGTCGCCGGAGGAGATGCGTCCTTCCGGGGTAACGGCAGCGGCTTCCAGGATGACCAAGCCGGCGCCACCCTGGGCGCGGGCGCCGAGGTGGACCAGATGCCAGTCGGTGGCAAAGCCGTCCTGCGAGGAGTATTGGCACATGGGAGAAACGCCGATCCGGTTGGCAAAGGTAACCGATCGGAGTTGGAAAGGAGAAAAAAGAGGATGACTCATGCTCTTTGGATGAGATGCGGCGGCTGTGGATGCAACGGGCTGACTTTTGCCGCCGGTTGCCCATTCCGCGCCGCTTTCGTCGTGCAAGGATGGGCGACCAGCAGCCGCTGAATTGCTCTACTGCTTCTTCAGTACGGCTGTTCCCTTTTCGTCGGTGAGGATGGCGCTCTCCAGCTTGCGGAAGGCGGCGGCCTTTTCGGCAGGGATCTGTACCTGGCGGACGACGTAGGTGCGCTCGTAGTGCAACTGGTTGTCTTTTGCTGTCACGGTGGAGTGATAGCTGGCGAAGTCGGCATCGACGTTGATCGGGTCGGGGGTTTCATCCACCACGTATCCTGCGGGCAGGGCAATGTCAAAGGAGTCGTGCCAGCTGCCCGTCGCGTTCAGGTCAATGGGTACCGTGCGGGGCTTGTCGTCGAAGGGCAGCACGTCCGAGCCGACAACGCGAGGCCGGACGAGAAGCAGCGTGCCTGCCGGGTGCGCATACTGGCTTGCCGTGAGCTTGTAGTGGAACTCAAGCGGCTTGTCCAGTGCAGGCGGCTGCACATACTGGAGGGAGTTGAGCACTACGCCGGGCACATCCCGCGCAATATGATTCTCCCAGAACTCGCGGCGCTCCTTCTCATCGGAGTACTTGAGGAACATGCGCAGGTCGGCGCCCTCCGGCCCGGAGTGGGAGGTATCGACGGAGCCCGCGAGAGTGCCGTCCGGTGAGAGGGTGAAGGAGCCTTTGCGGTCCGTGCCGTTGGCGTCGGGCGGAAGCACAGGCAGAGCCAGGACCTGGCTGTCGGCGCCGGCGGCCAGCGTGCCGTAGCTGCCCTGGAGATAGGAGGGAAGATTGCCGACGGCGGTGCGCTCGTTGGTGGGGTCGAAGATCAGGTAGCGCTTTCCGTCCTTGCCCTTGACGACGGCCATCAGGCGTGGGTCCTGGACGTCGGCGGGAACCTCGATGGCGGTAATCATGTGGTTCCCAAAAAGCGAAGGCTCGTCGGGATCGACAAAGCCGCGGCGGTCGTCCACGGCCAGGTAAAAGGCGTGGATGCCGGCCACCTGCAGCATGGAGATGAGCAGGGTGGTCTTATCCTTGCAGTCGCCGTAACGATTGCGGAAGATATCCTCGGCGCGGTTGGCCTGGTGGCCGCCAATGCCGCGTTCGACGATGAAGTAGCGGATGTTTTTCTGGATGTAGTCGGTGATGCGGGAGAGCCTGGTGTAGAAATCCGGAGCGCCGGCAATGAGGCCTTGCGTCTGAGCGGTAATTTCCGGCGACGGATCTGGTCGGCCGGCTTCGAGCGTGGTGAACCACTGGCCAATGGCGCGCCACTGGTTGTCTGTCCCGTCCACCGCAGCGTCACCCCACTGCACGGACATGCGCGCGGCAAGGGCGATCCAATCGGGGCGCGACGGAATATCGCGCAGGATCAGTGCGGGCGTGTCTTTCACCTCCCAGCGCCAGTGATTGGGAGCTATCTCGACGGGGGGAACCGGCTTCAAATTGTGCCAGGACTGCGTATGGGCCCGGCCCGGAGGAAGATCGACCTCGAGCGCCTGGAAGACCACGGGAATGGGGCTTTGCAGGTGCCAGAGCTTCTCCTGGAAGTAGGGCTTCAGCACTTCCTCGGATTCGCAGATCACAGTCGCTCCCACGTCGACAGCCGGAGGGCGGGCCACACGCGTCTTGTGCGTGGAAAGCATGACGGGGATGCCGGTATCGCCTTCCTCTACGAAATCGGTCTCCTGCGCCTGGTATTGCTTCTCGTCGGCGGCAATGGTCCAAACGCGGAAGTAGTTGATCTTTTCATCCACGTCGTAGGAGACATCGCACGCTCCATCTCCGCGTCCCTGCGGCTTGAGGATGCGGATGGCTTCGCGCTCGCGCTCCACGGCGCGGCCCTGCGCGTCCACCGTTTCCACGTACTCATCGAAAAGGACGATGGCAGGCGCGTCCTTGGCGTAGTCCGGGGTGTGCGTCTTGTATGCGTCAAGACCCCATTGGGGCACCGGCTGAGACCTGCCGAAGATGCCGGCCAGGCCCGGCTGGCAGGCGCAAACCAGCACAACAGCCGCCAGGAGCCGCGCAGGAACCGGATTCAGTGAAAGCATTGCGGCCATTCAGCCTCCTCTTGCGTTCAGTTCCCGCTGGCTGCCGGCGCGCGGGTTAACACCAGCTGCTGCTGATCGGCCGTGGATACCTTTTGATAGAAGCCGCGAAGATCCTGATATTCCTCAGCCTTGGCGAATGCGAAGGCGCGAGAGAGTTGACGGGCAATGGTGATCTGGCCGGACTCAGCAGCGGATTTGGAGACGAAAACCGCGTGGCCGGCCCAGGAGATTTTTGTATCCTGCGGTGTGCCTTCGATGGTGAAGCCTGGTGGCAGATGGTAAACCACCTGGTCGGTCACCTGGTCGCCGTACTGCATGTCCACGGGTTCCAACCGCTTGTCCTGATCGACAAATGGATGACGCTCTTGGGCCTCGAAGAAAAAACCGGGAAGCAGGAGGCGCTTGGAGGTAGCCGTTCCAAGATCGCCCTTTGCCTTCACCACGGCAATCAGCTTCAGGTCCGGGTCGTCGAGCGCGAGGAAGTGATCGAGATGCGCCTCGATGCCTGCCGGAGCAATGGTCCGGAGCCATTGATCGAAGCGCTTCTTCACCTCGTCCAGGTCATTCCTGAGGGCAGTCTGACGCCAGTGCAGTGCAGTCTGCCCAGTCATGGTGAAGAGGAAGTAGCCATCGGCGGCGCCGTGCTCATCGAGTGTGACATCCCCACTACGGGTCAAAGTGTTGGCTGTATAGGGTTCCAGCGGAGATGAGGCAATGGAAATGCCCTCGGGACTCTGCCGAATGCCTCCCGCGCCGGAGTGCTTCCAATTCACGGCTCGGAAGGGGCACATCTTCTCGCCGGGGTCGAGCGGCGTTTCCTTTCCGCCTATGCTGAGGAGAACGATTGTCGAGTCGAGCTGGTTGATGTTCATGTAAACCGGATCGAAGAGGCCGCGATCCCGATCGACAACCTTCATGGCGTAAGCGGTGAGGCCGGCTGCGTGCGCCATCGCAAGATAGAGCAGGGCAATGTCTTCTCGGGAACCGCTTTTCTGCGTCCAGGTGTCCTCGGCGCGCTTGGCCGCGTGCAGCCCGAGCTCCTTCAGTTCAGCCTTGTCCTTCCTCCGGGAGAAGTCAGTGTTATCGAGAGCCTGAACGGCTTTATAGAGCTTCTGGGCCTTTATCAGGTCGCTGTCGGTCGGCGAGATGAGCGTTGAGACTGCATTGCTGATCGGTTTGGAGGGCTCGGCGAAGTGATCCACCTCCTTTGACCAGCGTTTTGCCTCGGAAGCCCAGAAATCCGACGCATTCGAGGCGCTCTTGTAATAGAAGAGGACCTTGTAAAGAACGCTATGAATCGGGGGCATCCATTCTTCTTCGGGGCTTGGCGGGACGTCTGCAATGTCCACGCTGAAATGGCCTCTGGCATCCGTCTTGACCTCCACGCCGGCAGGCAGAACCGGCCACCAGATGAGAGAGTTGACCACATTGCCGCGCTCATCCACCAAATAGTGGCTGGTGGCGTTCTGGAGGCCGGGCATGAATCCTTTGAAGGGAGTGAAGGAATAATGCGCCTTGTGAACGAAGTAGGGCCGTTGAATCTCCCACAAGGGAGATGAATAGTGGTTGTCGTCGTAGCGGAGTTGATAGCGGTATTCGAGGATGCTACCCACCTCCACGCTGGGCAGGTTAACCACCCGCCTGGTGACCTGATTCTCCGCAGTTTTTGCGACCAGCAAGTCTTCGACCTTGCCTTGAAGCGGGAAAACTGTCCCGTCTGAGTGAATGGTGCGGGCTTTGATATCGGTGACTTTCGAGTCGCCACCCTCGTAAGGGAGTTCTACGGTGGCAAGTTCCTTTCCCTTTTCCGAGAGCACCTTGATGCGCGCATAAAAGCTGTGATAGTGCAACGGGTCGTCCGTGGTTTCTTCCACGTTAAGGTAGACAGCCGCCGCGCCCGGCGCTTTGGGGTCGGCAGTCATCTTGAGTTCTTCGTCGGTGGGCTGCTGGAACTGGGCGTGGAGGATGGCCGGAACGGCGAAAAAGGCGAGACACACAAGAAGACGGCACAGCAGTTTGCGGAAATGCATGAAATGAGCCCTTGTACTAAGCAAGAAAGTCTGTTTGAAGCATGATCAAGGCAGCGCCGCGGAAATGCAAGGCCCATAGTCTCCCATTTGCGTTCAGTTCCCGCTGGCTGCCGGCGCGCGGGTTAACACCAGCTGCTGCTGATCGGCCGTTGCAACCTTCTGATAAAAGTCGTGGAGGCTCCCGTAATCGCGGGGATCGAGGAGTGTGAAGTTATACGCCAGTGTTCGCTTCACGTTGATGCTGTCCGCGGTTGCCGCAGAGCCGATCTTGAGGACGGCGCGCTCGGGCCACGCGGCATTGGCGGCCTGCGGCACGCTCTCTACCGTGAAGCCGCTGGGCAGATGGTAGGTGACGTCGTCTTCCTCCATCTTGGCATAGTGAACGTCCACCGGAGTCGTTCGCTTTTCCTGCGCCGCGAACGGATGCTTGCCACGCGATTCAAAGAAAAGCCCCGGCAGGAAGAAGCGCTTGCCGGTGGCAGTGCCGAGGTTTCCGCTTACCTTGACCACGCCGATGAGGTTGACGGTGTAATCGTCCAGCGCCAGGAAATGGTCGAAATCGGCCTGCACACCCTCAGGAAACTCGTCCTGCATCGACTCGTTGAATTGCTTCTTGACCTCGTCCGGGTCGCTTTTGAGAGTGAGCTGGCGCCAGTGCAGGGCATCGGGCCCCGACATGATAAGACGGACTGAACCGGTGACCGTCCCCGTGGAATCGATGAAAAGCTGCGCCACGCGCTGAACCACCGCAGCCTTGTACGTGGTGCCAGGCGTGGTCACGGGCGCCGGATCCTTGTCGGTGAGGCGGAACCCTGATGCCAGGGTGTGCTTCCAATGGAGGCTCCCAAAGGGGCACATCCTCTGTCCGGGATCGAGATACACCTCCTTGCCGTCAAGAACTACGATGGCCAGGTAATCGTTCAGCTGCCTTACAGAGAGATAGCGGGTGTCGAAGATGGCGCGGTCGCGGTTGACCACCTGCGCAGGGTAAACCTTGAGACCCGCGGCGCGGCCCAGCGCGATGTAAAGCAGGGCGATGTCGTCGCCCGACCCGCTCTGCTGCTTCCAAACATCCTCGGCATTGTGGATTTCCTTGAGTCCCTCCTTCTTGCGCTCCTCCTCTGATTTCCTGCGGCTGAAGGAGGTGTTGTCGAGTTTCTGCACCGCGGCATAGATCTTCCGGGCCTTCTGCTCATCGCTATCCCCGGGCGCCACAATTCCGGCCACGGCGTCTTTCAGGCCGCCTCCCGGATTAGTGAACTCCTCGGCCTGTTTGGCCCAATGTTTGGCGGCGTTCTGCCAGAACTCCCCTGACGTGATGGAATTGGTGTAGTAGAACTCTACCCGCCATTTGAGCGAGTTGAGCGGAGGCATCCAGTCGTCTTCCGGGAGAGCGGGGATGTCAGCAAGATCGAGGCTGTAGACATCCTTTGTCTGCTCATAAGCAAGCTTTTGGTCGGTGTCCAAATGCGAAAGATACATAAGCCGGGTGAGCGTCTGCCCGCTATTGTCGGAGATGTAATGGCCAGGCAAAAGAAAGGGGTGGAAGCTGAAATGCGCCTTGCGGGTAAAGTATGGCAGCTGAATATCCCACACAGGTTGTGAGACGTTGCTGTCTGGGGCACGAACCTTCATCCGGTATTCCAGGATGCTGCCCACCTCGACGCTGGGCAGTGTAAAAACAATCTCGTTCAACTGGAAATCCTTGCCCTTGACCTCCATCAGGTCTGTCGGCTTGGCGGTGAGCGGAACCACGGTTCCGTCGGCGTGAATGGTCCGTCCCTGGATGTCAGTGACCTTATCGAGCCCGCGCGCATATGGAATGTGGACGGTGGCCAGCTCCTTTCCTTTCTCCGTGAGCACCTTGACGCGATTGTAGTAGCCGTAAAAGTGGTTGAAATCGTCGGTGACCATCTCGCGATCCAGAAAGATGGCGGAAGCGCCCGGCGCCTTCGGTTCGGCCGTCATCTTAAGTTCTTCGTCGGTGGGCTGCTGGAACTGGGCGTGGAGGATGGCCGGAACGGCGAAAAAGGCGAGACACACAAGAAGACGGCACAGCAGTTTGCGGAAATGCATGAATTGGGCCCTTGTACTAAGCAAGCAAGTCTGTTTGAAGCATGATCAAGGCAGCGCCGCGGAAATGCAAGGCCCTCAGTTTCCTTTCCCGAGCAGAGACGCCGTCAGGACGAGCTGCTGCTGATCGGCAGTGGCTACCTTCTGGTAAAAATCGTGCAGGTTGGGATAGTCGGCAGGTGCGAGGATGGTGAAGTTGTAGGCCAGCACGCGCGAAACGCTGATGCTGTCTGGGGCTGCCTTCGATGCGATCTTAAGCAATGCGTGATCGGGCCACGAGGCGCTGGTGGCCTGGGGCACGCTTTCCATTGAATATCCTGGAGGAAGATGGTAGATGACTTGATCCTGCTCCATCTTTGCGTAGTGCACATCGATTGGGGTGGCGCGCTTGTCCTGGGCGACGAAGGGATGCTTGGCACGAGCCTCAAAGAAGAGACCGGGCAGAAAGAAATGCCTGCCTGTTGAGGTGCCGACGTTGCCGCTTACCTTGACGATAGCAATCAGATCGACTTCATAGTCTTCAAGAGCCAGGAAGTGGTCGAAGTCGGCCTGGACACCGTCCGGGAGTTCGTCCCGGATAAACTCGTTGAACTGTTTCTTCACCTCATCCTGATCGTTTTCGAGAGTGAGTTGGCGCCAGTAAAGGGCGTCGGGGCCGCTCATGGAGAAGCGGACAGTGCCACCCACAGTGCCGGAGTGGTCGATGGTTAGGTCGGCAAAGCGCTGGACGAGCGCATTCTTGTAGAAGTTTCCCGGAGTAAGGACGGGGACAACGTCCTTATCCGAGAGCTGGAAACCGGATGCCAGCGTGTGCTTCCAGTGCAGAATGCCGAACGGACACATCTTCTCCCCCGGGTCAAGGTAGATGTCCTTGCCATCGATTTGGACAACGGCAAGGTAATCATCCAGTTGGCGAGCAGAAAGCTTGTGGTTATCGAACATGGCACGGTCGCGATCAACGACCTGCAGGGGCCGGACCTTTAGACCGGCGGCACGAGCCAGAGAGATATAAAGGAGTGCGATCTCGTCTTCGCTGCCGCTCTGCTCCTTCCAGACATCTTCCGCCTTATGGATATCCTTGATCTTCTCTTTTTTTCGCTCGGCCTGCGATTTCTTGCGGCTGAATGTCGTGTTTTCCAGCTTCTGGACGGCTGCGTAGATCTTCTTGGCCTTCTGTACGTCACTGTCGGTTGGAACGAAAAGCTCTGCTGCCGCCTTCTTAATGGACCCGGTGGGGTTGGTGAAATCCTCGACCACCTTGGCCCAGTGCTTGCCGGCATCTACCCAGAACTGCGAGGCCGTTTTGGCGTTTGTGTAGTAAAACTCCACGCGCCATCTGAGGGTATTGAGGGGCGGCATCCAGTCTTCATCGGGCATGGCCGGAATATCGGTAACGTCGAGGGTATATATGTGCTTGGATTTGTCGTAGTCGACGACTTCGCCGGAGCCAATCCGCTCTGTGGTCATCATGCGGTCAAGAGATCCGCCCTCGCCGTCGGGAATGTAATGACCCGACTCCACGAATGGATGAAACATGAAATGCGCCTTACGAGTGAAGTATCCATTCTGAATTTCCCAGGTGGGCTCGGAAACTCTCCATTCAGGTACGCGGACTCTAAGGCGATACTCCAGGACGCTGCCGACTTCGACGCTGGGCAAGGTGAAAACGACGTTGTTGACCTGGAACTCGCTGGCCTTGAAGTCCATCAAGTCTGACGGCTTGGCTGAGAGAGGAATAATGACTCCGTCGGCATGGACGGTTCGCCCCTGAATGTCAGTGATACTGTCGACCCCATGCAGATAAGGCATGTGGACGGTGGCCAGATCTTTGCCCTTCTCCGTGAGAACTTTGATGCGCGCGTAATAGCTCACGAAGTGGCTGAAGTCGTCGGTGACTTCCTCTCGGTAAAGGTAGACCGCCGCCGCTCCGGGCGCCTTGGGGTCGGCGGTCATCTTGAGTTCGTCAGGGGTGGGGTCCTGGAACTGTGCGCGCAATAGGCTGGGGAACGCTAGGGCGATGAGAAGTAGTGGGATGCGCACAACGGCGGGAATCCGCATGATTTTTCCTCTGGCTGAAAGCAGGAGAAAGTTTAACTCCAAAAAGCGCCGTTCGGAATGTGCTCTCCAATACTCAAGGGAGTTTACACGTACGGAATGAGCAAAGGAGCGGGCTCAGGCGGTAGGCAGGTATTGTCTTTGCGCTGGCGAAGTGCGCGGCACTCCTGGTTTAAGGCCGGCCTTTTGCCCGGCTGGCGTAGACTGGTGCGGATTGCTAAACCGATTGACAAGGGGTCTCTGCGATGAAGCGTCTCGGACTGGTTGGGGTTTGTGGGTGGCTGGTTGTGGTTGGGTTGGTGACGTCACCTGCGCACGCGCAGTGGAATCCGCCCAATCCGGTGGTCGGCTTCGACAAGCGTCCCGATGGCCTCGAAGTGCGGCAGAAGGATGGCGTGCTGCGGCTGGAAGTGAAGGCCGAGGACGTGTTCCACGTCACGTATTCGCCGCTTGGACCTGCCGCGCCGGAACGTCCTTCGGACGAAGTCGTCATCAAGAAGGACTGGCCGGCGGCGGCGTTTGACGTCAGCTCCAATGACCGGGCCGTTACGCTGTCGACCGCGAAGCTGCGGGTGGTCATCGAGCGCGAGAGCGGCGCGATCCACTACATCGTTCCGGAAGGTGCAACCGGTGCAGGCGCCACCGGCCCTGGATCGACGGGCAGTGCCATGCGCGGCAAGCTGCTCACAACCGATGGCTACCGGACCCTGCGTCCGGCAGAAGTGAACGGCGAAGAGACCTTCCACGCGGAAGTGGTGTTTCCCATTTACGGCTCGCACGAAGGGTTCTATGGCCTGGGTCAGCACCAGGCTGGCGTGTGGAACTATCGCGGCGAGACGGTGGACCTTTCGCAGGAAAACACCAACATCGCCATTCCGCTGCTGGTCTCCACCAATGGCTACGGAATCTTCTGGAACAATCCCTCGCGCAGCCGCATGAACAACCGCTTCATCCATGCGCTGTATTTGAGCGCCGAGGTTGCCGACCGCATCGACTACTACTTCATCTACGGGCCCGAACCGGACCAGGTCATCGCGCGCTATCGCGAACTCACCGGCGAGGCGCCGCTTTTCGGCCGCTGGGCGTACGGATTCTGGCAGTGCAAGAACAAGTACGAGTCGCAGCAGGAACTGGAGACGGTGGCGGCCCGGTACCGCGCCGAGCACATTCCCGTCGACAACATCGTGCAGGACTGGTTCTGGTGGATCACCATGGGCGAGATGATCTGGAATCCGCATTATCCTGACCCGCAGGGCCTCATCGACACGCTCCACAGGGAGCACTTTCATCTCATGGTCTCTATCTGGCCCTACTTCCGGCCCGGCACTGCCACTTTCGACATGTTCGATAAAAAGGGATGGTTCATCGCCAAGACGGTCCAGCCCAGCTTCCATCCCGAGGGCCAGGCGCTCTACGACCCCACCAACCCTGAGGCCCGCAAGCAGTACTGGGCCAATGCGAACACGGCGCTGTTTCAAAAAGGTGTGGACGCCTGGTGGCTCGACACCGATGAGCCCGAGACCGAGGGCCGCGAAGACAACATCCTCACCACCAACAAGCTGCATATCGGCTCGGGTGCGCGCTATGCCAATGTCTTTCCGCTCTTCCACACCGTTGGCGTCTCTGACGGCCAGCGAGCCGCATCCGACCAGAAGCGCGTCTTCATCCTTTCGCGCTCGGCCTACGCAGGCGCGCAACGGTACGGTGTCACTGCCTGGTCCGGAGACGTGCTCAGCGACTGGGTCACCTTTGCGCGGCAGATTCCCGCCGGCCTCAACTTCGCTATCTCCGGCATGCCCTACTGGACCACCGACATCGGCGGCTTCATCTCCGGCGGCAACCTCGACGATCCCAAATTCCGCGAACTGTTTGTGCGCTGGTTCCAGTTCGGCGCATTCTCGCCCATCTTCCGTGTCCACGGCACGCGCAACCCCAGCGAAAACGAACTGTGGTCGTACGGCGCTGACGCCCAGAAGATTCTTGTCGACTACGATGCCTTGCGTTACCGGCTGATGCCCTACATCTACTCCGAAGCCTGGCAGGTCACCAGCAACCACTCAACGTTGATGCGCCCGCTGGTGATGGACTGGCGCGAAGATGTGGAAGCGCAGAACACCGGCGACGAATACCTCTTCGGCCCTGCCATCCTGGTGAGCCCGGTAACCAACGAAGGCGCAACCAGCCGCACCGTCTATCTTCCCAAGGCCACGTGGTACGACTTCTGGACCGGCGACAAGCAGGAAGGCGGCAAGCGCATCCAGGCCGATGCCCCACTCGACAAGCTGCCGCTCTTCGTCCGCGCCGGGTCCATCATCCCCATGGGCCCCAGGATGGAGTGGACCACCGAAAAGCCCTCCGACCCCATCGAACTCCGCATCTATCTGGGAGCGGACGGCGACTTCACCTTCTACGAGGATCAGAACGACGGCTACCAATACGAGAAAGGCGCGCACGCAACCATCCACCTGCACTGGGACGACGCGGCCCGCACGCTGACCCTCAGCGATCGCGTGGGAAACTTTCCCGGAATGCTCGCCGAGCACACCTTCCGCCTGGTCGTAGTCGGCAAAGGCCACGGAGTCGGAATCGGCGAGAGCGAGTTCGCCGAAGCCACGGTCGTATACAAGGGTGTGAAGCTGGCAGTCCGGCCGTAAAGGAAGCTTCTAGGCTCTAGCTTTCAGCTTTGGGCTTTCAACCCGCAAAAAACCTGGATGCCCCATCCTTGCCGCGTCTTTGTTTTTTGCGGCAAGGATGGGAAACCAAAAACCCGCTGCGGGAATTTGAGAGGTGAGAGCAGAAAGCTAGAAGCTGATTCCTTCCAGCAGCGTCGACACCAGCGCCAGCGGCAGCCCCACCACGTTGAAGTAGTCGCCCTCAATCCGCGGAATCCACCGCGCCGCCCGGCCCTGGATGGCGTAGGCGCCGGCCTTGTCCATCGGCTCGCCTGTTGCGATGTAGGCGGCAATCTCCTCGTCAGAAAGCGTCAGGAATCTCACCCCCGTCACCTCGGCGGCCACCTCCACCCGCGCCGCACTCACCACGGCGACGCCGGTAATCACCCGATGCGTGCGTCCGGAGAGCAGCCGCAACATGCGCGCCGCGTCGGCGGGGTCCTCCGGTTTGCCCAGAATCACCCCATTCGCCACAACCGTAGTATCCGCGCCCAAAACAACAATCTTGTCATCCTGAGCGGAGGTCGCCGCGGCGATCGGAGTCGAAGGACCTGCTTCCGCACTTCGGCACACCTCTCCAAACACCGCCTGCGCTTTTTCCCGCGCCAGCCGAACCACGTAAGCGATGGGATCCTCGCCGGGGTTGGGGTCTTCCGGAATGTGCGCCGGACGGGCCTCAAATGCGAAACCGGCCTGAGTGAGGAGTTCGCGGCGGCGCGGCGATGCAGAAGCAAGAATCAGCATATTGGGATTATTGCAGGGGGCAGCTGTTGCAAAGAATGCGGATGAGGAGGTTTTGGGCTCCTAACGTGAGTCTTAGGTCTTATGGCACCGCGAAGACAACGGGAGAAGATTGCGCGTTCCCTGTCCAAAACGGCATGAGGGCGATCCCTTTCATATCGAGATTGGCCTCCGCGCCAGGTACACGCGCACCAGAGTATTGCGCCTGCAACGTATAACGTCCTGGGGGAAACCCAAGCTTCCAGATTTTTTCTCTTGATGCGGTGCATTTCTTAAGATCGATTGGAAAAGAGAATGTGGCCCCTGCCGGCAAGGGGACGATCAGAGGATCCAACCGCCCGGCTATAAATCCGGGTTCTGGGGGCTCCAGGTGACGCACTTTGCCATCGGGCATCGCAAGTGTAAAGAGAACTCGGTCAGGGTATTGTTTGCTCCCGTTCGCAAGGGCAATGCCGACATTGAGAACCAGGTCCCCCCTGCCGGGGTTGTGCAACTCAACGAGAAACTGAGTCGGCGTCGGGGTCGCGACCAGCGTTAGATCCAGCGGCTCCGGCTGCGAATCGCTTGCTTGAGCAAACCCAGCCTGCGCCAATCCCATACTCAGGAGCGTTCCGGCAACAATTAACCTCATTGCATTCCCTCCTTGGCTCATGCGGGTGGGCGGGCTTCGCCGCTCTCTGTAATGGAGCATGATGGGACGCAATGATATTTGGTTAAACGCTAAGCCCCGTCTGCAGCCCGCCCGGCGTAGCCAGTCCCCAGGCCATGGCCGGCGTATTATGCGCCAGCCCGAACCGCCCGTCGGGCCCCAGCAGAATAATTCCTCCATGCCCGCCCAGCCGGTTGAACAAGTAAGAAATCGCCTCGCGCGCCGCGATCTCCGGCGCCGTCCCCCCCGCAACGCGATCCGTAGCCCACTTGCCCAGCACCAGCTTCATGATCGGCTCGCCCCACCCAGTCAGCGATACGGCGGCGGCCAGGTTGTCCGCGTAGCAGCCACAGCCGATCAGCGACGAGTCGCCCACGCGCCCCGGCGTCTTGTTGAGCGTGCCGCCCGTCGAGGTTGCCGCGGCCAGGTTGCCGTGCGCGTCCAGGGCGACTGCGCCGACGGTGTCGTGCGAAGCGAACCGGTCGGGATCGGACAGGAACGCGGTCTCCGGGCTCTTGTCGTCGTGCAGCACATGGCCGGGAATCGCCTCCGGGCCGGAGAAAGTCTCGTCCAAAAGACCCGCTGCTTCGCGCGCCTTGGCGTGGGCCAGCCGTTTCCGCTCGCGTTCCAGCACCAGTTCGGCGTTGTCGATCAGCAGCATGCCGTGCGATGCGGCAAACTGCTCCGCGCCGGGCCCGACGAAGTAGACATGCTGGCTCTTTTCCAGCACCAGCCGCGCCGCCTGGATGGGGTTGCGCAGCCGCTCCACGC
>CAYUJM010000027.1:0-36994 GCA_964445025.1 uncultured Occallatibacter sp. | reverse complement strand
AGCACAAGAAGGGCGCGCTGGATGCCAAGCGCGGCAAGATATTCACACGCCTGCTGAAGGAAATCACGGTTGCCGCCAAGGGCGGCGGCAATCCCGACAGCAATGCCCGGTTGCGCACCGCCGTTACCGCCGCCAAGGCGGAAAACATGCCGGCGGACAATATCAAACGCGCCATCCAACGCGGCACGGGCGAGCTCGAAGGCCTGAGCTACGAGGAGATCACCTTTGAGGGCTACGGCCCCGGCGGCGTGGCCATCATTGTCGAAGTCACAACCGACAACCGCAACCGCGCGGTAAGCGAGATCCGCCACGCCTTCTCAAAGAACGGCGGAAACCTCGGCGAGACCGGCTCGGTGCGCTTCATGTTCTCAAAGAAGGGGCTCATCGCGGTCGAAAAAGATGCGGCCACGGAAGAGAAGCTGATGGACATCGTGCTGGAGCACGGCGGCGAAGATCTTAACGACGAAGGCGACACCTGGGAGATCATCACCGATCCGGCCGCATACGAGGCTGTTGCTGCTGCGATCAAGGCAGCCGGCATTCCCACGGTGATGAGCGAGGTGACCATGGTGGCGTCCACCTACACCAAGCTCGAAGGCAACACGGCCAGCCAGATGCTTCGCCTGCTGGAAACTCTCGAAGATTGCGACGATACGCAGAATGTCTATTCGAACTTCGACATGGACGCTGAACAGATGGAGCACGCAGCGGGCTGAATCTGACCCGGGTTGGCATTCAGGAGGCCGCCCACACGTGGCGGCCTTTTTTCGGATCAAAAAAACGATTGAGGAAAGGGAAAGAACGTTGAGCCGAGGCGTAAGGTTTTTTCTGCTCACTTTAATGGCCGGGGCGCTGGTCGCGAGTGCCGAGACACCGGTTGCCCCTGCGGCGGGCGGCGGGGACAGTGCCGACAATGCCGTGGCCCAGGTTCGCCAGGCGAAGAGCTGGGAGTTCGGCCCTTTCGTGAACGGGGGCACCGGGCTGGGCAATCGCGACTCCTATAAGTTCCTGTCGGCAGGTGTTCAAGCGGGCAAGCCGGTTACGCCCGTGATCCATGCTGGAATCCTGACCGGCCAGTTCGAGCTTGGCGCCAACCTGATGCCGCTCTGGCAGGCCTATACTCCGGCGGCGAACCCGGATGCCACGTTCTTCTATCCTTGCCCAACGGGGACATGCAGCTATTTAGCTCCTGAAGGCGGCGGCACGTATCGCGGCGTGAGCTTGACGCCGGTCATTCTGCGCTGGAATTTTTATTCCCAATCGCGGCGATTCCAGCCCTGGTTCCAGGGAGCCGGCGGACTCATCTATACGACGCACAAGTTTCCACCGGACCAACTGGTGCCCCACGGTACGCCGGGTGGCACTTCGGTGATAAACTTTGCGCCGCAGGGGGGAGGGGGATTCCACTATTTCATTCGCCCCAAGCGGTCGATTGATGTTGGCGTGAACGCCGTTCATATCTCCTCGGCCTCCCTGGGAGACCGGAATCCCGGCGTGAACGCCAGTTTGCAGATTCAAGTAGGCTATACCTTCTGGAAGTAGTTGTTTTGGAGGGATTTCAGAGCATTCTCGATCCACAGGTTGGCATTTCGGCGGCATAGAACGTCGCATTTTCTTGAGAGAAATGCCGCTTTGCCGCGTGGTTCCGGCAAGGAGCAGGATCGAAAATGCTTGCGGTCCAGCGATCTAACGTTTCCGGCGACGCATCCACACCGCCGGGTGGGAGCACGGCATGAGCGGGCCGGTAGTAGAATGCGTACCCAACTTCTCCGAGGGCACGGATGCCCGGCGGATCCAGGCCATTGTGGCCGCGATGCGCGTTGAAGGGGTGCACCTGCTCGACTTGTCCATGGACAGTGCGTACAACCGCACGGTTGTCACGATTGCCGGAGAGTCCGGCGCGGTTGTGGAAGCTGCCGTGCGCGGCGTTGGGAAGGCAGTGGAGCTGATCGATCTTACCCGGCAACAGCAGGGGATTCACCCAAGGATCGGCGCAGCGGATGTGATTCCCTTTGTGCCCATCTCCGGCATCAAGCTGGACCAATGCGCATTGCTGGCGCGGCAGGCGGGCCTGGAGATCTGGCGCCGCTTCGGCGTGCCCGTATTTTTCTATGAGGCTGCAGCCGCACGGCCCGACCGCGCCAATCTGGACGATGTGCGGCGCGGCCAGTTCGAGGGGCTTCGCGAGGCGGTGCGCAAGGAGTCATCGCGCCGGCCCGACCTGGGCGGGCCGGGTTTGCATCCCACCGCCGGAGCCTGCGCGGTGGGCGCGCGCAAGTTCCTGGTGGCGTACAACCTCTACTTCGACTCCACGGATGTGGCCGTGGTGCGAGCCATTGCCCGCGAGATCCGTGCCGAATCTGGTGGTTTGAAGGGAGTTAAGGCCCTGGGAGTGCTTGCGAATGGACGGGCTCAACTGTCCATGAACATCACCGACTTTGAGGTCACGCCCGTTTCCCAGGTCTATCGCGCCGTCTCCAAATTGGCGCTGCGCCATAAGGCGGCGCTGGTCGAGGGCGAGGTCATCGGACTGATTCCTGAGAAAGCCTGTGAGCGGGAAAGCGAGTGGATGCGTCAGTTAATCGGGTTCGATGCGCAGACCAAGATTCTGGAGCACCGACTCGGTGCTCCACTGGCCTGGCCCGGGGATGCATAGGCTGATTCCGCCGCCAGGTACAATCCGGGGCCTAAAACGTCCCAAAGGTAGAATAAGGATGGAGAAGATTCCAGTTTCGTCTAACCCATAAGGTGAATTGCGCCTGCTGTACGGCAGGTGGTTTCCTTGCAGAAGAGGCGAAAACCGATCATCTCCGGAGGGTCAAATTGTTGAAGAATTCAATGAATGTTACGAGTGCACGATCGCTTCTGGCCGCGGCTGTATTGTCGGCAGCAACTTTGGCGCCGGCGGCGCAGTTGTCCACCGACGCGCGCACGGCCATTCCGCATGATGTGCAGCAGCTGGTGGTTATCGACTATCGGGCCATGCAGAACTCCAACGAAGCCATGGAACTGCGCGGGCGTGTGATGCCCCCCGAATTGAAGCAGTTCGACGACGCTCTGACGAAATCCGGGCTGAATGAAAACCACGACGTGGACCAGCTTGCCTTTGCCTTGTTCCGGCCTTCGCCGACCAGCACCGCGCTGGTGACCGTGGGCATTGCCCAGGGGCAGTTTCCCGAGCAGGACATCCTGGCCAACTTCCGCAAGAACAAGGTGAAGTCAACCGCGCTGCGCACGAACAGGATCTACCCTCTGGCCAAGACCGGAATGGTGCTGTGCTTTGTGGATGCCTCGACCATGGTCTTCGGATCACAGGATGCGGTGACCAAGGCACTGGACGCGCGCGACGGGGTGGACCCCAGCATGCTGACCAACAACACCATGATGGACGCGATGAAGACCGTGGACACCGAGTCGCTTTGGAGCATCCTGGACGACAAGGGAACCAAGACCATGATGAAGCAGGTTCTTGGTGAGGCCGGGGCAGGATCGGTGACAGACTTTGAGACTGTGCAGAAGCGGTTGCAGGCCTCGTGGTATGGGATGGACTTCGAACACGGCGTCAAGTTCGACCTGACCATTTCCACCGGGGATACATTTGCGGCGGCAACCATATCGTCGCTGTTGACTGCAGCTGTGATGGTGCGCAAGATGAGCGGTTCGGACGCCGAGAAGCAGGCGCTGGCCGATACCGCCATCGCGTCCGACTCGGGCAAGATGTCCATTCACTTTGCCGCTTCAGACTCAGACTTCAGCAGCCTGCTGCGCTCACCGCTTTTCCAGAGTATGGTGCACTGAGAAGCGCCTGCCTCGCTTGAGTTGAACGTGTGAAGCTCGACGAGTCGCGGGCAATCGACATTCTCAGCTCAGGGAGCCGGAGTGAGGTGGGGCTGAAATTCGGCTCTGCCGCCGGGCAACAACACGATCTGCAACTGGCCCTCCTGGCGTTCAGCCAGCGAGGGCCCTGCTATCTGCGCCTGGTGGCCACCTGCAGAGGTGAACTGCACCTTAATTGGCCCCGTTCCGCGCAACTGGATGCGATAGTGGAAGACCTCGCCGGACGCCAGCTTATCCGCTCCAAAGCTGGCGCTGGGATAGTCCACCTCGAGCAGCTGAACCGGCGCGCCGGTGCGGTTTTCCACGGTGGCGTCCACGTGATACGAGTGGCAACCGATCGCGGCCGGCAGCGCGGCGACTGCAAAGACTAAGCCTCCGCCGAGAACCGCCCTGCGTATTCCGCGAGGCGCAGCGGCACGCCTGCTCACATCCATCATTCCTGGCTCCCATTCTGATTCGGCGGTTCTTCCGGACTGGTTTGGGCAGCCAGCTTTTTTTCCAGCCTGTCCAGGCGCTTGAGGAGCTCCGGCAGGCGCTGAAAGATGGTGACGGCGCGCAGCCAGACGCGATTATCAAATCCCGGCGACCCGGAGATCATCTTTCCCGGCGGAACATCGTGGCTGACGGCCGACTGCGCGGTGAGAATCACGCCGTCGCCGACGCTGCAATGGCCGGCAATCCCCACCTGCCCGGCTAGAATTACGTTGTTGCCGATGACCGAGGAACCGGCCAGGCCGGTCTGCGCGCAGATGAGCGTGTCTTCGCCGACCTTGGAGCCATGCCCGATCTGGACCAGGTTGTCCACCTTGCTGCCGGCGCCGATTTCCGTGGCTCCAACCGTGGCCCGGTCGATGCACGCGTTGGCCTGAACATCCACCCGGTCGCCCAGCCGCACCGGACCCGACTGCGGGATCTTTTCCCAGTGCCCCTGCTCGTTCTTGGCGAATCCGAAGCCGTCGGCTCCGACAATCGCGCCGTTTTCGAGCGTCACATGGTCGCCCAGGATGCAATTTTCGCGCACCACGGCGTGTGCGTGGGCAAACAGGTGGTCGCCGGCCTGTACTCCGGGGTAGAGGACCACATGGGGCAGCAGAGTCGCGTGCGCTCCCAGGCGCACATTTGGTCCCACCACGGCATAAGCCCCAATATGTGCTCCCTCGCCAATCTCGGCCGTGGGATCGATGACGGATGTGGGGTGAATACCGGCGGGGTATGCGGGCGGCTGGTAAAAGAGCGCGAGGGCACGGGAAAAAGCCAGGTAGGGGTTCGTGATGCGCAAGGTAGCCGCGGAAATCTCCTGAAAACCGGGGTCCACCAGCACAGCGGCGGCCCGAGTTTTGCGGGCCAGCGCCGCATAGCGGGGGTTGGCCACGAAGGTGATCTCAGTGGTACCGGCTTCTTCAATCCCTTTGACACCTGTAACTTCCAGCTCTGCGTCTCCACGCAGCTCCGCGCCCAACCGGATTGCCAACTCGCCTAGCTTCATCGTGGAGATTGTACCGGAAGGGGCGCATTCTACGCTGTGCCGGGGTCGGCGGGGAACAGATCCGGCTGCTCGCCAGGGGCGCGGCGGCCCGCTGGCCCCTTGCGGGTGCCGGCGCCGATTAGGCCCACCACTTCAAGTGCCTGGATGGCCGAGCGAGGAACATAGATGCGCTGCGTATTGGAGCGCGTGTCCGGCGGAGTCAGCAGCAGCCCGGCGCCGTCCATCAGCGAACGATCGTTGGCCGCCAGCCCCTCCAGTTCCTCACCATCGTTGAGGGTCATGCGCAACCACACACCGGCGGTGCGCGGGCGGATGGCGAAGCGCTTGTGCATGAGCCGCTCGGGGTTGGCGGCCTCGGATGGGGAAGAAGGATTGGGGAGATCCCGCACGTAACAGACCCACTTGATCTGCTTCCAGGCAATCCAGAGCACCTTTCCGCTCAGGTCCAGGATCTCCAGTTCAGCCGTGTCCTGGCCAAAATTCACGGCCGCGTAGCCGGCGCACCAGTCCCTGGAGAACTTGCGCACAATCACGGGTTTGCGGAGAGAAGCCATTGCTCTGGATTGTCGCACGGACTGAACAGAAGCGGCGAAAGGAAAAATGGCTGCAGTTCCAGTGCAGCGAGCCCTAGCCAACCGGCCCTGATTGTGTTAATGTACTGCTTTGTCGCCTCCGTCGGCTGCGCTGTAAGGGTAACTACATGAGTCACTTGGGCGTGCGGCTACCAAGCCGGAATTGGGGACGGCGGAAGCAGGGGAAGCGATGCCCGATTACATTTACCTTTTGGAAAACCGGCTCTCGGCCGACCAGCAGAATGCACTGCGCAAGTTGCGCGAGGCTGCCCGCGACGCGGGGATGATCCTCTTTCTCACCGGGGATGCGGTACGCGATCTAACCAGTGGCCACGCTGTCCGCGATCTTGAAGTGTCGGTTCATGGTAATGCTCTTAAACTTAAGAAACCAATAGAAAAACTTGGCGGAGCTGTCTGGGGTGAAAGCGAAGCTTCGCACACCCTCTACCTGTGTTTTCCAGGCACGGTTCGCGTCGATCTGATCAGCACGCACCG
Source organism: uncultured Occallatibacter sp. (assembly GCA_964445025.1). GTDB lineage: Bacteria > Acidobacteriota > Terriglobia > Terriglobales > Acidobacteriaceae > Telmatobacter. The sequence goes on along the minus strand of CAYUJM010000027.1, from coordinate 30,604 downwards.
CATCGATTACACCCGGATTGAAAAGCCGATCTTCCATATGGCTTCGATCCAGGAGGACCTGCGGCGCCGTGATTTTACCGTCAACGCCATGGCCATCTCGCTCAATGAGGGATCGTTTGGTCTTTTGATGGACCCGCTGAATGGAGCGGCCGATATCGAGGCGCGCGCCCTGCGCCTGGTCTCGAATTATGGTTTTTTGGAGGAGCCGTCGCTGCTTATTCGGGCCACGCGCTACATGGCGCGGCTGGGCTGGGAGATGGATCCCAAGACCCGCACTCGATACGACAACGCCAAAGACGAGGGCGCCATCGAGCGTCTCTCTGCCGAGGCGCGCAGCATGGAACTGGAGCAGATTGGTCACGAGGATGAGGGACTGAAGGTTCTGCGCGCGCTGGAGCAGGAGGGGTGGATGAACATCCTCTTTCCACCCTGGACTCCTGCCAAGGCGGACGAAGAGAAGCTGAAGGCCCTGCACGATCTGGCCGTCGAGCTTCTGGTGCAGGGCGTTCACGCCGACATGTCTGCGGCGCAGATGCAATTGCTGACTGCCAAAATGAGCCCGAAGGATCTGACTGCGCTGAAGAAGCTGATGTTGCGGCCCGGCTTTGTGGAGGAGTGGAACAGCCTCGACACGCTGGCGGCGAAGTTTGCCAAGGTGCTGCTGTCGAAGGAGAATTCCACAGCCTCGGCCGGGTTCAAGTTATTCACGAGCTATGATCCAGAAGCTGTTCTATGGCTTGGATTTACAAGCAAGGACAAGAATGTCCAGGAACGCTATAACCAGTTCCTGAAAGTTTGGCCGGAAGCACGCCAGCGCACTCCGCACGCGCTTATGCAGGAGATGCGGATTACGCCGGAACTGGCAACCTACAAGGACATCGTTCAGGCTCTTTTCCTGGAGCTGATCGACGGCAAGCTGACCACGCCGGAAGAGCTTCGGGCCTTCCTTGAACCGCATTCTCCGCCTGCTCCGCCGCCTCAGGTGACGGTGAAGAGACCGCGGGCCAAGCGCGGCGAAGCCAAGCTCAAGGAGCGCACCTACGACGACGAAGAGGAGCCCGAAGAGGATTCGGAGGAAGACGACGATCTGGACGACTTGAGCGGCGGCGAGGACGAGGAGATCGATCTGGGCCTGAATCTGCCAAAGGTGGATCTTGAGCCGGAGATTGGCGATGAGCTCGGGGCCGAGTCAATGGAAGCGGAAGAGGATCTGGATGAGGAAGACCTTGAGGAGGAGCCCGCACCGGTAAAGCGTGGGACCAAGCCGCCTGCTCCTATCAAGGCGGGAAAGGGCGTGCCAGATGCGAAGAAGGCAGCGAAAGCTTTGCCGGCCGGTGCACATCCCAAGTCAGCGGCGGTTGCCGCGAAAGCTCATGCGCCAGCAGTTGAGGCCAAGGCTGTGCCGGCAGCGGTTCCGGCAAAGCCGGCGACCAAGGCAGTGACGAAAGCTGCCCCGGCGCCGGTATCCAGAAAGGATGGCAAGATGAGCGAGACAGTGACGGCTCCGGCCGCGTCCGAAGCTACGATGAGCGCCCCCGGCGTTAAGCCCCCACAAGTCGCCAAGGCAATGACGCTGACCGCGAATACCACCAGCGCTCCCGGGGTCAAGCCTCCGCAGGTCGTCAAGGCGATGGCGCTCACGGCGAATACCACGAGTGCTCCTGGGGTCAAGCCTCCGCAGGTCGTTAAGGCGAAGGCTTTGACGGCCAAGCCTGTGCAGGGGAAGGCAAAGGCCAAACCTGCGGCAAAGGCTGCACCGGCGAAGGGGAAGCCGGCGCCCAAAGCTGTGGCGAAGACCGCGAAAAAGGCTGCCCCGCCGGCAAAGACCGCCAAGAAAGCTGTGCCAACCGCGAAGAAAAAGCCGGCCAAGCCAGCGCCCAAGGCTGCAAAAAAGCGCTAGAACGCTCATTTTGAAAGAGATCAGAGAAAGGCAGCCGTGCGGCACGCCTGCGAGAAAGTGCGCCTTTTCGGGATGCAGGCTTGCACGTCGGACTACGCATTGCCTGCAATTCCATTCGGCTGGACTTCTCACAGACGGTGCGACAACCCGGAACTCTCCGTTTGGCGAAGTCTCTGAGGGCCAGGGGGCTCTCAGAACAGTCGACCGGGAGATCTGGGCTACGATTTTCGGCTGCCCGTGAGAGATAAGCGTTAGTGCTTTAACCACAGCGTATTGTGATATCTTCAGGGCATTCCCGGAGGAGAATCCATGCGCTTCCGACTTACCCGCAATCTATTTCCCTGCCATGTCTCTCTATTGGTTATTGCCTTGCTGGCCTTTTCCGGTGTATCCCAAGCAGCGGCAAGGGATCCTCGCCTGCAGGGAGCGTACAAATTTAACGAGGGCGGTTGGACCTACGTGCACCTGGAAGGCACGCCGGAGCAGGTCGGGTTCCAGCATGGCTATCTGCTGGCTCGCGAGATTGAGGACAACGTCCATGTCTACACGGTTACGGCGCCGAACGAGGACGGGCGCCCGTGGAGCTTCTTTCGCGATGCGGCGGAGAACGTGCTTTGGCCGCACATCGAACCTGAGTACCAGGAAGAGCTGAAGGGGATTGTCGAGGGATTGAAGGCGCAGGGTTCGACGCTGGATCTGTGGGACATTGTCGCGCTGAATGGCGATATCGAGCTGAGCAACTACTATCTGCCCACCGTGAATGCGAAGGAAGGCAAGCTGAATCCTCCCGCGGCCGTTGCGCCGGGCAAGTGCAGCGCCTTTGTGGCCACGGGGTCGGCCACAAAGGATGGAAAGATCGTGATTGCGCACAGCAACTGGTCTTCCTATGCGGAGGGAGAGCGCTGGACGGTTGTCTTCGACATTGTTCCAGCCAGCGGCCAGCACCTGCTGATGGACGGCCTGCCGGGCGTGATTACCAGCCAGGACGACTTCGGCGTGAACGCCAGCGGCCTGATGATTACCGAGACCACGCTGCCCATGATCAAGGGCTTCGATGTCAATGGAATTCCGGAGTTCGACCGCTCGCGCAAGGCCATGCAATACGCAACGTCGATCGACGAGTATGCAGACATCATGCGTAAGGGGAATAACGGCGGCTACGCCAATTCCTGGTTGATCGGCGACCGCAAGACGGGTGAAATCGGCTACCTGGAACTCGGCCTGCACCAGACGCCACTCACAAAGAAGAAGGACGGCTACTTTGTGTCGTCGAACTTTGCCGCGGACCCGCTCCTGATTCGCGACGATACACGCGGCTTCAATCCCAAGGATCCGGAGAGCTCAATGAATGCCCGCCATATTCGCGCCGAGGAGTTCATGAAGGAGCACTACGGCAAGCTGGATACGGCGCTGGCTGAAGCCTATCTCTCTGACCACTACGACAGCTACGAGCACAAGATGGATGCCGGCAAGCGCAGCCTGTGCGGCCATGAGGATACATCGCCGGTGGGGGAAAAGGTCTGGGGCGATCTACCCTTCGATCCGGGCGGCGCAGTGACGGGCAAAGTCACCGATTCCGACCTGGCTGCGAAGCTCAGCTTCATCGGCAGAGCCGGACACCCCTGCGGCGAGGATTTCCTGGCTGCTCCGTTTCTGGCAGCACATCCAGAGTACTCGTGGCAGAGATCGATCCTCCACGACATGAAGGCAGGGCCGTGGACCACATTTATTGCGGGTCAGAGGCAATAATCACAGCGAGGCTGCGACAGGTTCCGCGGCCACAGCCGCGACCATCTCGCGAATCGACTCGATGACCAGGTCCGGCTCGTCCAGGTGAATCCAATGCGCGCTATCCAGGGCGATGACCTGCTGCACATTGTCGCCGATTCTGCGCACCAGTTCATCGGTGAGCGGTGTGGATTTGCCGGGAGTGAGCAGCAGCACCGGAATGTCGCGGATGGGCTCGGCATCCTGCATCTCCCTGACTGTGTCGGGCACTGCCTGGACGTGGTTTCGCATGCCCACGTAGTAGCCGGGCCGGGACCAGTGCGCGGCCACGATCGGCCAGACCTCTCTGGGCATCTTGCCCACCTCTTCGGTCACACGGCCGAGCACATGGCGTCCGCCCGCGCCGGCTGCGCCGGCAAGCTGGCCGGAGATCTTTCCGGAGCGGCACAGCAGGGAGGTAACGGCCAGCCGCGCCAGCCCGAAGCGCGCGATGGGGACCGCGTAGCCGGAAAGCTTTCTGCCGCGATCAACCTCGCTCTGCCGCTTGGGGTTCATGGGCGGCCATTCCTCGCAGCGCATGGGGTCAACCAACACCACCCCGGCCACATCTTCCGGATAGCTGAGCGCATAGCGGCGCATGACCAGCCCGCCGAACGAGTGTCCCACCAGGATGTAGGGTGGCTTGATGCCGGCGCGTTCCAGCAGGTCGTGCAGTTCGGACGCGCAGTTGCTGGGGGTACGCGCGGTGCGGCTTGGGCCGCTCCAGCCGAGTCCGCCACGATCGTAGGAGACAGTGTGGGTGAAGCGCGCCACGGTCTCCTGGACATGAAACCAGTTCAGATTGGTAGCGGCGATACCGGCTTCAAACAGCACAGTTGGCCCGCCCGAGCCTTTTTCCAGCATGTAGAGTCTGTGCCCGCATCCGATTTCGATCCAGCGGCCGGGGGCGGCAAAGCGCCGCCTGTCGCGATGCGACCCGATCACCTGATACAAGAACCCCGCGGCGATCAGTGCTGCAGCCGCCGCTACGATGGTGAGAGCGATATACATGATCAATCCTGAGAACCCGCAATTCGTTGAGAAATGTGTGATTCGTTCAAAAAATGCCTGGCCTTGCGCAAGAATGCGCGCGCCCATCAAAAATGGATGAGCCGGTCCGCGGTGAAGTCAGCGGGCCCTAGATTGGCTTTTGTGCTTCCGCGGTCGATGATAAGCAGTGTAGACCCGCCCTGACCATGATTTTTTTCTTCGATCTGGCTGGCCGACCAGACCCCGCCCTCGCGGCGCAGGCCGAAGTAGGAGTATTCCTTCACCAGGCCGCTCCCTTTGACGGACTTTTCCTCATACACCGGGAAGCTGCTGTCCCGATCGAGCCACGCACGAACTTCCGCATAGTTGGTATTATCCCCGGGGCCGGGCGAGCTCTTCACCAAATCGCAGTCGCGCGCACCATACTTGACATGTTCGGTGACGGATTGACCGGACCAGAAGAGCTGCTCCTCGAAGAAGTCCTCGTAGCCGAAGCCGGAGCCGGCCAGGCCGTCTGTCCATCTTTCAACCGGCAGGACGACGGGAGCGGTGTCGCCGGGATGCGCGATCCGAATGGAGTTCTGGCCACCGGGACGCATTTCAAGCAGGGCATGCACGGCCTGCGCCCGCTTTGCGCCGGAACCCGATGGAGGAGCAACTTCCACCAGAACGCGGAGGACGCCGGGAAACCAATGGGCCTTGAATGCGATGGGATAGCTGGTGCGGACTCCGGATGGCTCCACGCGAACCAGGTGTCCTGAGGCGCGGTAGTCCGCCTTTCTCACTGCCTGGCGGGCAACATCGAGGACTCCGTGCGCGTCTGCGGCAAAAGCCGGGATGGAGAACGGCAGAATCGCGAGCAGGGCGATAGCGCGGAGCCTCATGACTCGATTCTCCCGTCGCGAATGCGGATGTGGCGGGGCGCGGCGTTGGCAATGTCGTTCTCGTGGGTCACGATGATGAGCGTCATCCCGCGTTTCTTCTGAATGCCGGTGAGTATCTCCATAATACGCCCTGAATTGACGCTGTCCAGGTTACCCGTGGGCTCGTCGGCCAGAAGGATGGAGGGATGGTTCGCCAGAGCGCGGGCGATGGCCACCCGCTGCCGTTCGCCGGCGGAGAGTTCGTTGGGGAATTGGTTAAGCCGGTGGTCGAGGCCCAGTTCGCTCAGCAGCGCCTCAGCACGCTCAGCACGGCTGAACGAGTTGCCGGAGACGGCCATCATGGGCACCTGCACGTTATCGATGGCGCGCAGCGTGGGCAGCAGGTAAAAGGCCTGGAAGATGAACCCGATGCGATGTGCCCTGTATTCATCCAGATTGATAGCGTTGCCCAGAGCCGAGCCCTCGAAGAGGACCTCACCGCTGGTGGGCGTGTCCAAACCGCCGAGCAACTGCAGCAGCGTGGACTTGCCGCTGCCGCTGGCGCCGCTGATGGCAATGTATTCGCCGGCGTTGATGGTGAGACTTACGCCGCGCAGCGCCTCGATGCGGCCATCGTCGTAGCTCTTGCGCAGGTTGCGCACCTCCAGTTGAGGGCTAGTCATGGCGCAGAGCCTCCACCGGAGAGAGATGCGAGCCGCGCCACGCGGGATAGGCGCCCGCGATCAGACCGGAAAGAATGGAGATTGCCAAAGCTTCGAGCAGGTGAACCCACGACAACGAGGTGGAAACGACGCTGGCAGTTTGCGGCAGCGTGGAAAGCAGGCGCAGCGCAACCCATCCGAAGGCGATGCCGATAAAGCCGCCCACAAAGCCGAGCACGGTTGCTTCCAGCTGAATGAGCAGAAGCACACGCCATGCCTTCCAGCCGATGGCGCGCAGAATGCCGATCTCGCGGGTGCGTTCGAAGACGGACATGGCCATGGTGTTGGCGATGCCGAGGATCCCCATCAGCAGAGCAATGCAGGATGTGCCCCAGGCAACTGCATGGGCCAGGCCCACGAACTGGTTATTGGAGGCGCGGTCCGCGGCGGCCTGGGCATTCAGGCCGGGCAGAGCGGCTTCAATCTCGGCTTGCGCGCGCTTGAGATAATGCTCCGGCGATTCGCCGGCCGGCGCGGGCCGCAGGCGCACATGAAAGCCGGAGACCTTGCCCTGCAGGCTGGAGAGCTGCTGCAGTTGATCGATGGGCATGATCACCGCCCCCGCTTCAAGGGCCGTGCCGCCATGGTAGATTCCCGCGATGGTGAAGGAACTGCCCTGCAAGTCGATGCTGTCGCCGACTTTCTTGTTCAGGTTCCTGGCCAGCATTTCGCCCAGAATGATCTCAGGTTTTCCATTGTGAAAGCGGCCCCCGGAGATGAAGGTGAGGGAACTGAACTCGTAAGAGTCGTCCAGCCATCCGAAGACCAGTGCGTTCACATCCGGCGTGACATCCATGATGTTGAAGATCATGGGGTCGGCCTTGTCGACTACGGGGACGGTACGCAGCTTTTCCTGCAGCGACTGGTTCACGGAGGTATTCATGAAGTTTTTGTCGACTACGGCAATGTCGGTGCCGCTGGAGGAGTAGAGGCGCTGCCATTCCATTTCAAAGGAGCGGGAAAATCCGACCAGGGCGACAAAAGCGCCGATAGCCATGCCGATTCCGCACAGCGTGAGCAGGGTCCTGAGGCGTCTGCGCCATAGATTCTTCCAGGCAAATCCTGCGAAGGACATTTGAGAGGGCATGATGCTTGGATGAGTCCTCAAGGTTGGGCGTTGAATGAAGCGCCAGTGTATAGGGCGCTGCGATGGTTGTCTATTTGCGACCCCGAATCCGGGAAGTCTCCCAACCGTTGGCAAAGAGAGCGACAGCACGAAGCGCGGCAATAGAAAGGGCAGCCGCGTTGGCGATGGCTGCCCCTTCGAGGATTGTAAAACACAATTCTAATGTGCGGAGGCTGGACGAAGGACGATGCGCCCCAGCGCAAATCAGCGCACCCAACCTGAAACACTCGTCCGAGAGCTTTGCCCGTGCTTGTCCGAAATGGCTCGAACGCGTTGCCCTATACGGGCATCGGGTTCGGGAAAAACTAGTACCGGCCGCGACCGCGCGAGCTTCCGCCCCCACCGCCGCCGCTGCCTTTGCGCGCCTGGTAGCAGTCCCGGCAAAACACCGGCCGGTCTCCACGCGGCTCGAAAGGCACTGTTGTGGGCTGGCCGCAACCGGAACAAATCACAGGTGTTCCCTGTGCTGGAGCCGAACGGTAGCCGGAGCCCCCCTGATCGTTCTTCTTTGCCTGACGGCAATTCTTGCAACGCTTCGGGGTCGAGTAGCCGCGTTCCTGAAAGAACGCTTGATCCGCAGCGGTGAAGGTAAAATCCTGCCCGCAATCGCTGCACGTAAGTGATATATCTCCGGCCATGTTTCTCCTCGTCGTGATTGTACAGCCCATTTTGCATTTTGCGCACAAGGAATCTTTTCGGGGCCAAAAGAATCTTGCCGGTCCGGGAGCGGTCCGGGGGCCGGTTTGGGATGGCTTGCGGGCGGCAGGATATAGTTCAGAGCAGAGACTTCCGGCCGACGCACGGTTCAAGCTAACCTGGTCCGACCGACTCTCCTGCTTTCCATGGCCGCGCCGAATCCCGAATTCGAGGCAGACTGTATCCGCCGCATCCTGGCGGGCGAGAGGCACCTGTTCCACGACCTTATCCGCCCCTGCGAGCGCTCCATTTACTTTCTGCTGCTGTCCTTGCTGCGCAACGAGGCCGAAGCCGAGGACGCCGCGCAGGACACAGCCATCAAGGTTTATTTAAATTTGAAGAATTTTCGTGGCGATTCCCAGTTTCGAACCTGGGTCCTGTCCATTGCCCGCAATGAGGGTTTGGGCCGGCTGCGCAAGGCGAGTACGAGGCGCGAGGATTCTCTGGACGCCGAGACGGACGAGCAGACTGGCGATTACACGCCCGCCATCCTCACCAATTGGCGCGAGATTCCCTCCGAGGCGCTGGAACGGCAGGAGCTGGGCGCGCTGCTGCGGCAAGCCATTGACGGGCTGCCCGCGATTTACCGTAACGTTGTGCTGCTCAGAGACATCGAAGAGATGGATGTGCGGGAAACGGCGGCCGCGCTGGGTGTCACCGAGGGGGCCGTCAAAGTAAGATTGCACCGTGCCCGGGCGCTGCTGCAGCGCAACCTGGCGCCACGTCTCAAAGGGTTTGCGCCCAAACCAAAGGGGCTGTTTGGGTGGTTAAAGGCATGAGGATCGACTGCAAACACGTTTGGGAACACATCTCGGCCTACATCGACGGCGAGGTGGAGTCCGAACTACGCTCCGAGATCGACAAGCACCTGGAGACCTGCGAAATCTGCTCGGCAGTTCTGGATTCCACGCGAAACGTTGTCGTGCTGATGGCCGATGACCGGGTCTTCGAGCTGCCAGCCGGCTTCAGCAAGCGGCTCCATGCGCGGTTGGATAAGGAATTGGAGCTGGCCGGACCGTAGAGGTGAGAAGTTTTACGCGGGCCGACGGGCTACTGCCAGCAGATGAGCGCTGGCTGCCAACAGGGAAGGCTCTGCTTCCAGACTGCGCGCCACCCGAAGCAAGTCCTCCCGCTGACGAGAATCTGCCAGCCGCTCCGCAACATCGGGAAGAATCCATCCTGGCCCTTCGATGCCAAACAAGCCAACCAGTTCCAGGCCCGCGTCCAGCAACTCGGCGCGCAATTCCTCGGGCCGATGAAAAAACGCCGTGGTGAAATAGTCGGGCCTGCCCGAGGTGTTCCGGTGCTGTCCATCGCGCAGATCCCTCTCGGCCATTGCGGCAAACTGAGGGTCCTGGAAGAGGTCGCGCGCCAACCCATCGAGCGAGGAAGCGCAGTAGGAGATGGCGGCAGCAAAGAACCATCCGCCGGGCTTCAGGACCCGCATCGCTTCGTCGAGCGCACCGGCGCGATCCTGCGCCGCGGTCAGATGGTAGAGCGGACCCAGCATGAGCACCACTTCCGCAGTTGCTTTGGCAAAGGGGAGATTCCTTGCGTCGCCCACCTTGCAGGAGGCCAGCGACCGTGGCGCTGCAGCGCTGCGCCGTTCCGCTTCGGCGACGTGGCGCGGGACGGGGTCGAGCAGGTGAACTTGATATCCAGCTTCAGCCAGCCAAAGCCCATAAGCGCCGGCACCGCCACCGATGTCGAGCACCGTGGCCGGCGGTGCGGGAGCGAAGCGTTCAATGAGTTCGCGCGTGCGCAGACCTTCAAGCAGAAACGGGCCCTGTTCCAGACGGTCGTCCTCAGGCGTCCGGCCGTAGTACTGAGAGATCGCTGCGTCAAACTCAGGTAGCTGCTGGTCCATGAGGAACTCCCGTTCGAAGGTCTCCGATCGATTTCGTTTGAGCCGGCGGCGGACCAGTCCGGTGAATCATCGGGTGGGTCCAGGTTTCCAGGCCAACCAGGATCAGCGTCAGGATGGCCAGCGCCACCTGCAACCGCTCCGAACGCTTCTGCCTGGGGCTGAGTTCGCGCTTGCGCCATTGCGCCGAGCCCTGTGCGCGCAGCCTCCAGATCCATGCCAGCACGGCGAGGTTCACCAGCGCCCCGGCTGCGGCGAAAATCAGCATGGGGATGCGAATGGCATCCTGATGCCACCCGCGCGCCGGCGCGTAGACACCGCTCACCGCGGCCAGGGCGCCCAGGCCGATGGCTACGCGGACGCCACTCACGGCGAACACTGCGGTACACAGGCTTTGCAGCAGCGCGACAGCGAGACTGACGCCGCCCAGCGTCCGCACCTGCTTCGGAATGTTCTGAGAATCCTGACCCAACTTGCGGCCTCCACCAAGACCGGGACGCAGCGCGAAAAGCCGCTTCCGGCCTGAATCAGGGTAGCGCATGCAACGAATTGGAGCCAACCGCCATCCCAAGGTCGAGAGCGGGTTCGACGGGCAAGTGATTTTCGTTGGCAGCCGGAAGCGTATTCCAATCGAGGAGGGCTCCCGGCGCAATTTTTACTTTTCAGCCGAATCAGCTTCTCTGTAACCTTTTGTCCGGGCTATCACTCCAAAGGTGCGTGACACCAAAACGCGGGATCGGGCGAAAGCCGATTTTGCTTTGAGACAACCTGCGGACACGAGCCGCCCCAACCCCCCAAACGAGGTCAAGAGAATCATGACAAAGAGTCAATTCAATGCATTGCTTCTGACGGCGGCGCTCTCCGGCCTGGTCGGTGGAACCTCCGTAGCGGCCAAGGCGGCCACCAATGGCTCAACCCGCGTCTCCGGCACCACGGCGGGCCTGCTCTATACCGCAGACGACACCAAGAAGCCTGAAAAGCATGCCTGTAAAGGCAAGAACAGCTGCAAGGGAAACGGCGGCTGCTCCACGGGCGACCAGGGCTGCAAGGGCAAGAATACCTGCAAGAGCAAGGGCGGCTGCGCCACGGACGGGTCCAAGCCTCCCAAGGTTGCTTAAGATCCACTTCCCCAGCTGTCGCGGCAGGGCGATCCAACCCCATTCTCCTGCCGCGACCTCGGTCATTCACTTCCCCAATCCGCCCACCATCGTGGGAAAAACTGACCACTGATAACTGAAAACTGTCTCTCCCAAGGATCCCATGCCCGGCAATCGCTTCAATGCGTATCAGGATCACGGCGTCGGAATCGGCCTGCGCATTCCCCACTACAACCACATCTTCTCGCGCAAGCCGGTGGTCGACTGGTTTGAAATCATCTCGGAAAACTTCATGTGCGATGCCGGCCGCCCCATGGCCATGCTGGATCAGATCCTGGAGCGATACCGTGTTGTCCAGCACGGGGTTTCCATGTATTTCGGTTCGGTCACCGCACCCGACCCCGAGCATCTGAAGCGCCTGAAGGCATTGGTCCGCCGCACCAACACTCCCTGGCTCAGCGACCACCTCTGCTGGGGCAGTGTCGACGGTACATACACTCACGACCTGCTCCCGCTCCCTTACACCTGGGAAGCCGTCGAGCGCACTGTGGAGCGCGTGCGCATGGTGCAGGACTACCTCGAGATTCCAGTGGCTGTTGAGAATGTGAGCTCGTACGCGGCTTTCACCGGCTCACAGATGACCGAGTGGGAGTTTCTGACCGAAGTCGTGGAGCGCGCCGACTGCGGGATCCTTCTCGACGTGAACAATATTTACGTCTCGGCGATGAACCACGAATTCGCGCCCATGGATTACGTGAACTACGTGCCCGCGCATCGCGTGGCGCAGATCCACATCGCCGGCCACTCGAAGTATGAGAAGTACATTCTCGACACCCACGATCATCCGGTCATCGATCCTGTCTGGGAGCTCTACGCGCGTGCCATTGAGCGCTGTGGACCGACGCCAACGCTGCTCGAATGGGACGAGCATATTCCCAGCTTCGACGAAGTGCACAACGAGGCCAAAAAGGCGCAGCTCTATCTCGATAAGTACGCAGGCGCCCTGGCGGAGGCCACGCGATGAGCACACAGCCGATGAGTCTTGCCGAGCTCCAGCGCCAGATGGCCGCGGCCGTGATGATGCCGCTCACCCCGGACGACGATATGCGCCCCGAGGCCCCCGACGGCCGGCCCATGACCCAGGTGGCCGCGAGCTTTATTGCGCCTAACAGCCGCCTCACGCCGTTTGAGCGGCTCGAAATCTACAATCGCCAATACTGGTTCCGCGTCTTCGACGCGCTGGCAGAGGACTTTCCGGCATTGCGCGCGGTGGTAGGAAGCCGAGCCTTCGAGCAGCTTTCTATTGCGTACCTTACCGAGCATCCCAGCCGTTCCTTCACGCTGCGCAACCTGGGCTCGAAGCTGCCTGAGTGGCTGTTTGCCCATCCGCAATTTACCGGTCGCCGGCATCGACTGGCGCTCGACGTTGTCCGCATTGAATGGGCGTTTATCGAAGCCTTCGATAACGCCGAGCACACTCCGCTCACGCTCGACCAGATCGCCACGCTCGACGGCGGCTCGCCTCTGGGCCTGCAACCCCACCTCCAACTGCTGGCTTTGGACTACGCCGCCGACGAACTGGTGCTGGCCCTGCACAAGGAGCAACGGCGCGGCGCCAGCGAAGCCGGCGTGAAGCACGAAGACGGCCCCGAGCCGCCGGCCAAGTTGCCCAAACTGCGCCGCCGCGCTACCTGGGTTGCCGCGCACCGTGTGGACAACGCAGTCTACTACCGCCGGCTGGAGCGCGAAGAATTTCTCACACTTCAAGCCTTTCGCCAGGGCCAATCGCTCGGCAAAGCGCTGGAGACGGGCTTCCACGATTCTCGCAAACCCGAAGCGCGCCGTCCCGCATTGGTCCGGGCATGGTTTGGTCATTGGGCCGAACTAGGCTGGATCTGCGCTCCGGAACTGGATTCATTGCTCGCCGGTTAGGAAGGACACAAATGTCAAAGCTCATCAACCTCGTCAAGACCACATACACCGACTTTGCCCGGTTGCTCAATCTGGCGCAAAGCCCGCTGCTGCTCGCCATTCGTCTCTACTGGGGTTGGCAATTGATGCAGGACGGCTGGGGCAAGCTCACCCATCTCGATCGCGTCACGCAGTTCTTTCTAAGCCTCAATTTGCCCGCCGCCGGCCTGGCAGCTCTTCTGGTAGCGCTGATCGAACTCTGCGGCGGCGCGCTCTTTGCGCTTGGCGTTGCGTCACGGCTCACTTCGCTGGTCCTCTTCGTCAATATGACCATGGCCTATCTCGCCGTGCCCGACGACCGCACCAACTTCTTCCACATCCTATCCAATCCCAGCGACTTCTACGGGGCAACCCCTTACACTTACTGGTTCGCCGCGCTGCTGATCCTGATCCTCGGCCCCGGCGTCTTCGCTGTGGATTGGCTGATCGGCCGCCGCTTCGCACCCAGTCACAAAGACTGACCCGCGCGCGTTATCATCGATCCACAAAAACGTTCGCGGAAACCAGGGCCCCATGCGGATCGTCTATGTGCTCACCTCGCTCGGGATGGGTGGAGCTGAACGGCAGGTGCTGGCTATCGCCTCGCGCATGGCCGATCGCGGCCACACCGCCGCACTGATGGTCCTGCGGCCACAACTCGACGAGGAGTGGCCTACCGCCCTTCAGACCGTTCATCTGGGCATACGCAGAAGTCCCGTCAGTGTGCTTGCCGGCCTGTGGCACGCCCGCCGATTTCTACGCAAATTTCGCCCCGACCTGCTTCACAGCCACAGCTTCCACGCCAACTTCTTCGCCCGGCTACTCCAGGTTTCTGCCCCACCGCAGGTGGTGTCGACAGTGCACAATGTCTATGAAGGAGGCTGGCATCGCATGCTGGCCTACAGGATTACCGATTCTCTTAGCAGCCGGACGACCGCCGTAAGCAGCGCCGCTGCGGAGCGGTTTGTGCAATTGAAAGCTGTTCCGCGGCGGAAATGCATCGTCGTGCCCAACGGAATCGAAATAACGGAATTCTCTCCCAGCACAGTGCGGCGCGAAGAGACGCGCGCTGCGATGGGAGCAGGCGATGAATTCATTTGGGTGACAGCAGGCCGCATTGCGCCCGCCAAAGACTATCCGAACCTGCTGCGCGCGTTTGCATGCGTAAGAGCGGCCCGCCCCAAGACGCGGCTCTGGATCGCAGCCGGGACAACAGGCGCCGAGTTTGAGCGATTGCAGACACTAGCCCGCTCGCTCGGCATCGAAGACTGCATGCGATGGCTTGGGCTGCGCCGCGATATGCCGGCGCTTCTCGACGCCGCCGATGGATTCGTGCTGGCCTCGGCGTGGGAGGGTATGCCGCTCGCTCTCGGCGAAGCCATGGCCACGGAAAAACCAGTCGTGGCAACCGATGTCGGCGGCGTGCGGGAGTTAGTCGGCGAAGCAGGCGCGATCGTTCCGCCCAAAGATCCAGAGGCGCTGGCTGCGGCCATGCTGGAAATCTTGCAGCGGACCGCTGAAGACCGTGCCCGTCTGGGCCACGCGGCGCGCGCCCGCGTCGCAACTGAATTCAGCATCGATGCGCGCGCCGATCAATGGGAGGCGCTTTACCGCAGTGTGCTGGCGGAGAATGGTTGATCGCCGCCGCGGCGTGTTCGATTTCGCCCAGACTTGCACCGGCCAATCGGGATCACGGCCTCCCAAAATCCCCATCTGATACCCTTATCAGCGGTCTTGGGAACAGCGATAGTCCGGCTGCTCCCGCGGGATTGCAGAATATGCCGGAGGGGATTCGATGCGAAAGGGACTTGCGTGGGGCGTGCTGTGCGGCGCGCTGATTGCGGCGGTGGCTGGATTGGGGAGCAGAGCTGGAAATGCGCAGAGTGTATCCCAACAGAACGCGGAGCTGGCGCTCGATCGCGGCTGGCAGTTTCGGCAAGTCACAGTGAGCCAGGCCGCCGAGGAAGGCTGGCTCCCGGCCACGGTTCCCGGCGACGTACACCTCGATCTGCTGGCCAACAAGAAGATTGACGACCCGTTCTTCCGCGATAATGAGTCGAAGCTGCAATGGATTGAGAAGGAGAGCTGGGAGTACCGGCTCAACTTCGACGTGACGGCGGCCATGCTGGCGCGATCGAATGTGGACCTTGTCTTCGACGGTCTTGACGCGGCTTCGCAAGTTTATGTGAACGGCACAGAGGTTCTGAGCGCGGACAATAGCTTCCGCATCTGGCGCGTGCCTGTGAAGAGCCATTTGCACGCCGGCAAGAACCTGTTGCGCGTCGTCTTTCCTTCGCCCATCAAGGCCGCTGAAGAGGCCGCGGCCAGCGACGCCTTCCGGCTGCGCTCCAAGACCGAAGACAAGACGTATATTCGCAAAGCGGCCTATCAGTACGGCTGGGACTGGGGCCCGCGTTTTGTCACCAGCGGAATCTGGCGGCCGGTGCGGCTTGAGGCCTGGGACAAGGCACGCATCGCCGACTTCGCGATCCGCCAGCGCGATGTGAGCAAGGACGTAGCGCACATCGATGCGGAAGTCGAGGTCGAGGCAGCAAGCGGCGGCGCAGCCAGGATTAGTGTCCAATACACAGACGACGCCAGGCCCGTCACCGTAGCAGAGACGGTCAGCCTTCATGCCGGGCGCAACGTAATCGACATTCCCATACAGTTCCGCCAGCCCAAGCTATGGTATCCAGCGGGCTACGGGGATCAGCCGCTGTATGAGTTCACCGCGCAGTTGAGTACCGGCGCCGGCCGGGCTATTGCCGACCAGCGCCAGACAAAAGCCGGCCTGCGTTCCATCGAACTCCATCGCGCCCCCGACAAATGGGGCCGCAGTTTCGAGTTGATCGTCAACGGCATTCCCGTCTTCGCCAAGGGGGCGGACGTCATCCCCTTCGACAGCTTTCCCAATCGCGTAAAGACGGCCGACTACCGGCGCATCCTCGAGTCCGCGCGCGACGCCAACATGAACATGATTCGCCACTGGGGCGGCGGCTACTACGAGACCGACGAGTTCTACCAGATCTGCGACGAACTCGGAATCATGGTGTGGCAGGACTTCATGTTCGGCAATGACTGGCAGCCGGGAACGTACGCATTCAAGCTGAATATCGAGGCTGAGGCCGAGACCCAAGTGCGCCGCCTGCGCAACCATCCCAGCATCGTTGTGTGGTGCGGCAACAACGAGACCGAGGCCGCGTTCAGCTGGGGTCCGCGACCCACGTTGCCGCCCGATGTGCGCCTGTTCATCTGGCAGGACTACCTTACCGAGTTCAGCGGGATTCTTCCCAGGGTGGTCGCGCGTCTCGACGCGGAGACGCCCTACTGGCCCAGCTCGCCCAGCGCGGATTACGAGCCGCTGACGCCGACCTATCAGAGCGGCGACGCGCACGTCTGGGATGTGTGGCATGGCCGCGTGCCGTTCTCGACCTACGAAACGCATCATGCGCGCTTCATCACCGAGTACGGATTCCAGTCCTTTCCGGAGATGCGAACAGTAGATGCGTTCACGGAGCCGGCGGATCGCGCCAACATTTTTACTTCCGTGATGCTGGCCCACCAGAAGAACAATGAAGGCAACTCCATCATCCACGACTACCTGCTGCGCGATTACTCCGAGCCAAAGGACTTCGCCAGCTTTCTCTATGTCAGCCAGGTACTGCAGGCCGAGGGCATCAAGATCGGCGCAGAGCACTTCCGGCGCAGCCGTCCGGAGACCATGGGCTCCATCTTCTGGCAGCTGAATGACTGCTGGCCGGTGGCCTCGTGGTCCAGCATCGACTATTACGGACGCTGGAAGGCGCTGCAATACTATGCCCGCCGTTTCTACGCGCCCATTCTCGTTTCGCCGCATGTGGAAGATGGCTCTCTCAAGGTCTACATCGTCTCCGACAAGACAACCGCTCAGCCCGCAACTCTGCGCGTGCGTCTGATGGACTTCGACGGCAAAGTGCTCCTGGAGGAATCTCATGCCGTGGATGTAACGCCGCTAACCAGCAAGGTCTATCTCGACTGGCCGCTCAAGAAACTGACCGACGCGGGCGCTGCGGATACTTCAAGGGTATTTGTTGTGGCCAGCGTGAGCGACGGCGGCGGAGAGATCTCGCGCAATCTTGCCTACCTTGCGCCGGTGAAGGAAGTACATTTAAAGCCGGCGGCTCTTACGGTGGAGACTGCCGGTGAAAAGGGAAGTTACAAGATACGGATCAGCTCGCCGGTGCTTGCGCGCAGCGTGTACGTTTCCTTTGGCGACCTGGACGTGAAACTCTCCGACAACTACTTCGACATTCTGCCCGGAGAAACCGTTGAGATTACGGCCGGAAGCGCTGCTTCTCTCGCCGACTTGAAGGCGCAGCTCAAGGTCATCTCGCTCACCGATGCCTTCGCGCCGACAAACCAGCCCGCGGCAGTGACGGCCGTCAAGTAGTTCAGCATCGCAAGAAGAAGGCCGGAGCAATGTGCTCCGGCCTTCTTCCTTCGGTACTCGCCTCGGCGTTATCGCCTCAAAACGACAACACAGCCTGGAAGAAGATGCGCCTCGCCGCTGTGCCGCCCGGCGCGGAGAACGGCCCCCCTTGGAGAGATGTCGACCTCCCGAACTCCTGGGAACCAACGGTTCCGATGGGCGTGCTGTAGTCGATGTTGTTGAACAAGTTCAACGCCTGGGCGCTGAAGTTCAACGTGTACTTGCGGTTGTTGGTGCTTCCACCGCCGCCCAGACCGCGTGGGCCACCTCCGCCCCCAAATCCGCCGGGGCCGAATCCACCGCCCATGCCGCCACCGCCTCCACCGCGGCCACCACCGCCACCCGGAGGCGGACCTCCTCCCGGCGGCGGCCCGCCATTGTTGTTTTGCGATTCGGTTGTCAGCTTGGGCCCAATACCAAAGGCACGGCTGAGGCGCAGGTTAAACGCAATGGCTGCGGGGCCGGTGGCCGTATTTACAGGCAACAAGGTCTCTCCGGCTTGTGGAGTGACATCAACACAGCCGAACTGAGTCTGGAAATACTCCGTCGAACCGGTGGTGCACAGTGAAGATTCGGCAACTCCGGGGCGGTTATTCAAGTAGTTGTCGCCGGTGAGGTCATAGCTGGAGACGATGTTGTAAGGTCTCCCCGCGTTCGCGATCAGAAATGGGTTGAAGCGGAGTTGCCATGGTCCGGTGTAGTTGCCCATGAGAAAGACGCCGTTGCGCGACACGAAGCTGGCGCGGCCGTAGTCCTGACTGAGGTTGTAGGAGTTCGAAGCCGTTCCTCCCGCAGAATCGGAGTTCGCGAAGTTGAGGTTGTAAAAGCCAAAGAAGCTCAACTTGGGCGAGATACGCGCATTCACGTTGACGATCACCTGGTTTTGCTTGAAGACCGCCTCGGGGTAGTACTCGTTGATGATTCCGAGCGACGGGTTCTGCCGGGGACCGGTGCTGCTGTTATAGAAATCCGTTCCCGGCAGCGGTTCATAGGCGTTTGCGTCCCGCGTGACAAGCTGATGGACTCCGAATGTGTGCAGGTAAGTCAGGGTCAGCGTGGTTGTCTTGGTCAGCTGCCGCTCAAGACTGCTGCCGAATTGCTCCGAGGTGGGCGAATGAAAGTTCGGAGCGATTTGAACCAGCGTGGTCTGTGTTGTCGGCTGGTAAGGAGGCGCAGGCAGGCAGGCGGAGAAGTCTATGTTGGTCAGGGTGGTGGCGTTCAAGCAAGAAGCCGAGGTCGATGTAATCTGCACCTGGCCGGAGTTCAACCCCTGCCGCGTGGATGCGAGCACGCTTCCAGTCCCCGTGCGGTCATAGAAGAAGCCGTATCCAGCCCGAACCACTGTCTTCGCCGGCTTGTTTCCCTTGGCGTCCAGGGCGTAGGCAAGAGCGGCACGCGGAGCCCAGTCGTCGTGGTCGGCGATATGATTTTGCGACTCCCAGCGCACGCCGCCAGAGAGTGTCAGTCGAGGGTTCACCTTCCAGTCGTCCTGGAAAAAGAGCGCGGCATCAAAGACGTTCGCCGTGTAAGAAGTCTTTCCCGCCGAGATGCCGAAGTTGATGAAATCACCCTGGGGCAGGGATGCCAGGCTCCGCTTGGCCGCCAGCGCATTGAGCGCGTCGATATAGCCTGTCTGCGTGAATACGAGCGAACCGTTATGGCCCGCAAAGGAGGAATTCGCGTCGCGGTTATCCCGCACCCATCCTCCGAATTTGATCGCCTGGGCTCCGGCGCTCATGGTCGTGAAGTTCTGCAGCTCCCAGTGGTCCGAGTGATCGTGCGAGGTCTGCCCACCGGCCCCGCCACCGGTGAAGTCTCCGCTTACCTGAATGGTTGGATCGGAGCTTACCGGTATGGCGCTGCTCAGGTCGCGCCGGTATTGAAAGCGCGTCTCATTCACCATGTGGTCATTGATGATCTGCGAGTCCATCAATTGGATGGAATGTTCGCTCGAAGTGTTGGTGAGCGATTGCGTGGGCAACGAAGTGGAGCCGATGTCGCCCGATTCCGTGTCGTACCAGAACTGGTAACGAGCGGTGAGCGTGTTTTTTTGCCCGATCTGGAAGTCGAGCCGCGGCGAGATATTAATGCGGTTGTGCGGATTGGCGAGCGTGCCCGCGGTCGTCGTGGGGGCGAGCTGAAATAGACCGGTGGCGGAATCCAGGACCGCGGGCGTGTAGACGTAGATCTGTTGATCGTGGTTGTCGCGGTCTTCTACGCTCAAGAAGTAGGAGGTGCTCTTGTTCAGCGAACCGCCGATTGTCCCGTTGTACTGGAGCCGGTTGTAGGCGGGAACATTGGGGTCGAAGGGGTTCCCCGTGTTGAACGCGCTGTCGTTACCCTGAACGAAGAATTGTCCGTGCGTTTTGTCGGTTCCGGGTTTGGTAAGGATCTCGATGCGGCCGTAGCCCAGGTGATCGAATTCCGCCGAAAACGGATTCTGATTGATGCGGATTTCGCGGATGGCGGACTTGGGAGGGAGCTGGCCGCCGGTGAATCCGTCAATGTAGATCTGGCCGCCGTTAGGGCCGGCCGATGGCCCGGCGAGTGCGGTCAATTCATTCGATAGCTCATCGGGATCGTCGGACAGAGCGTCCAGATCCTTTCCCTTGATGACAATGGCGCTGGCATTTCCACTCGCATCGACGTTTACCTGCGGCGTGTCGTCTGTCACCACGACGCTTTGCTGCGCCGCCTGCACGGCCATGGAGACATCCACACGCTTCGACTGCCCGGCAGCCAACTGGATGGTCGGGGAGCTGAATGGAGCGAAGCCTTCAAAGGTGGCTTGAATGATGTAGCCGCCGGGAGCAAGTCCAGTCACCGCATATGCCCCGGCCGCATCCGCGGTTACGCTCTTCACTGTGCCGCCCGCAGAATTGGTGATGGTGACCGCGGCGCCGGGGATGAGCGCGCCCGTGGGGTCGGAGATATGGCCGCGCAGAGTTCCTGTTGTCACAGCCGGAGCGGGCGTTGCAACCGCGGGCGTCTGCACCGGCTGCGCAGGCGTGGGTGCCGCGGGCGCTTGCGCCGATCCCGCCTGGGCCGCGCCGATGCTCAGCGCCAGAACAATGAATGATCGATGAATGCTATGCAATTTTGAATACAAGAGTCCCCCATTTGTTCCGAATGAATGTGTCTGCGTCCTACTGGGCTGCCGCGTCCGCCGCGCCTGCGCCGGAGTTCATGCTCCAGTTGTTCAACAGGCTCTGGCTTGCCGCGGGAGCTTCAAGCAGGGGCTCAACGCCAGCCAGCAGCGTGATAGCGGTGACGTCGGTGGTGCCGTCTGTTGAAACCACCATCACCGCATCGCCCTTCTTGAGGTCTGCAATCTGAATGGCCGGCGCACGGCTGAGCATCTGCTGAGGATCGCCTCCGCCCCCACCGCCGCGGCCACCACCGGCCTGGCCGCTACCCTGGCCTGACCATTGCGCTCCGCCACCGCTTGGCGCACCACCACCGGCCGGGCGAGCTGCGCCACCAGCCGCCTGCCCGCCGCCGCTTCCAGCGCCTTTGAGAAATGCGGCCAGGAAAGCGGCCATGCGATCAGAAAGCTTGCGCATCTGCGCGTCTCCAGTGATGTGAATGGTTACTTGCTTCTTGGTGGCCAGATCCTTCACCGTGAATGCCAAACCGGTCGGATCCACCGATGAGATCGTTCCCGAGATGTTGCGGAAGGTGCCTGAAACCACCTCTTCCGCGTCGATACTGGTGCCGTCGGAATTCTTGGCTCCTCGCGCGCGCAACTGGTCGCCAGGGTGAATGGCGTCAATAGGCGCGGGAACGGCCGCGTCGAAGCGCACCGAAGCAGGAGCATAGCGCCTGAGTACTGTTGTCCTGGTGGCATGAACGGTGATGGTCTTGGCCGTGGCTCCCGCACCGCTGGTCAACACAATGACGCCGCCTGCCGCGTCAACGCTCTTCACCAGTCCGCCCACCCCGCGCCTCTGCCAGTCTTCGCGGTCTTTCTGTTGCTTCTGCGCCACGTCGGCCTGCTTGATGGCCACGATCTGCAAGGCCTGCGTGGCTCCTGCCGGCGCGTCGGGATCAAGCTTCACCAGCGCCCGGTCGCCAACCGCGAGTTCGCCGAACTCCATTGCCGCCGCCGTGCTCAGATCCTTTTGTCCGGGCTCGATGCGCTTGAGGGACGCGCCGGCAGGAACGTCCACTTGAAAGGACTGGCCGGCGTCGGTTTTCACCGTGAGCGTGGTTCCACTGATGGCCGTGACGGTGCCGATAAAGCGCGCCGGCGCCTGTGCCCGTGCTGCGGGTGCAACGAACATCGCAATCGCCAGGGTTCCCGACACGGCCATGCCCGCCATCCATGCCAAATTCCAAATCTTGACCGTACGCTTCATAAGCCATTTCTCCGCCGTCAGCATCCTGGCGGTTTTCCTGATTTGAGACTCATTCCTAGTTCGGTAGACGAGTCAATGCAGCAAAAGGTTGAAGCGGAGACCGCCTATCGGATGGGATTCGCAGAGAATCTTCAGCAATGCAGGTAAATCGCTGCCCTTGTTCAGGTTGCGCGCGGCTCAACCTTAAGGCAGGCTTAAGGTTTTGGGGACAGTTTCCGGCGCTGGATGCGGGCGAAAACGGATGCGCCGCGATCGATTCAATCAAGGCAGGAAAGACCGGTTCGCTCAGTTCGGATTCGCCAGTTCCGCTGTCTCAAGGAAGGTGTAGCTTCCCGAGGGTGCAGGAACAACGTGCGTAAGGCGGCGATTATGCACGACGACCGTGTCGCGATACCAGAGATTGATGGCGGGCAGATCGCGGGCCAGAATCTGCTGCGCCTCTGCGTAGTCGGCTCGCCGTTGTCCCCTATCTTCGCTCTCGGCCGCGTCGTCCAGCAGGGAATCGAGGCGGGCATTCGAGTAGTGGCTGCGGTTGGCTCCTCGGGGAGAGAAACGCGCTGTGGAAAACGCGTAGCCGAAGATATCCGGCTGTTCGTTACCGCCGATCCAGCGCAGCGAGTACATCTGAAACGCTCCGCGCGTTACATCGGAGTAGAACGTCGCGTACTCGAAGCTGCGGATGTCAAGCGCGATGCCCACGGCTGCCAATTGCTGCTGCAGCACGGCGGCCAGCAGGCGGGTTCCCTCGTCGTTGCTGGTCTTCATGGTGAGGTGAAAGCGGATGCCGTTCGCGGTGCGTCGACGGCCTGCCGCGTCGAGAAGCTGCGCAGCGCGCGCGGGGTCGTAGTCGAATCGCTGCCCCTCGCCGTTGAACGCCCAGTGACCGGGCGGCAGCAGGCTCAACGCGGGCCGGGCGTGATTGCCGAGCAGAGTGCGAATGATGAGATCGCGGTCGATGGCGCAGGAAATGGCCTGGCGGATGCGCGCGTCGCTGAGCAGAGGATCGCGCAGGTTGAAGCTCAGGTACTGAACTTCCGTCCCGCCGGTCTCTTCGATTTCGAGATTCGAGCGCGCCGCCAGCACCGGCAGCGAATCCATGGGAAGGGAATTGATGGCGACGTCGCCTGAGCCTTTTTCCAGTTCTAAAGATTCAGTGATAGCGTCCGGAACCACGGCGAATCGCACGCGCTCGAGCTTTGGCGTCACCGACCAGCTGAGCGGATTGCGCTCCACAACCACATCCTGATCGATCTGCTGGCTGACGAAGCGAAATGGCCCCGTGCCCACCGGATGCTGCCAGAAGTCGCGCCCGCTTTCCGCCGGAACAATGCCCATGGCGCCGGTGGAGAGATTGGTGAGCAGATAGTTGTCCGGGTGCTTCAGATGCATCACGACTGTTCTCTGGTCTGGCGCTTCGACGGTGTCAATGGCGGCATAGCTGGCGCTCCGGGGCGAGATGACCCCGCCCGCCTGGCCTGGGTTGAGCATGGACTCGATGGTGAAGACTACATCCCGCGCTGTGAGCCTTTGACCGTTGTGAAAGCGGACATCGCCGCGCAGATGAAACACGAGCGTGAGCGGCTTCGGCTGCTCCCAACGTTCGGCCAACGCCGGCGTGAATTGAAAGTTGGAATCGCGAGCTACCAGGCCATCGAAGAGCAGAGCGTCGATACGCTGCGATTGCGCATCCGTACCAATGCGCGGATCGAGATTTGCGGGACTGCTCTCGATGAGAAAGACCACCGTATGCGGATCACGCTGTGCGGTGCGGCAACAGGTGAGAGCGAGCAGGGCAGACAGCGCGAGCAGCCCGCGCAACCTAGACATAGGTCACCTGTCCCAGTATCGCAGGACGGCTCGCCCCCGTGGCCGCAGGCACATTCCCCGGCAGATGGTGCCAAGTCTGCCACGCCAGCAGCGCAAAAGCTGCTGCCTCCTTGGCCTCCGCGGGCATGCCGAAATCCTCGCTCGCCGCCAGTTCGCATCCCCGCGGTTCCAGCCGCTGCGCCAGCATGGCCATCAGCGTGTGATTGCGCGCGCCGCCGCCGGAAACTATGTAGTCCACACGACCGCTCATCTTTCTTTGCGCGAACCGTTTGTAACTACCGGCAATGGTCTCGGCCGTCAGCGCCGTAGCGGTTGCGATCGCGTCCTCAGGTTTCTTACTTAGGCCTCGACACCTGGCCAGGAAATCAGCCGCGTAGGCGCGACCAAATTGCTCGCGCCCAGCCGTACGAGGCGGCTTGAGTCGGAAATACGGGTTCCGCAATGCCGCTGCAAGTGCCGGCGCGAGCACCTTGCCTGTAGCCGCGATAGCTCCGTTGCGATCGAAACGCTTGCCAAAGAGCTCCTGCATCAGCGCATCGATCACCATGTTGCCGGGCCCTGTATCGAACGCGATAAGCTGATCGGCTCTGGCTGCGGCAGGAATTGCAGTCAGGTTGGCGATGCCGCCGATGTTCTGCAGCACACGGCCGCGGGCGGGATGTGCAAACAGCACGTAGTCGAGCAGGGGAACCAGGGGCGCGCCCTGGCCGCCGGCCAGCATGTCCGCGGGGCGGAAGTTTGATACCACTGGAACACCCAGCGCTGCAGCAATCGCCTGCGCCTCGCCCGCCTGCCATGTACACGCAAAGCTGCTGCCCGCGTAGCGCGACGGTTGCGCCTGGTGATAAAGCGTCTGACCGTGGCAGCCAACCAGGTCCAGCTTCACCGGATGCCGCCGGAGCGTTTCGGCCATTGCCTCCGCGTAGGCGATGCCCAGCCGCCAGTTCAGCCGCGCCAGCTCGGCTGTCGATGTCGAAGCCGCATTCATCGCCGCCAGCACCGCGCGCCGCAGTGCAGCCGGAAAGGGAAAAACCTCATGCGCCACAAGCGTGAGTCCGGGCCGTGCGACGCTTTTCCGCATTCTTCCCGGCGCGATGCGCACAATGGCTGCATCGATTCCGTCTCCCGAAGTGCCGCTCATGATCCCGGCCACAGTCATCGCCTTTTTGTTCATGGCAGTTGCGCCCCCTGCACCGGCTGAGCCTTCGCAATCGTTTCGCTGAAGCGGAGAATGCGCGCACGCAGCGCTTCAAACTGCCGCGCCGAAAGCGCAGCGGAAGCCTTGCCGGCAAAAAACTTTCTGCGCTTAAGTGAGGTCTCCCGCGCGCGCGCCAGGAGAAGGTTGCGAAATGCGCTCGAACGCTCAGCTTCGGCAATGAGGGATTCATAGGCGCGCAGGATCAGCTCCGGACTGTGGCAAATCTCCACCAGGTCCATCCCCGCGCGGAAGGCGGCAATCACGGCTTCTTCGATGGGCAGAAACTTGAGGATGCCGCCCATCTCCAGATCGTCAGAGAAGATGATGCCAAGGTAGCCGATGCGCTGGCGCAGGACCTTTGTGATCCAGTAAGCCGAGGCCGATGCGGGACGATTGCCACCGGGCGTATCGGGATATGCCGCATGATTCACCATGATCATGGGCAACTCGTTCCGCAATTCGCGATAGGGAATCAGGTCTTCCTGATTCAATTCGCGCATGGTGCGGTGAATCGCCGGAGTTTCGAGATGCGAGTCCAGCGTGCCGCCACCGAGTCCGGGAAAATGCTTGCCGCATCCTACGACTCCGTGCGCAGCCAACCCGGCGAGAAACTCGCGTCCATACTCGATCACTCCGCTGGCCGTCGTAGCCGCCGCACGTTTGCCCATCACCTTGGCTGAAGCGGGAAGCGCCAGGTCCAGGACGGGCGCGAGAGTCGTGTTGAATCCGAAAGCCTTTACAGACCGCGCCACGATTTCACCGTGTTCGCGCGCCAATCCGTTTGGGTGCCCCAGGTCTCGAATTTGAGACCTGGGAAAGCTCGGGCCTAGTCCCGCTTCCCTGATGTTCGCCGCCCGCGCTACCGCTTGCGCGGAGGGCGTGGGCGCCAGCACATCGCGCAGCCGGTCAACGGAACCGCCCTCCACATCGACGCAGCGCAAACTGTGCGGAGAACAGAGCGCGGTCGCCTCATGGAGAAGAGCGCGCGTCTGCGCCGCGTCAGCGATATTGCGCCCAAAGAGGATGATTCCTGCCGGCCGCACCAGCTTGAGCCACGCGCGCTCCAAGCCCGTGAGTTCGGTGCCTCCCAGGCCCACAACCAGCAGGCTGCCTGCCGCCTGACGCAGATTCGCTGTCATGCCTTTTCCTTTAGTTCCTGTTGCAGCTCTTCCAGCAGGTTCAGCGCCTGCAGCGGCGTAAGCGAATTCACATCGGTCGCTTCGATGCGGTCCACAATGCGTTGCGAGAGCGGGGTGAAGATGGTCAACTGCACCGGCTCCGCCGTTTCCGCTTGCACATTCGCCGCGGCGAACTTTTCCTGCTTTTCATGCTGGCGCAGCACACGTTTGGCGCGCTCGATCACCTGTGCAGGCAGCCCGGCCAGCCGCGCCACTTCAATGCCGTAACTCTTGCTGGCCGCGCCCGGTTCAATGTGATGGAGAAATACAATCCCGCCGCCTGCCTCTTTCACGCCTACGCGCAGATTCCGTACCCGCGGCAGCTTTTCGGCCAGCATGGTCAGCTCATGATAATGCGTGGCAAACAAAGTGCGCGCACCGGTTTCTGCGTGCAGATATTCCACCGTCGCCCACGCCAGCGAGAGCCCGTCAAAAGTAGCCGTGCCACGTCCCATCTCATCCAGCAGGATCAGCGATTGCCTGGTGGCCGTGTTCAGAATCGTAGCCGTCTCGGTCATTTCCACCATGAAGGTCGACCGCCCCCGCGCCACGTTGTCGCTGGCCCCGATGCGCGTATAAATGCGGTCGACAAGCCCGAAGCGCATGCTCTCCGCCGGCACAAAGCTGCCCATCTGCGCCATCAGCACCAACATTGCCGCCTGGCGTAGATACGTGCTCTTGCCGCCCATGTTCGGGCCGGTTATGAGCAATAAACTCGGCCCGCCGCCATCTTCCTCCGGACCGGCCGCGTTGAGATAGATGTCATTGGCAATGAACCTTCCTTCGCGCGTCTCTTCCATCCACTGCTCGATCACCGGATGCCGACCCGCGACTGCTTCCAGCAGCGGCTCTTCTACAATCGTGGGCCGGACATAACGCCGCAGCGCGGCAAGATGCGCGAAGTTGGCAAGCAGGTCCGCCTCGGCCACTGCCGCGGAACTGCGCCGGATGCGGCTTGCGGCCTCGAGCACCGTCTTGCGCAACTCGACAAAGATCCGCTTCTCGATTTCGATCGAGCGGTCGTGCGCGGTGAGGATCTTGCGCTCGTAATCCTTCAGCTCTGGAGTCGTGAAGCGCTCCGCATTCACCAGGGTCTGTTTGCGCTCGTAGTCGGCCGGAGCCAGCGATAAGTTAGCCTTGGTGATCTCGATGTAATAGCCAAAGACCGTGTTATAGCGCACCTTCAACGAACCGATCCCGGTTCTCGCTCGCTCCCGTTCCTCGATTGCTGCAATCGACTGCCGTCCCGTCGAGGAGATGGTCCGCAACTCATCCAATTCCTCATCCACGCCTGCCGCAATTGCTCCGCCATCGACAAGCGTGAGCGGTGGCTCAGCCACAAGCGTCCGCTCAATCAGCGCCGTCACGTCTTCGAGCGTGTTCAACCGATCGGCCAGTGCGCGCCACAGAGGCGCCTGCATCTCGCTTAGCGCAATCTTCAATCCCGGCAGCTTTCCAAGACTCGCAGCCAGTGCACGAACATCGCGGGGTCCCGCCGAATCGAGCGAGAGCCGCGCCAGCAGCCGCTCCAGATCGAGAATGCCGCCAAACGAGCGCCGCATCTCCTCACGCTTGAGCAGATCGCCGTGCGCCTCGGCCACAGCCTCATAGCGCGCTTCCAACGCCGGCGCATCCATGAGGGGCCGCAGGATTGTAGCCCGCAGCAGTCGCTTGCCCATCGGCGTCAGGCACGCGTCCAGCGTGTGGAAGAGCGTTGCCCGCGCGTCCTGCCCCACAAAAAGCGGTTCCACGAGTTCAAGATTCCGCGCCGTCACCTGGTCGAGTTCCAGGGCCGTCGAGTGCTCCTGAAACTTCAGGCTGTCAATGTGCAGCGCTTCGATTTTCTGCGTGGTGCGAACGTAGTGGAGCACCGCTCCGGCTGCGATAGCGGCCGCGGGATGGCGATCGAGCCCGTAGCCTTCGAGCGTGCGCACGTTCAGTTGCCGCTCCACCAGCGGCACTGCGAAATCGCGCGTCCAAACCCAGTCTTCCACCCGCGTGCGCGCCGGAATGCGTTCCAGTTGCGCCGGCAACTCGGAGCTCGCCGGGAGCAGCACCTCGCTCGCGCCCGCCTTCACAATTTCATCCACAGCCTGCTGGCGTGCCGCCGCTCCGGAAAACTCTGCCGTCCGGAACTCGCCCGTCGAGACGTCCAGCAGCGCCACCGCGCAAAGAGACTCTTTAGCGGGTCCGGTCTCATACAAGGCCGCCAGAAAATTGTTCTGCTCCTGCCCCAACGCATTGTCCAGCGCCGTGCCCGGCGTAAGCACACGCGTCACCTCACGGCGGACAATTTTCTTGGTGAGCTTGGGGTCCTCCATCTGGTCGCAGATGGCAATGCGGTAGCCCTTGCGCAACAGCCGCGTCAAGTAGCCTTCGACAGCGTGGTAGGGAACCCCACACATGGGCTGCGAGCGCTCCCTGTCCCGTGCCGTCAGGGTCAGCTGAAGCTCCCGGCTCACCGTCACTGCGTCGTCGTAGAAAAGCTCGTAAAAGTCGCCCATGCGAAAGAACAGCAGCGCGTCCGGATTCTCTCGTTTCGCGGCCGTCCACTGGCGCATGAAGGGCGTCAAGTCGGCAGGAACCTGGTCCAAAGGGTGAGACGGCGGAGCCGCGCTGGGTTGGGCGTCTGCTTTGATCACGTTGTCTCTAAGACTACCGTGGCGGGATGGCTGCCGGGTAGTTTATGACCGCACGCACAGGATCGGATTCCGCACGCCGGAATTCCTTGACCCAGGGCTCGCGCGCCAGCTAGATTGACCCATCAGCCTTTCCGGCACTCTGCGCCTCAGAAAGGAGCCCATGAACCCCCTGCGTATCTTTCTCGCAGCCCTGGCTGCGTTTGTGGCATACATGGCCTTCGGCGGTGTTGTCTTCGCCCTTGTCCCTGCGCTTAAGACCGAATTCCTCAAGTACCCTGCCGTCTATCGGGATCAGAACGGCCAGATGAGCCACATGCCGGTTGGTATGGCGGGGATGTTCGTTGCCATGCTCGCGCTTGCAGTGCTTTATGCACTCCTCTGCCAGGGCGGCTCCGGCCTGGTTGAGGGGCTGCGCTTCGGCGCTCTCATCGGCGTCTTCGCGCTGGGATCGTTTGTGCTTCACAACTACGTCAACCTGAACATCGGGTGGAGGATCACTGCTCAGCAAGGGACGATGTACTTCATCGAGTGGCTCATTGTCGGCGTCGTCATCGGCCTCATCTACCGGCCTGCCGCTCCGCACTGATTGCTTCTGCGCAGCTTCCACGGGGGCGCAATCCAGCGATTCCATCTGACCGGCGAGCTTGGGCGGGGTTAGACTACTCCGGTGACGAAGCGGGCCTGCGGATGCGCCGACTCGTCCAATCGAAAGGGAACGGAATGAACGGACGCATGGTTGCAGCTTGGATGCTGCTTGTTGTGGCGATCGCTATGAACGGAGGCCGCGCCAGTGCGGAGGGCGCACCCAGGCCGCCCAGCCAGAAGAAGCTTGACGCCCTGGAGAGCCAGGCGCTGGAGGCGATGAAGCAGAGGGCCGCCGAGCTGAATATCCAGGGCGTGGCCGTGGTGAATTTTGTCCCCGGCACTGACGTCCAGGGATGGACCTCGAAGATGGCCGTCGTGGGCCATATGACGGACATGAAAGCCAGCGCCAACGGCAACAACCTGCTTGGCATTGCCTATGCCAAGTCAGCCGAGATGGCCAGCACCCTCGAGGACAGCGGAACCGCCAAGCGCCCGCCCATGACAGGAGAATTCGGCTGGCAGGGCGGCGTTATTGCACAGATTCCGGGCGGCTATGTCATTGTGGCCTTCAGCGGGGGCAAGTCCGAGGACGACGTCCAGGTCTCCAGGGCTGGTCTCGCGATCATGAAGAAAGGCCTTTAAGGTATTGCTCAATCGCGGCGGCGCGAGGCAGACCCGAAAAGGGCGGGCGAGCAGTTGCGTAGCCGACCCTCGCGAAAGAAAAAATCGGAAGGATAGGGCACCTGGCAACTTAACCTGGGGTGAAGGTCGTCGTCTCAGCAGCCTGAGCAATGGTAAATTGCGTCAGGTCGAATGAAACCAATTCAAAGCCAAACCCTGCCAGACGCAACTTGCAGGCGGCGGCAACTTGCTCTGCGACCGAAGCGCGAAGACCTGCTGCTGCGCTGTCGACAGATTGGTTCAAGACGCTGCGGCAAGCAGCAAGAGTGGCAAAGGCAGGCAGTTGAGTGTAATTCGAAGATGCGTATAGTGCTTTTGTGACATCGATGACCCGTGCGCCGGCTGAAAACCCATAGATCGCGACTTTGCCGTCGGCCAAAGCCACAGCACGATTTTCGACTCGAACTTCGATTGGACGCAAATCGAGAAAGTGAATCTTCTCCCGACCGATGAAAACTCTATGCCGCCCCGGACCGACCTCCTTTCCCGGATACCCGTTCCGAAATAGGACCCCTGATTGGTAAGGCAGGAGAGTGCATTGGGACCAATAGCCGACGTTCTTGGAGAAACGGAATACCGACCATCCGACTATGAGGATCATGCTGATAATTGAGACCCAAGAATCCATATTGGCCTCCTAAAAAGAAACAAACCCCTTGCTCATGCAGCCAGTGGCGTGATCTGAACCTGAT
>CAYUJM010000026.1:0-37405 GCA_964445025.1 uncultured Occallatibacter sp. | reverse complement strand
ATCAGGTTCAGATCACGCCACTGGCTGCATGAGCAAGGGGTTTGTTTCTTTTTAGCGCAGGAATTGGGGGAATTCGTTTCCGCGCCGAAAAGCGGTCCATTGGCTTTCGAACTCGACGCTTGCTTCGACTCCGGTCGCGTAATGGCGGAAGCTCGACCATTGCCATTGTTCAGGCTTCCCGGCCAACCCGCGCTTGACTGGATTGCGGTGCATATAGCGCAGCTTCTGCACGCGCTTTTCTTGGTTGTGGACGTTGAAGTCGTAGTACCGCGTCTGCCAGAAAGGCCGCTGTCTGCTTTGCACGGAGACCGACAGCTTCAAAGCCTGGATCGCTTTTGAGAGCAGCGCCGTCTTCGGTTCGCTGACGAGAAGATGAACGTGTTCCGGCATGACTACATAGCCGCAGACGACAAACCCATAACGCTTGCGCATCGACTCAAGGGACCGCTCGAACAGGCCTCGCGCGGACGCAGTGCCGAGATAAGGGAACCGATGATAACAACTGAAAGTGACGAAGTGAAAACACCCGGCTTGCTGATATCGAACCAGTCCCTTCGTCATCCAAACATCCTACATCCGGGGTGGGTTCGCGGGAAACAAAAGCCGGCACGTCGGGGTTCGTCGTCTCCCAGGTCTCAAAACCGAGACCTGGGGCACCCACTCTTTTTGGGAGGGTCAGACCTGGGCCACCCGCCTAAAGGAAAAATCTCTCCGCGTTTGATCGATGGGGAGTCGGCTCATTCGCGCGCACCGGAGCAACGTGCGCCACGCTCCAGGCAAGTGCGGCCCTGAGCATGTTTTTTCTTTAGACGCTGACTTCGGGCATTGAGTTACCGCACAGCAACCTGAAGTTACTCCACAGCTCCCGACTGGGGGAGACGTGTCCTACCTAAAACCGATGCCGTAGGCAGCGTGCTCCTCGGGACGCTGGCTCAGAAGATCATTGATGGGACGCCGCTGCATCCTGGTCGCGATAACGGCGGAGGGTTACAGCAACGGCCTCCTTGCCCAGCTTCGGATTCGCCTTAACGAATGCATCGATCTTTCGGCGGTACGTATCTGGGGAGGCAGAGTAACTGTCGGTAGGAGGTAGAACTTGGGTTCTCAAGCACCAGAGATAGCCCTCAACAAAGCCCAGTTGCTGATCCTCGCTGATTTGGGCCCACCAATCGCCGTTCAGGTACCAGTGGGCGTTTTTCCAAGTCCCGCCTTGGCCTTCCGTACCAGTGCTTGGTTGGGGCCGATCATCAAGCTTTCGCCACACATCGATAACGCTGAGAGTCACCGCTTCGGGATGCGAGGCATAGAACTTGCTGACTCTGTCCGTGAGTTGTTCTGGAGTCGCGTTAAACCCCTTCTTGTGCGCTGTCCACGTCATGCAGTCAGCAACCCCATTAAGAAGTCCGGCGCGCTCTTCCGCGTCTGATTTGAGCCACCATGTACCAGCGAACATCTGCTTCGGGAGCACGGCATTGTTAGCAGGCTGCGGTGACTGTGACCAAGCGCCTGTTGCTAGCGTTAGAACGATCAAGCATAAGAGGCTTCGCACAGACTCACCATTGAGGAGTGGTCGGCGCGTAATAGGTTGCCGGTGTACCTCTGAAAACGTTGTTTGCATTCGTAACCCCTATCGAACCTCCGATGTTGTTAATTAGTGGTCCATACTTTTGGACATTCTGGTCGCCGGGTAACATTTCAGGTGCCACGGTGACGATATGGCCGTGTGGGTCTTCTGGTCTTACCCCGAGCACTGTAACGCCTAGAGTTGCCAAATTCTGCGCGGTCTGCGGGTCCACTTTGCCCCAGTCTGGAGAATTGGGCAAGGTCTTCGCATCAGTGTTTGCAAGGTTCGGCGTTCCTGTCGCACTTTCTAATCCGTTTGTTGGCGCTCCTGTGGCCTCTACGATCTGGCAAGTTGCTTGGTTGCAGTGGGTTGTTCTTCCCGGTGTCCCTCGTTCTCCGGTAGGAGCGTTGGCTGGGTTTTCCCTCGCCGCCTTTTGTGCGTCTGCCAGATTTGACGGTGGCGTTCCAGCTACGGCAAGAGCAGGGGGAGGCGGGGGCGCTGGCGGCGGCGCTAGCGGGGCGGTGGGGCAATTACCCAACCAAAGAAAACCGCACCCCAAATGCCCATCTGGATCAACGTTACTGAGAGGATTGTTGTAGACGTAGCTATACAGGTTCAGCGACTGCGGGTTGCCCAGCTTCGCGTACGGTACAGGAGCAACTTTGGCTGACCAATCCGGCGACATGAACCGGCCCATTGAACTTGAGTAGTAGCGCGCCCCGAAGTAATCGTTCCCACTCTCGGTATCCCGTTCTTTGCCGGTAGAACGGGATTGCGAAAAACGCATGTTGGTTGCG
Organism: uncultured Occallatibacter sp.; assembly: GCA_964445025.1. Taxonomy (GTDB): domain Bacteria; phylum Acidobacteriota; class Terriglobia; order Terriglobales; family Acidobacteriaceae; genus Telmatobacter. The sequence continues at coordinate 35,044 of CAYUJM010000026.1, read as the reverse complement.
CAAGCGGCGAAAGATATCGTAGATGCAGGCACCTCCATCGTAGATCAATCCCAGGTCTTGAGAGCGAGACCTGAGATTTCACAGAGCACCTTCCGTCAGCCCTACTTCGCACTTCCCTTTTCGCTCCACTCCTCGACTGGGCCGAGCTTCAGGTCCTTGAGGCTCTGCTCGATCTTGGATTTGTCGCCGACTTCGATGACCAGCAGGTTTTCGGAGTGGATGTACTTGGCCGCGGCGGCCTGCGCGTCGGCTGAAGTGACGGATTCAATCTGTGCGGGAAGCTTCGTGTAGTAGTCGAGCGGCAGACCGTAGAGCCACAGATCGGCGAGCTGTCTGTTCACTCCGCTGGCGCTTTCGAAGTCCCCGGGGAGGCTGCGGATGATGGAGTCCTTGGCCAGGCGCAGCTCCGCGTCGGTAAGCGGTTTGGTGTGGATGCCGTCGAGCTCCTTGAACATCTGTTCCGTGGCCGGCGCGGTCACGTCCGTCCGCACCAGCGCATAAGTGATGAATGGGCCGGTGCCGCGATAGAACCAGAAAAAGGACTCCGCTCCGTAGGTGTACCCATGCTCTTCGCGCAAGTTCATATTGATGCGCGAGGAGAACAGGCCGCCCAGCATGGTGTTCATCACTGTGGTTGCCGGGTAGTCGGGTGAGTTGCGCGGCATGCCGACACCGAAAGTGAGCAGCGCAGTCTGTGGAGAACCGGGCTTGTCCACCACCAGGAGCTTACGGTCGGGGACGGGCGGAGCCGGCGGCGGCGCAACCGGTTCGGCGGTCGAAGTCCACCTACCGAAGGCGTCTTCAGCAAGCTTGCGCGCTTCCGCGGGAGTCACATCGCCGGTCAGCTCGAGCAGGCTGCCGCGCGGCCCGTAATTTCTTGCGTAAAAGGCGGAAATGTCGTCGCGGGTAATGGCATTGAGCGAGGCCGCTGTTCCGAGCGCGTCGTATCCGTAGGGGCTGGAAGCGCCGAAGAGGTTCAGCTCGCCTGCGCGCAGGGCCAGTTGGACCGGATTGTCCTGCTGCTGCAACAGGCCGGTCAGGCGCCTTGCCCGGATCCGCTCCAGGTCGGCGGCAGGAAAGGCAGGATGCTGGGCGGAATCAGCCAGCAGGTCGAGCCCGCGATCGATATGCCGTGAGAGCAGCGAGATGGAGAGCCCCGCGCTACTCGTGTCGCTGAAGGAAGAAAGATCGGTGCCCAGCAAAGAGGCTGCGTTGGCAATCTCCTCCGAGGAGCGCTTGCCGGTTCCCTCGGTCAACAAGGCCGCAGTAATGCCGGCCAGGCCGGGACGGTCTGCCGGGTTTGCCGCGCCGCCAGCCAGGGTAAGTAGCTCTGCCGACACGATGGGCAGCTCATGCCGCTCTACAAGATAAACCGTCAGGCCGTTCGCGAGCGTGAAGACGGTGGGTTTGGGCAGAACGAGCGGGCGCTGCGGACCGGGCGGCGGTGGTGTGGAGCGCCAGGCCTCCGCAGCCTCGAACTCCGGCGTGTGCTGCGGTGTGATCTTGACGTTGGCGTCGGTATCCTCGGGGCTGCGCGGTACATCGTCGAGCACCTTTTTGCCAGGCACGCCGTAGACCACGACGCGGTGATCCTTGCCCAGCGTGGCCTGCGCGACCTTCTCGACGCTGGCCGGGGTTACGGCGTCATAACGCGCCAGGTCTTTGGGAAGATAGCCGGGGTCGCCGGTGTACTGGTTGTAATAGTTCAACTGGTCGGCAACGCCGCCAAAGCCGCCCAGCCGCTGCAGCCCGGAGATGAGGCCGGTCTCGATCTTGTTCCGCGCCCACTCGACTTCTTCGGCCGCAGGACCGTTGGCGGCAAAGCCGTCGATGATCTTTTCGGCTTCGGCTTCCAGCTTTTCAGGCGTCACGCCCGGCTTGGCAATCAGCTCGCACTCGAACGGCGAGACCAGGGCGAGCGAATTGTCGTAGCAGTTGACCGACTGCGCAATCTGTTGCTTGTAGACCAGCTCGCGGTACATGCGGCTGGACTTGCCCGAACCCAATATGTGCGCGGCGATGTCGGCATCCGCGTCCCCCGGCTCGAACGCCGGCGGCGCCAGCCAGGCCAGAATCACCTTGGGCAACTGCACCGTATCCGTCACCACGGTCCGCCGTTCCGCAGTGATGGGCTGCGTTTCAACGGGCGTCAGTTTCACCGTGGGTCCTTGCGGAATGGGCCCGAAGTACTTTTCGATGAGCGCCTTGATGGTAGCGGGATCGTAGTCGCCCGCAATCGCCATGGTGGCGTTGTTGGGCGCGTAGTACAGGGTAAAGAACTCGCGCACATCGTTGAGCCGGGCCGCTTCCACGTCGGCATGCGAGCCGATTACGTCTGCGTAGTAAGGATGCGTCTTGGGAAACAGCTCGTGATAGACCGCTTCATCCACAATGCCGTAGGGCCGGCCTTCGCCCTGGCGCTTCTCGTTGCGCACCACGTCGCGCTGGTTGGTCAGCTTGGCGCGGTCCAGCGTGTCCAGCAGAAAGCCCATGCGGTCGCTCTCCAGCCACAATGCGGTCTGCAGCTGGTTGGCGGGAACGGTCTCGAAGTAATTGGTGCGGTCGAAGTCCGTGGTGCCGTTGATGTCGGTGGCGCCCGCGGCTTCAAGGTACTTGAAGTGCGCCTTCTCGCCAACATGCTTCGAGCCTTCGAACATCATGTGCTCGAAGAGATGCGCGAATCCCGTGCGGCCCGCGCGCTCCTTCACTGGGCCAACGTGGTACCAGATGTCCACCGATACGATGGGCAGCTTGTGATCCTCATGCAGAAGCACCTGCAGGCCGTTGGCCAGCTTGTAGCTCTCATAGTGGATCTCCGGCGCATGTATGGCGTGGGCAGGCCTGGGCGCCTGGCCCGCTTGCGCTGCAAAACCGGCTGGAACACAAAGGGTGAAGGCTGAAAACAGGATGGCACCGGAAAAAAGTCTCATGGCAGGGACAACTCCTTTGGATAGTTTCCGATTTCGAAGGGGCTTTGGCTGGGTTCCGCGAGTCGTCTAAATTGTAATGGGTGTATCCGGTCTGGTGGGCTCCGGCCCGCTCTTTCTCCCCACAAGGCAACTTTTGGGCTATTGCCGGGTTCGATCGGGAAGAGGACTCTGTGGGAGGGCTTCGCGTTCGCCAATTCAGAGGACTGTAGCGCACTGGAGACATATCAATGCGTAAAGTTTGCCGGACCGGCCGAACCGATGCAGCAGATAGCTTGAAAGGCTGTTTGTCTGTTCTCGTGTCTCTGAGCCTCCTCTGGCCCTCAGCTCCCATTTATGCGCAGACGTCTCCCCCGCCCGCCGGCCAGTCTCCGGCTCAAATCCCTGCAAGGCGACCCTACCAGTCTGGCCAGTTGCGCGGCGATGAGCGGATTCTCCACGCATTGAATCGCCTCACCTTCGGCACGCGTCCGGGGGATCTGGAAGCGGTACGCGGCATGGGGCTGGAGAAGTGGTTCGCCCAGCAGTTACACCCGGAGACAATCGACCAGTCTGACCTGGAAGCCCGGCTCGCCCAGTTCCCCGCCATGCAGTGGAGCCCGCAGGACCTGCTCTTTCGATTGCCCAGCAATGCGGTCATCCGCCAGGCAGCCGATGGCAAGGGGCCCATACCGGAAGGCGGCGCTCTGCGCGCAGTCTATACGAATGAGATTGCCCGTTACGAAGCACGCCAGCAGCAGAAGGAACAGCAGAAACAACAGGCTTCCCTTTTGGCCACCGCCACCGTGCCGAGCCAATCCATGAATGGCCAGACGGGAAACGGATCTGCAATGAGCATGGCCCCCGAGCCACAACAGCCTATCTCAGCCCAGACCGAACAGGGCCAGATGATGGCGCCCCGAGCGGACACAAGCCCCGAGCAGCCCGCCTTCAACGAAACCCAGATCGCGCGCATCGTTTCCCTCCCGCCTCAACAGCGCGTGGTTCGCCTGGCAGCCATGCAGCAGCCGGAGTTCGACAGCTTACGCAAGGCGCTGAAGGGTCCGCAGCGCAATGCTCTTACTGCCGGCCTCGACCCCGCGCAAAAGGAGGTTGTAGCCGCGCTCGAAAATCCTCAACGCGTAGTCAACCAGGAGCTCGCCGCCCAGCGGCTCACGCGGGATATTTACTCCAACGCACAACTTCAGGAAGTGATGACCGATTTCTGGCTCAATCACTTCAACGTCTACCTGCACAAGAACGACGAAACACCCTACTATCTGGTCAGCTATGAGCGCGACGTTGTTCGGCCACGCGCCCTGGGCAAGTTTGAAGACCTGTTGGAAGCAACGGCGCACTCGCCCGCCATGCTGCTCTATCTGGACAACTCCAGCAGCATGGGCCCCGATTCACCCGCGGCTGAGAAAGCTAAAATCGCCGCCGCGCGCCGGCCCAACGCAAAGAAGTCTGCTCCCGAAGGCCTGAATGAAAACTACGCGCGCGAACTCATGGAATTGCATACTCTCGGCGTAAATGGCGGCTATACACAGGCCGACGTCACGCAGGTAGCTCGCGTGCTTACCGGCTGGACCGTCGATCGCCCGCAACGCGGCGGCGGATTCAAGTTCGACGAAAGCCGGCACGAGCCCGGAACCAAGAAGGTCCTCGGCAAAAAGATCAACGAGCACGGCGAACAGGAAGGCCGCCAGCTGCTGCACATGCTCGCCACGCGCCCCGCGACGGCCAAATTCATCTCGCGGAAGCTGGCCGTCCGCTTTGTCGGCGACGATCCGCCACAAGCCCTCGTGGATCGCATGGCCAAGACGTACCTGTCCAGCGACGGCGATATCTCCGCAGTGCTCAAGACGCTGTTTCACGCCTCCGAGTTCTGGGCGCCGGACGAATATCGCGCCAAGGTGAAAACACCCATTGAGTTCGTTGCCTCGGCCGCTCGCGCAAGCGGCGTAAACATCGACAATATGGAACCGCTGGTCAATGCCCTGCGCGATATGGGCATGCCTCTCTACGGCGCGGTCCCGCCCACGGGCTACAAGTGGGATGCGGCGGATTGGGTGAGCACCGGCGCACTGGTCAACCGCATGAACTTCGCATTGAACTTCGCGGCCGGCAAGCTCCCGGGAATCGTTCTGACCTGGGCTCCGCAGGCAGAGAACGCGCAAGCCGGCATTCAGCCCACGCGGATCGATGATGGCTTTGCGCAGCGCAGCGTAGCGCAGACTTCGGCAATCGGTTTCACTGCCAGCCCCGTTCCCGACCCCGAGTCCGAAGAGCAGCGCCTGGAGTCTCTGCTCGTTGCCGGCGGCGTCAGCACGTCAACGCGGGCCGCGGTGCTCGATCAATTCCAGGCGCAGAACACGCAAAATCAGGCGGACGCCAAGCCCTTGCCTGCCGCAACAGCTCAAATGAATCCTGCACAGGCTGCCAAGGCGCGCGAAAAACAGGACCAATTGCTGGCCGGGCTGTTGCTCGGCTCGCCGGAGTTTCAACGCCGGTAAGTGAATAGCGGATCACTGAAGGAAGGTGCAATGATGCGGACCAACCGGAGATTCTTCCTGCGTAATGGCGCTCTCGCCATTGCCGGCACAACCGCCATCCCCAGCTTCCTGGTGCGGTCTGTGTTGGCCGAAGCCGCTCCGGCACCGGGCCGGCGCCTTGTGGTCATCTTCCAGCGCGGAGCCGCAGATGGACTCAACGTCGTGGTTCCCTACCGCGAGAAGAACTATTACGAGATGCGCCCCGGCATCGCCATTCCGCAGAACCAGGTAGTCGACCTCGACGGCTTCTTCGGCCTGCATCCATCGCTGGCGCCCTTCAAGCCGCTCTATGACCAAGGCCATCTGGCCATTGTGCACGCATCCGGCTCGCCCGACATGTCCCGCTCGCACTTCGATGCGCAGGACTTCATGGAGTCCGGCACGCCCGGTGTGAAAAGCACTGAGGATGGCTGGCTGAATCGCGCATTGCAGGAAGAGGATTCGCGGCATCGCCAGGAACACACCGCATTTCGCGCATTGGCGCTCGGCTCGCAGGTGCCTCGCATGTTGGCCGGGAAGGTGCCTGCCATCGCTCTCACCAGCGTGAACAGCTTCGCCGTTGGCGGACGCGGCCCCAACCCCTCGCCGGCGGCCAGCGCCTTTGAGGCCATGTACGGCCAGAGCGGTGACCAGATCCTGCACGCCACCGGCGAAGAGACCTTCGAGGCGGTAAAGATGCTCCGCGACGCCAACCCGGCGCAGTACAAGCCCGTAGCGGGCATCGAGTACCCCAACAACGAATTCGGCAACAACATGAAGCAGATTGCGCAACTGCTCAAGTCGAATCTCGGAGTCGAAGCGGCATTCACTGACGTCGGTGGTTGGGACACGCATCAGAACCAGGGCGGCGTGAATGGGCAACTCTCCGATCGGCTGCGCGAATTCTCTTCAGCAATTTCTGCTTTCTGGCGCGACATGGGTGACGACGCAGAAAACATCACGCTGGTGACCATGTCGGAGTTTGGCCGGACCGCCCGCCAAAACGGCACCGGCGGCACCGACCACGGCCACGCGAATTGCATGTTCGTCCTAGGAGGTCAGGTCAAGGGGGGTAAGGTCTACGGCCGCTGGCCCGGCCTTTCCAATGAGCAATTGAATGAAGGCCGCGACCTTGCCGTCACGACTGACTTCCGCCAGGTTCTGGGCGAAACCGTTGCCAAGTCCATCGGCGCACGAAATCTCGATCTGATCTTCCCCGGAGCACAGCTTCAGCCGAATCGCTTCCTGCACTTGATCTGAGAGATCGACCCGGTTGGCTTGAGGTCGCGCTTCCCCACCCTTGCGACAAAATCAAAGACGTCGCAAGGATGGGGCACCCAGAGGTTGTGCTCCATCAACAAAGATCACTCCGCCCGCAGCGCTTCAGTCGGATTTACCGAAGCTGCCCGCCGCGCCGGGAAATAACTCGCCAGCATCGCCGAGGCCGCAAGCAGAATCGCAACTCCAATCAGTGTCTCCGCATCCCACGCCTGCACCCCAAACAACAATTTGCCCATCAGCGTCGCTGCCCCAACGGAGCCGGCGAGCCCAATCACTACACCTACGACAATCAACTTTCCAGCCTCGCCCAGCACAAGCTGGTATACGGAACTGCGCTGCGCGCCCAGCGCCATGCGCACGCCGATCTCGCGCGTCCGCTGGCTCACCGAGTAGGCAATCACGCCGTAGAGGCCCACCACGCTCAGCACCAGCGCCATGGCCGCGAAACCTGCCACAAGCCATGTGGACAGGCGGCGCAGAAGCGCTGTCTGCGTGCCCTCGATCTGGTCCGTCATCGTGATCTCGCCATACGTGCCCAGGTTCGGATCGATCTCGTGCAAAGCCTTCACCAGCACCGGAAGCACCGCCTTCTCATCCTGCGTGGTGCGCACAGCCACGGCAAAGAACGTATCCGGCCCCTGATAAATGGCCTGATATTCAGCAGGCCACAACTCCTCGTCCAAGCCGCCTTCGCGGACATTCGCAATCACGCCGATGATCTCGCGGATCGATTTAGGGTCGAGAGCACCGTTGCCCACCTTCTGTCCGATGGGGTCCTCGCCGGGAAAGTACTTTTGCACCAGCGCTTCGTTGATGACGATTTTCGGCGACTTTGAGGCATCGTCATCCTCGGTAAACAGCCGTCCGCGCAGCAACTTCGCCTTGAGAGTGGGCAGGTATCCAGGCGTCACTTCGCGTTCGTCCACCTCGTTGTGTTCACCGTGAAAGGGCTTGCCAACAATGCGTATCCAATCGGTATCGCAGTTGCATTGCACGGGCAGGTCGCTCGTGATGCCCACCGACTCCACGCCCGGCAGGCTTGATAAACGATGGCTGACCGCGCGGAAGAGCGCCACCTTCTTCTCGTCTGTCGAATAGGAACCGTCAGGCGCGGCCACCTGCACGGTGGCTAGATGGGATGTGTCGAATCCGTTCTCGACATGCAACAGGCGGTAAAAGCTCTTCCCGAGTAATCCTGCGCCTACCAGCAGCACCACAGTAACGGAGAGCTCCACGACCACCAGGTTGGCTCCCATGCGCCGCCAGAACTTTCCCGCCGAAGTGCGTCCCCCATCACCGAGCCCGTCGCGAATATCTTGAAATGACAGACGCAGCACAGGCGTCGCAGCCATGAGCAACGCGGCCATCAGCCCTACGACTCCAGAAAATATCGCGGTATGGGCGTTGATGCCGACATCGTTGAGGAATGGCATTCCATCCATCATCGACTTGGGAACGAGCCGCTTCAGCAGCGTCATCATCCAGGCCGCAGTGAGAGTGCCCGCGGCGGACCCTATGACCGCAAGCAACAGGCCCTCGGTAACAAACTGCCGCATCAGGCGCGCGGGCGTCGCACCCAAAGCGCCGCGCACAGCGATCTCTCGACGGCGCGACTCGGAGCGGACCAACAGCAGGCTGGCGACATTTACGCAGGCAATCAACAGGAGCAGTGTGGCTGCGCCCAGAAGGGTGAGCAGAATGGGCCGGACCTTGCCGACAATCAACTCCGAAAGCGGCTCGACACTGGCGCCCTGGCCCTGGTTCGATCCGGGAAATTGCGCCGCCAGTTGCGCGGCAATGGCCTTCATCTCCTCGAGGGCAGCCTGCGGCGTGACTCCCCCGCGCAGCCTGCCAATAGCAAAAAGATCGTGGCAGCTTCGCCTTTGCTCGCAGCCATTCTTGTCGAGCAGCGGGACCCAGAACTCGGCAAGCGGCCGCGGGGCAAAGGAAAACTCGCGGGGAAGCACGCCGACAATCGTGTAGGTGTCCTCATTCAGGTTTACCGTTTGACCGAGAATATCGCGCCCGCCGTAGCGGGTGAGCCATGTGCCGTATGACAGAATCAGGATCTTCAACCCGCCCGGCCGGTCTTCGCCGGGGAGAAAATCCCGGCCCAGCGCCGGCTTCACGCCGAGAGTGCGAAAGAAACCGTCGCTCACTCGTCCTGCGGGAACGGGCACCGGGCCCGAGGGCGTGCGCAATAGAAATCCGGCGCCGCTATACGCCTCCAGAGAACTGAAGGAGTGATTGAGCCGCTTCCAGTCGTCATAATCGTCGCGCGAAAGGTTCGATCGCGGAAACATCGCGCTTTGCTCGGCCACGTCCATCAAACGGTCGGGCGCGGCGTAAGGCAGCGGCTCAAGCAGCGCCGCGTCCACAAAGCCGAAGATGGCCACGCTTACGCCCATTCCGAGCAACAAAATTACAATCGCTGTAAGCGCAAAACCGGGATTCTGGCGCAACTGGCGCAAAGCGAACTTCAGGTCTTGCACCACCGACTCCATCTTGAGACCTACAACTTCGTGGCTTTTCTCTTTGACGCGGGTCACGTTGCCGAACTGCCGCATCGCCGCGTAGTGCGCGGCTTCCGGAGTCATTCCGCCGGCGATAAACTCGCGTGCGGCCTGCTCGCGATGAAAGGCCATCTCTTCGTCCAGATCGCCACTGAAACGCTCACGTCCAAATAGCAACGCAAGCCTCTTCACAAAAAGGATCAGCGGACTCATTAAGCCTCCTGCACATCCCGCAACACACGGCCGATGGCTTCAATCATCTGCTCGAACTGCGTCAGTTCGATCCCCAACTGCCTGCGGCCGGCAACTGTGAGTGTGTAGAAGCGCGCCCGCCGGTTGGTCTCCGTCATCTTCCACTCCGCCTTGACCCAACCCTGCAAAAGCAGCCGCTGAAGGGCCGGATAAAGCGAGCCTTCTTCCACGGTCAGCACATCGTCAGAGAGACGCTTGATCGACAGGGCGATCCCGTACCCATGCAACGGGGCGCGCTGCAGCGTTTTCAGGATCAGCATGTCCAGGGTTCCGGGCAAAAGATCGGGTTTCTTGGCCATGGAACTATATATAGATTATCTATGGGTAGAAAGTCAATGGCAGTCTTCCGGGGAGTCTAAGCAAAGAGGAACGACTCCACTTGCTCGGCAGATTGGCCTACGAAAGTGGAGCCGGGAGGGTGACACAGGGAAAGTTGCAGCAAGTTACGGCGTTTTAGGAAATAGTGTGATCTCTTGGGCAAAGTGCAGGGTCGTCGCTCCCTGTTGGTCGCGCCGACTTGTGGTCCGTGGCCCCTATTACAGAACTTCCTAAAACGCTATAGCGCCCGCTGGAGCGGGCAGAGCGAGTTAGCAAGTTAGCGGAGGGACGAGAACTGATTCCTGTTCCCAGCATTCTCAGTGTTTGGCATACATCTCCATCACGTCCTTGCGCAGTTCCGCACGGCTGGACTCGCGGGTATAGAACATATGCCCGCCTGGATACTCGCGCACAGCAACACGCGTCGGATCGCCCATCACGGGAATCTGATCCACGGTTAGCACCGAGCCCATGAAGGGGCAGGAGAGATCGTTCCAGCCGTGGACGATCAGCACCCGCAGCTTGGGATCGGCGGCGACGGCCTCGCGCAGGTCCGGCACTGCTCCGCGGCGCAGATCGTTGCCGCTGCGGTCCCACTGCCGATTGACATCGTTCGAGAGCGCATTGTAGCGCGCGTCTATCTTCCAGCCCACTGTCCGCGTCACAAAATCCACCATGGCGGTGGTGACCGGCGCAATGATGCTGGCCAGAATTGGATCATTGGCCCGCTGTTCCGGCGCGAAAGGAAACGGATCGAACGAAGTTACATTCGAGTCATATACCGAACCCAGTTTGCCCTGCTCGCGCCACACTTCGCGCAGGTACGCGCCCGTTTCCAGACGTCCACCTGAGTACTTCACAAAGGATGGGTCCAGGCCGGACAGATCGGTCACATGCTGGATCATCTTTTGTTGAGCATCGGGATCCGAGCGCCCTTTGAGCAGCGTAGTCGCGTATTCGCCGCGCGTGTAGGCAATCACATCGGCCATTGTTTGCGGCGTGAGCTTGTTTTCGCGCTCCAGGTGGGCCGCGGTGATCGATGGCAACGTCATCATCCACGGCACCGGCGAAAGATCGCCGTTGTCGTCGATAGTTGGGTTCAGATAAGGCGAAACAAGCACCACGCCGTTCATGGCCACACCCAGTTGCGATTGCAAATAGTGCGTAATGCGCGGGCCGCGATAGCCGCCATAACTCTCGCCCACCAGGTATTTCCTGGAGCCCAGACGGTTGTTCTTCACCAGCCAGTCGTAAATGATGCGGGACAGGTACTCGATATCCGGTGTTGTTGAGTAGAACAGTTTCTTGGCATCGGCCTCGGGCACGCTCGCACGGCTGAATCCCGTGCCCACAGGGTCAATGAACACCAGGTCGGTAAAATCCAGCCAGGTGCCAGGGTTATCGGTGAGCACTGCCGGGTCGGAGGGGCTGTCGCCTTCGTTACCCACCGCAAGATGTTTCGGCCCGATGGCGCCAAAATTCAGATACACGCTCGAGGCGCCTGGTCCGCCATTCATGGCAAAGGTAACCGGCCGGTTCTCAGCCTCCACCGTGTATGCCGTCAACACCACCTGGCCGGCGATCTTCCCATCTCCATCGCGCACCGGGAGCGCGCCAACGGTCACGGTGTAATGCAGCGTCTTGCCGCCCAGTTCAATCGACTGCTGCACATGTGCATCGGGCGGCAATGGGGGCATTGTTGTTTTGTCGGCCGTCTTGTCAGTTGCGGCCTTGTCGGAGGCTGCCTGCGCGTCGCCAGAGGCAGGCTTTCCTGCCTGTGTCCAGCCGGATGTAGAGAAGAATCCAAGGCAAAAAAGCATGCACAAAGCCAGAGCCATGCGCCGGAAAGGGGGTGGAATCCGCGGAACCATCATGCGGATACAATACATCCTCAATACCTCCCTCTGGCAGACCCCTCGCCGCATGATTTACCCTCAAAATGGCATGAAACCTACGCACGCGCTTTTCATCTTCGCTCTGACTGCGGCCTCAACCGCCCTGGCAACCGGGCAACAATCTGCGACGCCGGCGCCTGTCCAGCCGGCACAAGACCTACCCGACGCGCCCCAAGCGACTGCGGCGGCCACGATTCATCCCAATGGTCCAACAGTCGAGATGGATACCTCCATGGGCCGGATCACCTGCCAGTTCTATCAGCAACAGGCGCCCAAGGCGGTGGCCAACTTCATTGGCCTGGCCGAGGGCACCATCGATTGGACCGATCCGACGACCAAGAAGAAGCAGCACCACAAGCCGTATTTCGACAACACGACCTTTCACCGCGTCATTCCCGAGTTCATGATCCAGGGCGGGGATCCTACGGGTACCGGGATGGGCGATCCCGGATTCAGCTTTGAAGACGAGTTCGATCCCAATCTGAACTTCGACAAGCCCGGCAGGCTGGCTATGGCCAACTCGGGACCCAATACCAATGGGAGCCAGTTCTTTATCACGGAGCAGGCCTACGACTCGCTCAACCAGCACTACACCCTGTTCGGCCAGTGCGACGACGCCAGTGTCGAGGTGGTGAAGACTATTGCCCGGGTGCAACGCGACTCGAATGACAAGCCCCTGAGTCCCGTGTATCTGAAGAAAGTCACCATCGTCCGCGAAGGCCAGCCAATTCCGCCCCTGCCAGCCACACCCACTGCGCCTGCGGCACCCACCCTCCACTCCGCGCTGCCCACCGCGCCCCAACAGTAATCCAGTACAGAGTGCCCCAGGTTTCTCGAAGCAGAATCACGGGCACCGCATAAACACAGGAGTTTCCATGTCACTCGCAGCAGGTACCTACGCCGTATTCTCCACCACGGAAGGCAAGATCACCGTTCGTCTCTTCGAGGCCGACGCACCCGTCACCGTCAAGAACTTCATCGAGCTGGCTGAAGGCTCCAAGGAATGGACGCATCCGACAACAAATGTCAAGTCCACCAGCAAGCTGTTCGACGGCACGATCTTCCACCGCGTGATTCCGGACTTCATGATTCAAGGCGGCGACCCCGCCGGCACCGGTATGGGCGGCCCTGGCTATCGTTTTCAGGACGAGACCAAGGGCTCGCAGCACAAGTTCGATACGCCCGGGAAACTGGCCATGGCCAACTCCGGACCGAATACCAACGGATGCCAGTTCTTTATCACGGTCGCTCCCACCACCTGGCTCACTGGCAAACACACGATCTTCGGTGAGGTGGTTGAGGGACAGGATATCGTTGTGAAGATATCGAAGGTTCCGCGCAACGGGCAGGATAAGCCACACAAGCCCGTTGTGCTTGAGTCGGTCACAATCGAACGCATTAGTTGAATTCACATCCCAGGCATGCATCGAACCCCCAGCTTCGTGCTGGGGGTTCGATGCTTTAGGGTGCCAGTAGTATCATTCCTCATCGGACCAACAGGTGTTTTCCGGCCAACCAAGCTTCTCCTCGCAACTTTTGTCGCGCCTCTGGTTGCCCGAATACCTTTCCAAAGGAAATGGAGCCCTTGCGTATGCCTGTTCTCACTGCCTTGCGTCGCTTGCTTCTCGCCTCAACCGTCTGCTTCCTCTTGTTCTCTTCATCTTCGCTTCGCGCCAGCGATGCTCCGGCACTTCATCGCGGCTATTACTCTGAACCTGCCTTCCATGGCGACACAATTGTCTTCACAAGTGAAGGCGATCTGTGGACGGTCGGAATCCACGGCGGCCAGGCGCGCCGACTCACCTCCGGCCCTGGAACGGAGCGCAGGGCCATCATCTCTCAGGATGGAAAGACCGTGGCCTTCAGCGCTAACTACGAAGGCCCCTCCGAGGTTTACACCATTCCCATCGACGGCGGCCTGCCGCAGCGCCGCACCTGGGACGGCAACTCCGAGCCGGAAGGATGGGCCTCCGACGGCCGCTTGCTCGCGGCCACGGAGCGCTACTCAACCCTGCCCAGTGCACAGCTTGTGCTTATTGACGATCACGGCGCGCGGGAGGTCCTCCCACTGGCGCAAGCCGCAGAGGCTGCTTACTCCTCAGACGGCAATACGCTTTTCTTTACTCGCTGGTTCAGACAATGGAGCGAAACCAAGCGCTACAAAGGCGGCTGGGCCGAGAACATCTGGAGCTTCGATGGGAAAAACGAAGCCGTGCCACTCACTTCGGATTACACCGGAACTTCCACCAATCCGATGTTCTGGAATGGCCGCATCTATTTTCTTTCTGATCGCGACGGCGTGATGAACGTCTACTCCATGGATTCCCAGGGTCACGGTGTGAAGCAGGAAAGCCACCAGCGCACATTCGACATTCAGTCCGCCTCGCTGTACGAAGGCCGCGTCGTCTACGCGTGCGGCTCCGATCTGTGGTTGCTCGACTTGAGCACCGGGAAGGAAGAAACGATCCCGATCACGCTCGTATCCGACTTCGATCAGATGCGCGAACACTGGGTCAAGAAGCCTACCGACTACCTGACCGCAGTGCATATCTCGCCTGACGGTTCAACCGCGGTCTTCACGGCGCGCGGTGAGATCTTCACCCTCCCGGCAAAGACAGGCCGCATCGTTAAGGTCGCCGGCGAGTCCGATGTTCGCTACCGCGAAGCGCGCTTCATGCCGGATGGGAAGGGCATCGTCGCCCTCTCGACACAAGGCGGCGAGACTGATTTCTGGAAGTTTGCCGCAAATGGCGAGGCTGCGCCGGAACAATGGACAAACGATGCCAAGGTCATGCGATGGGAGGGAATTCCTTCACCGGACAGCCACTGGCTGGCGCACCGTGACAAAGACCAGCAACTCTGGCTCTACGACATCAAGGCCAAAACGGACAAACGCATCGCACAATCGATGAATGGCGACTTCGCAGATCTGAGTTGGTCCGGCGACAGCAAGTGGTTGGCATATGTCGAATCGGCCGACAACCAGTACTCGCAGATCAAGATTCTCAACGTCGATTCCGGCGCCATACAAACCATCACATCGGACCGCTACAACAGCTTCAATCCGATCTGGAGTTCTGACGGCAAGTGGCTCTATTTCCTCTCCGACCGCAATTTGAAAACCACCATCGGAGGACCGTGGGGGCCGCGCCAGCCGGAACCGCACTTCGATAAGACGGTCAAGATCTACGAACTGGCTCTCGCCACCGGCCTGCGTTCGCCCTTTCTGGCGCCCGACGAGCTTCATCCCGAATCGCAAGAGAAAAAGGATGAGGAAAAAGCCGCGGATGATAAAGCCAAAGACGCTAAAGCCGTAGCCGAGGGCAAAAAGCCCGCGGACGCCGACAAATCCGCCGCGGAGAAGAAAGAAGACAAGAAAGCAGAGGAAAAGGACAAGAAGAAGCCCGCCGAAGTGAAGATCGACTTCACCGATCTGGCTTCGCGCCTCGACGAGGTTCCTGCTGCAGCCGGCAACTATGGCTCGCTGCAGGCAACTGAGAAGCGCCTGTGCTGGCTTAATGCGAGCGACGACCAGGGAGAGCACCTTGCCCTGCAATGCCTCGACATCGCCAACAAGGGGGATGAGGTGGAGACGGTCCTGCCGGAGGTGAAGAACTTCGAGATCTCACTCGACCGTAAGAAGACCCTCATCAAAAAGGGAGATGACTTCTTCATTCTCGACTCCGATGTCAAAGCCGCCGCGCTGGCCGACCCGAAGGCGCTTCCCAAGGCGACCATCAACCTCTCTCATTGGACCATTACTACCCATCCACGTGAGGAGTTTCGCGGCATCTTTCTCGATGCATGGCGCATGGAGCGCGATTATTTTTATGACCGTAACATGCATGGCGTGGACTGGAATGCCATGCGCGACCGCTATCTGCCTCTTGTCGATCGTGTGGCCGACCGGGACGAGTTGAACAACGTGATTGCTCAAATGGTCAGCGAATTATCGGCGCTGCACACCTTTGTCGAGGGCGGCGACGCCCGCAAGCCTGCAGATCAGATCGACATCGCTGCCCTCGGTGCTGTTCTGCGCCGCGATGAAAAGGCCGGCGGCTACGTCGTGCAGCACGTCTATCTTCACGATCCCGACCTGCCAGACAAGGCGCCGCCGCTGGCGCGGCCTGAATCGCGCGTCAATGAGGGCGAAGTCATCGTGAGTATTGACGGCCAGAGCCTGCTCAGCGTATCCGACGAGCGCACTCTGCTTCGCGGAAAGGCTGGCCAGCAGGTGATGCTGCATGTGAAGCCCGCCGCCGGCGATGCCCGCGACGTCCTGGTGAAACCCATCAGTGCGGGCGACGACGCCCGCATGCGCTATGCGGAGTGGGAGTACTCGCGCCGCATCAAGGTTGACGGCGACTCGAAGGGCCAGATCGGCTACGTTCACCTGCAGGCCATGGGCTCAAACGACGTGGACCAATGGGCCCGCGAATACTACCCGGTCTTCGACCGGCCGGGGCTCATCATCGACGTGCGCCACAACCACGGCGGCAACATTGATTCGTGGCTCCTCGGCGACTTGCTGCGCAAAGCCTGGTTTTACTGGCAGCCGCGAGTCGGCAATCCTTCATGGAATATGCAATACGCCTTCCGCGGACACATCGTTGTTCTTTGTGACCAGGAAACCGCCTCCGACGGAGAAGCCTTCAGCGAGGGATTCAAACACTTCCAGATGGGCAAGGTGATCGGAACCCGAACCTGGGGTGGCGAAATCTGGCTTTCATTCGACAACGCACAGGCCGACAACGGCATTGCGACGGCTGCCGAGACGGGAGTCTACAGCGATGATGGCAATAGATGGCTCATTGAAGGCCACGGAGTCGACCCCGACATCGTAGTCGATAATCTGCCGCACGCAACCTTCGATGGGAACGACGCCCAGCTTCAGGCAGCCATCGATCTGCTCAAGCAAGAGATCAAAGACGATCCTCGACCTGTTCCGCCTCATCCTCCTTATCCCGACAAATCCTTCAAGTATCAGCCGTGAAACGCGTGCAGGAGTTACGGGCCTGAGTTATCAGCGATAACTCAGGCCCGTAACTTAAAGTGAATTCGCAGCTTCCTTATCCCCAACGCATAGCCGCAACAGCTCTTGCCCGAAACGCTCCACCTTGGCTGGCCCCATCCCTACGACCGCCAGCAATTCCCTAGGATTTCGCGGGCGCGCCGCAGCCAGAGCCTCCATCGTCCGGTCGTGCAAAACGACGTACGCCGGAATCTTGAGCCGCTTTGCCTCTGCCGCCCGCCACTCCCTGATGCGCGCCGCAAGTGCTTCGCCTTCCGGAGTCAGACGCACAGGCTCGGCGTACTCACCAGTCCTCGCACCAGGACTTGAAGCGGACCGATTCGGCGTCGCTGCTTTTGGCTTCTTCGCACGCCCAGGAACCGCAGCCCGCCCGGAAAACTCCTCCACAACTCCATCGCTGATCAATAGCTCCAACGGCGTCCCCGGCCGCACTTCCCTGCCGGTCTCCGTGAGGCGCACCTTGCGGAATTTT
The DNA here is from genome assembly GCA_964445025.1 of uncultured Occallatibacter sp. Classification (GTDB taxonomy): domain Bacteria; phylum Acidobacteriota; class Terriglobia; order Terriglobales; family Acidobacteriaceae; genus Telmatobacter. The sequence goes on along the minus strand of CAYUJM010000026.1, from coordinate 17,841 downwards.
ATTACCTGCCCATCTTTCTCAAACTCAGACTCCTCGATCTCGACCAGCTTCGCCTGCACCATTGCGCCCAGCAGTCCATCGAACTCGTCCCGGCTGATTCTACCGACCAGGTCAAGGCTCTTCTGCAGGGTTCCGGCAGCTTTGTAATCTACGCCACGGAGTTCTTCCACGATCCTCTGAGCAATCTCCAGATCCGACACAGTTGCCCGGCGGAATTGCCGCAGCACCGCACCCGCGGGGTCGCACACATCGCAAACGCCGCAGGGCTGATTGGCGTCTTCCACGTCTCCGAAGTGCCGCACCAGCGCGCACATCCGGCATTCATGCCTCTCCGTATAACGCAGCACCTTGGCAAACTGCTCCGCGCGGTACTGCGCCTGCACCGCATAGGTTTTCTTCCAGCCCGCGCTGCCCACCGTCACGTTGCCGCCAAAATCGCGACGCGCGCCGCCGTGAATCTCAAGCTTCTCCAGCGCTTTATTAAACTCCTCTTCACTCAGCGGAGATGCCGCACGCAGTTCCTCAACCGTGCGCGGCTCTTGAGCAAGAGTCCGAAACACCTGCATCAGATGTTCCGCGGGCGGATAGTCCCGGTTCAGAAAAAAGTCGTGCGTGCGCTGGTCCGCGTAACTGTGCATCAGGAAGGTGCGGCTCATCGCGCCATCCCGCCCGGCACGGCCAATCTCCTGGTAGTAGCCCTCCAAAGTCGCAGGCAACCCCGCATGAATCACGGTGCGGATATCCGCCTTGTCAATTCCCATCCCGAAGGCGATCGTCGCCACCACTACCTCAAGTTCGCCCGCCTGGAACGAGGTCTGCACTCGCTCTCGTGTCTCCGCATCCAGCCCCGCATGGTACGCCGCCGCCGCGATTCTTCCTGAGCGCCCTGAAGGACTGTGTGCGAGCTCCTCCGCCAGGGTCTCTGCCTGTTTCCTCGAAGTCGCATAGACGATGGCCGGGCGCCGCCGCGGATCCGCAAGCAGGCGCGCTATGACTCCCGCGCGTTCCGGCACAGGAAGCTCCACCACCTCAATTGCGAGGTTGTCCCGCCGGAATCCGTGGATGAACAGCGCCGGTTTCACCATCCCCAACTGCGCGACAATGTCCGCTTGCACGTTTGGTGTCGCCGTAGCTGTCATCGCCAGCACCGGCGCCGCATTGCCTTCACCGCGCAGCCCCGGAAGATACTGCCCGAGCATACGGTAGTCCGGCCTGAAATCGTGGCCCCACTGCGAGATGCAATGCGCCTCATCGATCGCAATCAATGCAAGCTTGCGCTTGGCCAGCATCTCGGGAAATCCCGGCACCCGCAGCCGCTCCGGCGCAATGAAAAGAAACTGCAGCGTCCCCTGCAAATAGTCCACGCATGCCTGGCGAGCCGCCCCGCGCTCCAGCCCGGAATGAATCCGCGCCACGCGCAAACCCAGCGCCGACAACTTTGCCGCCTGGTCGTCCATCAGCGCAATCAGCGGGCTGATGACCAGCGCCGTCCCGCCACGGGCAATGGCCGGAAGCTGGTAGCAGAGACTTTTCCCCGCACCCGTCGGCATCACCAGCAGCAGATCCCGGCCCGCCATCGCCGCTTCGCAAACCGCCGCCTGATTTGCCCTGAACCGCGGAAACCCAAAGACCGACTGCAATAGACCAGTCAGTTCATTCGAATTGGAAAGAGTCTTCAAGAGGAGGTGAGATCGCAAATAAGATTTCGAGACTTGTTTGGAGCGCCTCTTCCCACTCTACATGAGGCCGCGATGCCGCGGCGAAGCTGCTTATGCCGCCAAAACCGCCCGGCAATCGGTTCGTCCGGGCAGTATCGCAAAGTGAAATACAGGATCTGAGTTTTTTCTCATAATTCTTCTCTTACGACGTGACGGATCATCCTTAACTCCAATTAGTTCGGCCTGCCAATCTGAGCACCACTCGACCTCGCTTTTGAAACTCCAAATCTCTCACGCAGCAAAATATCTCGCCGATGAACAACGGAGCGGGAACCGACTCGATTCGAGACTTGCCGGCTGGGGTTGGGGATTCAAAGATGAGTCATCAGCGATACTTGGAGCAGGTCCCTCAAGGGCATCGGTTCGCACAGCTTGTACTCTGCGTGGGATGCGCCAGCCTTTACGCTCTGCTCCTGAGCGGCTGCGGGACAATCACGGTCGCAGACACATCGACAGAAAAGACCGAAACCATCGCTATCCAACCGACCATTACTTCGCAGCCTGTCAATGCGTCCGTGAGTGTGGGCCAAACCGCATCATTCTCAGTGAGTGCAACAGGTACAGGTGTCATCAGCTATCAATGGCAGCAGAACGCAGTCAACATCGCCGGAGCCACGTCTTCGAGTTACACGACGCCGCCAGCCAACGCAGCAGACAACGGTTCGACCTTCGATGTAATTATCTCCGATGTCGCTGGCAGCACTACAAGCAATCCGGCGACTCTCTCGGTATCGACGCCCGCACAGACCAGCTATTACGTCGCCACAAATGGCAACGATGACGCAAACGGCTCGGAGAGCAGCCCGTTTGCTTCCCTGCAGCGCGCACAGCTTGCCATGCAGCAGTCCTCTGTCAAAGTAACTCAGATCAATGCGGGAACTTATTATCTCAACGGCCCTCTCACGCTGACTGCGATTGATCAGGGAGAAACCTGGGAGGCCGTACCCGGCGCCACTGTGGTGATCAGCGGAGGCGAAGTTCTCACAGGATGGAACAGCGAGGGCGATGGCATTTATTCGACCACCGCTTCAAGGCCTTTAGGGCTCGACCTGGCCATTGCAGGAGTGCGCCAGATGCCTGCTGCGCTGGGCTACGATCCTCAGCGGCCCTATATCACTGGCTGGAGAGTGCTGAGCACCCAGCAGGCACAGAATTTCGGCGTGACATTCACGGTTCAGCCTGGAGATTTGACTCCTTCCGTCAAGCCTGGAGCCGTGATGCAGGTGCTCGACTTCCTGCGCTATACCGATCAATTCACAGCCATTGTAAGCGTGGACGCAGCCAGTGGCATCATCACAGTGGCCGATCCATTCAACGAGGGAACCAGCGCAACTGAAGTCAGCGGCAGCTGGCGCGTACTCAACGATCCGGCCGATCTTGGCGCTGCGGGCGAATTCGCCTACGACGCCACAACCAACAAGGTCTTCGTTGACCCGGCCAGCGCGAGCAGCCTGACCGCCGGCGCCGTGGTGGCTGCGCAGTTGAGTATACTCATCGCCCTCAATCATGTCTCCGGCATTACCATTACCGGCCTCACGTTTTCCGACACCGTTTCTGACAGGAACAGCTATTCAGGCGCCTTCAGCGACAAGCTTGCCGCAATCATGGGCGCGGGTCTTAGCAGCAGCACGATCAGTGGCAACACCTTCGTCAATGTGGGCAACGGAATCTCACTGAGCGGGTCGTCGAACAATACGATCAGCCGAAATGACTTTCAGCAGATCGGCGGCAGCGGTATCTTTCTCACTGCAAACAGCAACCAGAACGTAGTCACCAGCAATACCATGTCCGGACTGGGAAAGATCAATGTGGGCTCGACCGGCATTCATCTCGAAAATAGCGCCAACAATCTTATCGACAGCAATACGATCGACGGGGTTGGCAGATGGGGTGTGGATGTTTATCCCTCCGACGGCGTCTCGCTGGTCGGCAACACCGTCTCCAACAATGTCGTCCGTAACACCAGCCAGCAAACCAACGACACGGGTGCAATCTACTCCTATGCCGGAACCAGTCCCGGCCATGTGAAGGAAGACACCATCATCACCGGTAATCGCATCGAAAACATCGGTGGCCTGTTGCGCGACGCCTCAGGGAGTTACAAAATCGGATCGACGCAGGGAATCTACATGGACGACCAGGTGAGCGGTGTGACGATGACCAATAACGTCATCGAGAGCGACGGCAATGGCATGTTTCTTTGCCACGGATGTCAAAGCAACGCGGCAAGCAACAATGTCGTCGTCCTGCAGCCACCCGCATATTATGACCGCGGAGCCTATGGAGTGAGCTACTCTACCGGAGACATGGCTTATAACGGCACTACGCGCGTGGATCTTCTGCCGTCCTATTTTCCCGCGGGCCTTGCCGCGACTGCCATCGTGGTGCAGCTTTCCGGGCAGGCGTCCGGCAGCACGAGCCCAACCTTCAATGTGCAGGCCGACGGCGCGGTCATTGGCACCGGAATGGCCTCAGCTTCAATTACAGACTATCTCTTCAATGCACAGTTGACGCCCCATCAGGTTCATCGCATCGGCATTGCACTAACCAATGGGGCCACCACTGGAACATCAACCACTTCGCTTCACGATTTGGCGCTGTTCGTGAACAAGACGGCTGTGCAGTTGGTTGCCCCGGAGGCACAGGGAAGTTATGGGGCTTATGGGTTCGTGACCGGCAACGACAAGCTGCAGGTGACTGACTTCTCCGCGACGCGCAACATTGTTTACCGTAACGGCGGCTCGTCGCAGGACCTGATGGATTGGACCGATTGGACCGATCCCTCCTATGTGGATCCCGATCCAGGAGCCGTTGATGACAACGTGTTGTACCTGAATGTGCCCAAGGCGGGTGACACCGTATGGGGCAATCAGCCGCTGGATGCGCACTCGCTGCTCGCGAATCCGCTCTTCACGAATGCTCAGGCTGGCGATTACACACTCCAACCAGGTTCCCCCGCGATTGCTCTCGGCTTCAGTGTGGCGGGCGTGCCGCTGGCGCCTTGACCGCAGAAACGGTTGCGATGGCCCTAGAGATGAACCCACCCGGCGCGGATGAGAGAGAGCGATCCAACTGCCACGATGATCCACAACAGAATCCCCTGCAGTAGAGGACGAGTACCAACTTCGCGAATGGTTTTCATCGACAGTCCAGTGCCGATCAGGAAGAGCGTGACGGTGAGGCCGATAACCCCGAGATGCTTGAGCACCGGGTAAGCGGTTTGAAAAGCGGGAAGGTACGTGTTGGCAACCGCCGCAAGACAAAAGAGAAGGATGAACCAGGGCCAATGAATCCGCGCCCTGGACTTCTTGACTACCGCAGTACCGAGAGAGAGTGGGACAATCCACAGTGCCCTGGCTAACTTGACGGTTGTACCCACGGCAAGAGCCACCGCGCCAAACTTTGCACCGGCACCAACCACGGAGCTTGTATCGTGAATGGCCAGCGCCGACCACAGGCCGAATTGAGTCTGCGTCATGTGCAGGAAATTTCCAATGGCCGGAAAGGTGAGCAGCGCCACCGAGTTGAGGACGAAGACCGTTCCGAGAGAGACTGCAATCTCCTCCTCGCTGGCATTGGAGATGGGAGCAATCGCGGCGATCGCGCTGCCGCCACAGATGGCGGTTCCCGTGGAGATCAGAAACGAGACTTTCTTTTGCACACTGAGCAGTTTTCCCAATCCCCAGCCCAGCAGCATGGCAATCGTGATGCCGGCAGCGGTGTACAGAAATCCGGAGCGGCCGACGCGCAAAACCTGCTGCAGGTCCATTCCAAATCCGAGGCCAATGACGGATGCCTGCAGGAGGAATTTCGCGAGTTGCTTTGACGCCACGTGAAATGGGTGCTCAAAGGAGAATCCATAGACTAGGCCGCCCAGCAAGGCGATGGGAGGCGAGATAAGTCCGCTGGCGCAGAGGATTAATCCGATGAAGAACAAGTTCTTTGACATGAGATAAGTTTCGCCGTGAGCCGGCGTCTGCGTCCAAGCAGAAGTACTCATGCCCCATTCGCAATTGTTATCGAGGGTTTGGAGTCAGACGGAGCGGGATTTAATCACGGTGCGCTGGGTCGCGTCACGAGCGAGAAGAAACCTTCGGAATTCCTGGGCCAGACCTTGCAGGTCCGGCCGCTTGACGGATGCGAGCAGAAAGTCTCTCTGCATGCGCAAACCTTCGACTTCGACGATTTTAAAGCTGCGTCCGAGCCTCAAGTCCTTGGCAATTGCCCAGCGCGATACGAAGCCGACGCCCAGGCCTGCTTCGACGGCAGACTTGATGGCTTCGGTCGAATCCAGTTCCATAACGATATGCAAAGCGCTCTTCTTTATCCCCGACCGATCGAGCGCCGACTCAATTACGAGGCGCGTACCCGAGCCGCGCTCGCGCATGAGCAACGGAATTGTTCCGATCTCCGCGGACGCTATAGTTGCTCGCTCGGCCCATTCGTGCGCGGCTGGAACGATCAGGATCAGCTCGTCACGAAGAAACGGCTCGGTCTTTACATCGCGCCGCCGCACCGGGCCCTCAATGAATCCGAGAACAATTCTCTGCTTCTCCAGGGCATCCACAACCTGCTCCGTATTGCCGCTGATCATGGTGGGACGAACGCGAGGGTGCTCCCTGCAGAATTCGCCAAGGAGCCGGGGAAGCACGTACTGGGCAATGGTAGTCGAAGCCCCCAGCGCCAGTTCTCCACCCTGGTCTCCACTGAGCGCAGCGATATCCTGTTCGGCCTGGACCAAGAGGGAACTGACCTGCCCCGCGCAAGCCAGCAGGACTTTTCCCGCCGGGCTCAACTCGATGTGCGCACCACTGCGATCAAAAAGCTGAATGCCGAGGTCTTCCTCTAGGGCCTTGATCTGGAGGCTCACCGCGGGCTGGGTAAGATACAACTCCTCCGCGGCTTTGCGAAAGCTGCGCTGTTCCGCGACCTTGCGGAAGACCACCAGCCGGAAGTTTTCGAGGCTCGCCATGCATTGATTAGAACACCGGGCGCAGCCGTCCGGAAAGACCGAAGCTGGCTGGCTGCTTCAACCTCTCAGCGGTCACTGAGATGGTCGCACCGCATCCGGCAGGAGTCCGATTGTCTCATTCACTGCTTCAGAGGCATTGCGGTGCAGGCGTCCGGCATGAGCTCGGCCAGGTCACGCTCAAACACAGCGCGGAACCCCAGCCGGCTCCAGAAGCGCGTCAGCAGAGCGACGGTCGCGGTGCTGGTTCTGCTGCAGGTGCGCAGTCGAATCTCGCCGCTTCCACCCTCCGCGAGGCTGGAGGCTTCCTGGGCGATGGCGACGCACCTGTCCGGGCGGTAGGTGCAACTGGCCAGATCGGCAATGGAGAGCCTTGTCGTTGGGGTGGCCAGCACCGTACGCGGCGGCGCCATGCGGTCCAGCAGGCAAAAGATCTCCAGCTTCGACTCCAGTTCATCGGGAACGCAGTCAATGGCAAGGTCGGCGTCACGCACCGCGTCTTCAATGGTAGAGACGAACGTCACCCCGGCGCTCTGCGCATCGCCTAAAGCCTCAGGTCCGAGTTGCTGCCGCAACCACTCCTGGGCATGATGCAGGTTGTTTGGCATCACGTCCTCGAGAAGCACGCGGAAGCCTCCGCGCGCTGCCTGAAGCGCAAGCCATCGGCCCAGAGGGCCGGCTCCGATGATGGCAATCGTTTCAGACAAAGGCTGGCTACTTGACTGCCAAGGCGTTGGCTACGTCCTCTGCATTGGGCTTGGCCTGCTGCAGGTGCTCGGCCACACGTGCGCGCTCCTCGGGCGTAAGAGTAGGGATGGTCGCCAGGACCCTGCGCAGGGTTACGGCAACATCGTCAATATAGTTCATCAGGCGAATAGCTTCTCCGGAGAGCGGCATGTGATTCCTCGGCATTTTGAAGTTCTCTTTCTATTGTAGGGGGTGCGGTTGGGGTGGGAAAGGCCGGGCCCCCTGTTCTCCGGCACGAGTGAGAATGAAGCGCCCCGGGGCCGCGGTCTTATTTGGCCCTTTGCGCTGCGTCCCGCCATCGCGCCGAAAAATCCCGGGGATTCGTCGCACATGCATGGACTTAAATCCGCAGTTCCATCTAAATCCGTCGCCGACAGTGTGTGATTACAATCTGCTCATGGAGAATTCAGCAAAATCCGTGGCGCAGGCTTTTGTGCGGGCGATCAACCGGCAGGATGCAGATGGGTTGGCTGCCTTGATGGCTCCGGAACACCGGTTCGTGGATTCGCTGGGCAATGCGGTCGAGGGACGAGAGAAGATGCGCGCCGGATGGGCCGCCTACTTCGGAATGGTTCCTGACTACACGGTTGCAGTCGAGGAGATCCTGTCGGATGGGCCAGTCGTCGTTATGTTGGGCGTTGCACAAGGAACTTATGCGCCGGATGGATTACTTAAGGCCGAAAACTGCTGGAAGACGCCCGCCGTGGTCCGGGCAAAGATAGAAGGCGGCCTGGTGATCGAGTGGCGGGTGTATGCGGACAATGAGCCGATCCGGGACAAGATGCGGAGGAACGGCTGAGTTACAGCGAAGTACCTGAAGCTGGACTTATAGAAGCCGGCTTTCAGGACCTATACACAACTCAGCGCAAGCCGGCAAGAATAGCTGCACAAACAGCGAGCCGCACTTATTGCTAAGTGCGGCTCGTGGCCTTTCGGCGGAATACGTCCCGAGTTGCTGGCCCCCGCGTTTTGCGGTTGCACCGGTCACGGATTACTCCGCGCTCGACACTTGGCGACCACCCCTTCCCGCAGATTTCTCCGCGTTCCGCTTCAGCCGCCCGGTGCTGGTCACCGATTTGACTCGGCGCCCAACACTTAACGCCCTGTGCCGGTTGCGGATCGCTCCGCCCTCGACACCTTGCGCCGTGTTGCTCACGGATTGCTCCGTGCGCAACACTAAGAACTCCACACCGACTACGGATTGCTCCGTCTCCGATGCTAGGGCCCTGCGCCTTTAGCAGATTGCTCCGCTGTGGACGCCTTGCCCCTTTGTACCGCTCACGGATTGCTCCGTTCCCGGTACTTGACGCTCCATGACGGTCTACGGATTGCTCCGTACGCTGACACTTCGCGTCCTTGTGTCGACCATGGATTTCTCCGTGCTCAACACTTTAAGTTCCGCTCCGAACACCGATTACTCCGTGCTCGACGCTTGACGCTCCTTGAAGATTGTGGATTGCTCCACTCTCTCCATCTCGCGCCCGATGCTGCCCGCGGATCGCTCCGTGTTCAGCACTTGGAGTTTTGCATCGAACCTGGATTTCTCCACATTCGACACTTATCACTCCGCACCGCCGATAGATTACTCCGTCTGCGACACTTGACACTTTGTTCCGCATCCGGATCTCTCCGCATGCCTCACTTAGCGCCCCCTGATATAGCTCGCGGATTGCTCCGTGACCTACATCTGTTGCTCCGCGCTGGGACCTTCCAGCAGACCTTACTTAATCATCACGAATGAAGATATTCAGATCTACCTAGCAACCCGGAATGAAAATAACTATGCTCTTCGCCGATTCGCCCTGTCAATGTAGATTTGAGGTTAATTTCTGTGCAAATCTGTCCTCTTCGGTGGAAAAAATCTTATCCTCCGGACGAACTTATAAATTGCACTAATGCTGCGACAATTGGAGACTTAGTGAAACTTAGCGGGACTGATAATTGCACTAGAAGTGCGACAATTCGCCAGTTAGCGGACGAACTGGTGGATAGCGGCGGCCAAAAGGGCGAGGTTGAAGGCGGCGTGTGCGGCCATGGCGGGCCACAGAGACCCGGTCAAGGCGCGGCAGAGTGCGAACACGGTTCCGACGCAGGCCATCAGGAAAACGGCGACGGCCGCGGACGCCAGGCGCAGATGATATCCCGATGCGTTGTGCCAGATTCCATGCAGATAAAGGTAGACGAGGCCGAACAGCACTGAACTAACCAGTGTGGCGACGACGGGATGGAAGCGGCGTGCGAAGGACTGCAGGATAAATCCGCGAAAGAGGATTTCTTCCCCAATGGGATTGAGGAAGATCGCAGGCAATGCATAGAGCGCAAACAGGCCGAGAGGGGAGACAAATCCGCGCGTCTCTTCGAAGTGAAGGTAATTGCGGATGCTGACGCACCAGTTGTCGGGCGAGTCACCGTAGATGGCCATGCCGAGAGAAAAGAAAACAACACCGCATGTGGCGCCAGCCAGGACGCTGAGGAACATGGATGTGGGAGTCATGCCGTATTCGGAGAGACCGATTTCGCGCCGGCCGGTTGGAGTCAGGAATATGAAGGGCAGGGCCCACATGGCAACGGTCTGCATGAAGAACAGTTCCTGGAGCGGATAAGGGCTGAGGAAGGCAAAGAAGCGGATCGAGGCCAGGGCGGTGAAAACGATGAGAGAAAGCAGCCACGGGGGGCCGAAAACGCCGGTCCATATAGGCTGGAGGAAGGCCGATTTTGGCGATACAGAGACCTCTTGAGGGGTCATGAAGACGCTTCCTTGCCGGGCTGCGCTTTTCAACGAGGCCGATGGGGGATGCAGTTAAGTCGGGTGTGTCTGGAATCAAGCCTAAGGGCGGGTTGCTGAAAGGTCAAATTCGTTCCGCGCAATTGGCGATGTGCGTCTTGTCTCCACGGTATTTCATGACGAGAAAGAAATGCTTGCCAGCGTTGCCGGTTTGGGTATAATCGCGGTCACCATGAAGATTTGGCTCTTAGTTGTTTGCCTGGCTACAGTCCCGGCTTCGGCCAGCCAGCCGTGGACGTGGAAAGATGCGGACGGCGCCGTACGGACTCAGGCGGAGTTCGATAAATTGGTGCTCGCCAACACGCAGTGGGTCGACTCGAAGGGCAAGCTCGGCGAACAGGCGGATTTCTCCAACACCGACTTGCACGGACTGAACCTGGCAGGCAAGGACCTGCGCGGCGTGGACCTGACGCAAGCCAATCTCTGCGGCGCCGATCTGAGCAACACAAAGCTGAATGAGGCCTACCTGGGCGGGAGTGATCCCAAGAGTCCGGGCGCCAGGCTCTGCGGAACGGTTCTGGTTGGCGCGGACCTGACCGACGCGGACTTCACCAACGCGGACTTATCAAATGCAAATCTGAACAGCGCGGATATGACGCGAACCCAGATCGACCACACGAACCTGGAAGGCGCGAACTACGAGCCCCGCACCGGGCCTGACCTTTCGTCCCTCGTGTTTGCGCTGAACCTTGGCGGATTGGTATACCGCAACGATCCCGGGCCCATCATGGATCTGCGCAACGCGCTCGAAACCGAGGGATTCGAACAACTAGCCCGCGAGGTGAATGTGGCCTATCACCGTCACGATGAGAGCTTCCTGCAGAAGATGCTCTTTGACTGGCCGTGCGATTGGGGCGCAAGGCCAATGCGGCCCTTGTTCATGGTGGCCGCCATGCTGGTCCTCTCCACGTTGATTTACTGGATAGCGATGCACCTGCCTCAGAAAGGCTCCGGCCTGTTCGCATATCCGACCGACGATAACGATGAGGCCAGCGGCACGAAGGAGTATCCCCTGCGCATCCGCTTCGGCGCCGAGCGGCTCATGATTGTGCCCGGCGAGCATGACCATGGAAGTGAAATGAAGGACGCGCCAAAAAATCTTGCCGTGAAGTTGTGGAAATATCTGGGATTGGAGATCGAAGGCGTAGGAATTGCGTTGCTTTTCGGACTGATGAGCGTCTTCGCCATCGGCGTGGAGGGATTTAACGGCAAGCAGTGGATTATGATGCTGCAGCCGCGGCCGTTCGATATCCGGGCCCGCGGCTGGGTGCGCACTGTGGCAGGATTGCAGGCACTGCTGGGCGCAGGCCTGGTGGCGCTTTCGCTGCTGAGCTACTTCGGCCATCCGTTCTGGTAGATCGCGCCGAGTCCAATCGCAACGGGCGGTCCACCCTCCCACAAGGAATGAACCGCCCGCTGGCATTCCGGCCCTGAAATCAAGAACGCCGGAAATCTTGTGCCGTCTCTAGTGCCTGTTCGCCTTCTACCTCGCGAACTCAGAGCGTCCGCTTGAAGAGGGGCGTGGCGATAAGAAGAGTGCCAATGCCGAAGACAAAAAGAAACAGCAGATCGTACTGGATAGCTACAAATCCTCCGTCCTTGAGGAGAACTGCTTTGAATCCGTGGACGCAGTACGTGAAGGGGTCAACAACGGAAAGGGCCCGGAGCCAGGCGGGAAAGGCGTTGATCGGATACATGGCCCCGGAGGGATAGAACAAAAGCAGGTTGAGAACGCCAAACATGGCGCGTGGAACGAGGGGATCGTCGACGCGGACCATCATGAGAAACATCATGCCGTTGAAGGCAATGGCGGTAACGACAATCAGGCAGAGTAACTCCAAGTCGGCAATGGGGTTGAAGATAACGCCGAGCCCGGCCATCAAAGAGCCGATTACCGTAAGGCAAATGCCGGAAAGAACGGCCTTAATGGCTCCGGCTGCGTTAAGACCGAAGACCAGCTCGAGCTTGGTGATGGGAGTTACGAGATAGCCTTCGTGGACGCCGCGGGCCTTGTCGTCGATGTATAACATGCCTCCGCCGATCATGACAGAGATGTACATGGCGAGCGCGCAACAGGCAGGAAGCAGAAACTTCATGTAATTGACATAGGGATAGAGCTCGACGATTTGAAGAGCTATAGCGTTGGCCAGCCGCGGCTGGATCACAGGCGTGGTGAGAGCAGTTACCAGAGCCTGCATCTCCGACTCGAGCGACCCGGAGGTGAACAGGTCGGAGTTATCCACGACAAAGCCGAGCTCAGGGGCATTCTGCGCATAAACCCGATGGGAGTATTGCGCAGGAATGACAACCGCGGCATCGACCTTACCGGTGCGGACGTCTTCGCGGGCCTGCAACTCGCTCTTGTACTCGACGGTGGTGAAGGTCTTAATGTTCACGGCAATGGCGTCAAAGCCTTCGCGCAGCTTCACGGCTTCCGGGCCGTGGTCGTAGTCGACGATGGCTACGCGCGCGCCCACGATCTTGCCGCCAAATGCATTGCCCATGATGAGCAACTGCAGGATCGGCATCATCAGAGACATGATCATGAGCGTCGGAGAACGGAAGAACTTGCGCATCTCGCGCTCGACAATGGCGGACATTCTGTTCATGGCTGCATCCCTGGCCTGGGCGGCATGGTGAACGCTGGGGGTTTCACCTGCTCATCGCGAAGCTGGCGTCCTGTGTAGTGGACGAAGACATCGTCGAGCGTGGTGTTCTGAACGCTGAGAGAAGTTAGCGTCTCGCCCAGCGAGGCGGCTAACTCGACCAATTGCATGGTGGTCCTGGAGCCGGAGGAAGTCAGCACCCTGTAGAAGCCCGCGGACTCGGCCTGAACGCTGGTCACTCCTTCCATGCCTTCGAGGCGGGCCTGCCATTCCGGCGTCTCCCGGTCGAAATGAACCTCTACGACGTTAGCGCCGGGCACACTGCGCTTCAGCTCGATGGGCGTGCCGAGCGCGACAAGATTCCCGTGGTCCACGATGGCGATGCGGTCGCAGAGCTTGTCGGCCTCTTCCATGTAGTGCGTGGTCAGCAACATGGTGAGGTGCCGCCTTTTTCTCAGGTTATCCAGCATCTCCCAAACGGCGATGCGGGAGACCGGATCGAGACCGGTGGTGGGCTCGTCGAGAAAGAAGATGTGCGGATTGTGGACCAGACCACGCGCGATCTCAACGCGGCGGCGCATTCCACCTGAGAGCGTCTTCACCTGGGCGCCGCGCCACTTGGACAGGTCCACGGCCTCGAGCACGTCAGCGACGTTTCTCTCGCGCTCGGCCCTGGGGACGCTATAAAGCTTGGCGTAAATGTTCAGGTTCTCTTCCACCGTCAGGTCGGGGTCGCTGGTCAGCGCCTGGGGAATGACCCCTATCTTGCGCCGGACCTCATCCGGATCCTCGGCGACGTCAAAGCCCGCGACGAAGGCCTTGCCCGCCGTGATTGGCACAAGCGTGGTCATCATGCGGATGAGAGTGCTCTTGCCGGCACCGTTGGGGCCGAGCAGCCCGAAGATCTCTCCGTCAGCGACGGAGAAGCTCACGCCCTTTACGGCCTCGAACGTTCCGTAGCGCTTCACGATGTTCTCAACAGCAATGGCGGACCGCGTCGGCGCTGCCCCGTTGCCGTTGATGGCCGGGCCGAGTTGGCCGGAGTCGGGCTGAACTGGAGCGCTCATGGCTTCACCAGCTTGCTTTTCGGGATGTAAACCTCGGCGGTCATGCCGGGGACGAAGCGCTCGCTGGGATTATCGATGAGCAGTTTGAGCTGGATGGTCTTGATGTCGCGCTTGCGGCTGCTGACGTCGCGCTGGGTGGCGAAGTCGGCTTCGGCGGCCTTGTTGATGATCTTTCCTTGAATAGTCGTGCCGGAGGGCATGACGACGCGCAGCGAGTCTCCCAGTTGAACAGCGTCAGCCTGGGTTTCGGGCAATGGAGCGTAGACCCAGGTTTCGGTCAGGTCCATGATGGTGACGATGGTTGCGCCCGCGGCGACCACTTCTCCCTGGCGGGCGGCGCGCACATTGACTTTGCCGCTTACCGGAGCAAAGACCTGCGAGTAACCAAGCTCAACCTTGGCCTGTTCGGCAAGCGCGCGGGCGTTTGCGGCCTGGTGGCGCGTCTCGTCAACGGTGCGCGCCGCGACATTGGCCAGAAGCTCGTGGGCGCGAGCCTGGCGCAACGAAGCTTCGGCGGCCCTGACGTTCTCGCGTGCCGCATCGACGGCAGCTTTGGTGGCCTGCAGGCTGGTGGCAGCTTCGTCCTTGGACTGCTGGCTCATGATGCCCTGGGCTGCGAGTGCGAGGGTGCGGCTGGTGTCAGCCTGCTGATGCTCGTAGTTGGCCTCGGCCTGGGCCAGGGCCGCCCTCGCTGCGCTCAGTTGGGCCTCAGCATTGACGGTTGCGCTGCTGGTCTCGCCGCGCGTCTGGAGCTCGGACTCCACGGTCTCGCCAAGCTTGAAGCTCTGGCTCGTTGCGGTAGCCTCGGCGGCCTGGCGGGCGGCCTGCAGGTCCTCGCTTTCGATGACTGCAATTAGCTGGCCGGCCTTCACGTCCTGGCCTTCATCCACAAGCAAAGACTGGATCCGCCCAGGAATCTTGGAGCTGACCATCACCTCATTGGCATCGACGGTGCCGATCAATTGCAAATCGCCCGTTGGACGAACGGTGACAAAGTACCAGATCAGCGATCCGATGGTGAGCAGACCCAGGATGAGAAAAACTCGGTTACGTGCGTTCACTTGTGCCTCACTCCATCTGAATTTGTTCCATTCCCTTCAATTCCGTGTTTCGAGAGCCCTACTGCTCCTCGGGTGTGATTATGCCACAGGTAGTTAACCATAATTAATTATTATTGTTAATTTTAATTACCTAGGGTCCCGTCCCGGCAAATCCGCGCCTCTTGGGATCTGCTACTTTCCGGGAAGAAGTCTGGCGAAAAGGAGAGCCGACGGGAGATTTGGGCCTGTTCGGCGAAGGCATGGGTGCGGCGGCCAGCACCCCGGCCGCCACACGAGCTCCGTGTTCCCGGTCCACAAAGATGGTCTGGCCCAGGTATTCAACTGCTGCCTTGCGGCGAAACTCCAGTGCGCTCGGTTCGAATGGGTCAAAACCCATCAACAAATCCATGATCGGGGCGGAGAGAAAGTAGAAGACATTGGCTCCCAGTGCCGCGTACATGATCTGCAGCTCATCCACTTCAATCAGTTCGCCTGAGTTTCGGCCCTCGGTAACCAACGCGCTTAGGCGCAACATCATTGGTTTGAAGACCTTATCCACAAGAGGGGCGACCGCGTTCTCTTCTCCCCGATGCAGCCGGATCATCTCCTGCTGCATAAGAGTCTGAAACGTCCGCTGCGTGTGGATGCGGTCGAAATGGTTGAGCGCGAAGTGAACCAGCCGCTCCCCGGCGGTGCAGTCCAGATCCATGACCGCCAGACTGCTCGCGACGACACGCTGCGCAACCCCCTCCAATGCCGCGTTGTACAACCCTTCCTTGCTTTGGAAGTAATAGTAAAGAAGGGCTTTGTTAACACCTGCAGCCTCGGCAATCTGCTCCGTGCGCGCCCCTGCCAAGCCGTTCTCGCTGAATTCCTGGATGGCCGCATCGAGAATCCGTGAGCGTGATTGATCGGAGCGGTCGGACTGGGAGCGAATTGGAGCTGCCGGAGTCACTTATTAACTAACCAGTTAGTAAACTACCTCAGGCGAGAATGAAATGCAAGCCCATTCGATGAAAAATTTGAGAAACGGCGTGGGGCTTGATTCGGCCAAGCCGCAGATGGTGCCGGAGGATTTTCGGGCTCTCGATCGGAACTCTGGATCTACGGATTCGATCTTTCAGGCGAAGAAACTGATCGGACGCGGCTGGCCGGGGATGCCAGGTTGGGGGTTGGATTCGTCGGCGGATTTGTCGCCGAGGTCTTCGTGCTCATCCTCTAAGGCATCATCTTCCGAGCCCCGGGCGGATTTGCCGTTGCTTGGAGAGTAGGTCTCCTCTCGGGTTCTTGCCGAGTTCTCAACCGGCTCCAGTGGCAGCGGATCAAGCTCCGCCTGGATCGAGCGTGCGACGGGCAGCGGGATGAGATTGGTAATCGGGGTGATTCCCATGTGCGCTCCTGCCTGCAATGCTTCTCATGTACCATATATCGGCATGAAGAGGACGCACTTTAGCCTTTTCCGAAGAATATATATGTAACCGGCGCATCGGGGACGCCCTGTGTCCGCTCGCCGCCGGGCAGGCTGCAGCGAGAGAAGCAGCCAATTGTTAGACTGTGAGCATGATGGACGAACTGGAGTTTCGCAAGGCAGTGGAGGCGGCTCTGGCTGCGCTGCTACGGCATTTGATTGCACGCGAAGAAGAGAACGAGTCAGGCTTTGAGGTGGAAGAGCAGGGCGGTGTCCTGAATGTGCTGTTTGAGGAGCCGCCGGGCAAGTTTGTGATTACGCCGAATGCGCCGGTGCGGCAGATCTGGATCTCCGCGCTCTCCACAAGCTTCAAGCTGGACTGGAATGCGGGCGCGGGAGCATTCGTGCTGCCGCGCACGAGTGAACAGCTCACACCGCTCGTAGACCGTCTCATTGAAGAGCGGCGCAACGGCTGAAGTGGTCTGCGGGACGGTCCGGCATGAGAGTCCAGACCGTCCCACCGGTTTTTACTGCAGCGAGTAGACGGTCTTCAGGACCTTATCTGCAAGCGCCTTGGGAAGCGGAGCGTAAGAGAGACTGGAGACTTCGCCTTCCCCTGAGTTGATGATCCAGCTCAGCATGTCCTTGATGACCTTGCCCTTGACGGCATCTGCGGAGTGAGCGGGAATCAGCAGGTAGGTGAAGCTGGAGATGGGGTAAGCGTTCGCGCCCGGAGCATTCGTAATGGAGACGCGATAGTCAGAGGGCATCTCCTTAACGCTGGCTGCGGAGTCGGTGACGCCTTCAATGGAGGCCCTTACGAAGTTGCCGGCCTGGTTCTTCACTTCGCCGAACGTGATGTGGTTTTGCAGGGCATAGATCAACTCGACGTAGCCAATCGCACCCGGCAACTGGCGTACCAGACCAGCAACGCCTTCATTGCCTTTGCCGCCGACGCCTACCGGCCAGCTGGGAGAACTGCCCTTGCCCGGTCCGCCATTCCAATCCTTGCTCACCTTGCTCAGATAGTCGGTGAAGATGAAGCTGGTGCCGCTGCCGTCGGAACGGTGAACCACGATGATCTTCTGGTCAGGCAGTTTGGCTCCGGGATTGTCCTTGGCGATCCGGCCGTCGTTCCAGTTGGCGACTTTGCCCAGGTAGATATCGGCCAGAACATCCGGGCTGAACTTGACGTCACTCACGCCGGGAACGTTGAAGATGGGCACAACCGCGCCGAGCACGGTAGGAATGTGAACCAGCTTGATTTTGGAGCTGGAAAGCATGTCGTCGGTCATGGGCATGTCAGAAGCGCCGAAGTCCACGGTGCCGGCCGTTACCTGGCGAATGCCGCCGCCGGAGCCGATGGACTGGTAGTTGATCTCGACGCCGGGGTGGGCTGAGGCGTATTCGCTAAACCACTTGGAATAGATCGGATAAGGGAAGGTCGCGCCTGCCCCCGTCAACTTCTGGGCCTGAGCTGCGCTCATGGCCAACATCAACA
>CAYUJM010000025.1:0-37712 GCA_964445025.1 uncultured Occallatibacter sp. | reverse complement strand
GATCAACGAGCAGTCGGCGCGCCAGTGCCGCGAATGGGCCGACCGCATCGCCAACGCAACCGGACGTCAGCGTTTTGTAGCCGGAGCCATTGGGCCGCTCACCGTCTCTCTCTCCAACTCGCCCGACGCCGACGATGCCGGCTTCCGCGTGGTCACTTTCGATCAGGTGAAGACCAGCTATGCCCAACAGATCCGCGCCCTCGTCGCCGGCGGCGCAGACCTGCTCCTGGTTGAAACCATCTTCGACTCGCTCAACGCCAAGGCCGCGCTGGTCGCCATCCGCGAGGTCTTCGATCAGGAGAGGAGGGAACTGCCGGTGATGATCTCGGCTGCCGTCGGCCGCGGTGGCGAGACCATGATATCCGCGCAAACCGTTGAAGCCTTCTGGAACGCAGTCGAGCACATAAAGCCCCTCTCGGTCGGACTCAACTGCTCTCTCGGTCCCGATCTGATGTACCCGTTTCTCGAGGAGCTCTCGGAGAAGTCGAACGCGGCCATCTCCTGCTACCCCAATGCCGGCCTGCCGAACCCCCTTTCGCCAACCGGATTCGATCTGGGGCCCGCGGACATGGCACGCTACCTCGGCGAATTCGCAAAGGGAGGGCTGATCAACATTGCCGGCGGCTGCTGCGGCAACACCCCGGAGCACATCGCGGCCATCGCCAAAGCCCTTGAAGGCAAGCCTCCGCGGCATCTCTGGCCGACGCCCGATACAGAACTGGCCGCCGCAAATCCCCATCCGGAGGGAGGCGGGGGTTTTAACCCCCGCGTAAAAGCGTCGGAATACAACGGGGCTTTAGCCCCGGAAGAGCGTCGTTCGCTAACTTCACCTGAAACTCCGGAAACGCGCCCCCTCCGTCTCTCCGGCTCGCAGCCCTTCACCCAGCAGCCCGGCGTCTTCATCATGATCGGCGAGCGCACGAATGTCGCCGGCTCGCCCAAATTCGCCCGGCTGGTCAAGGAAGGCAAATTCGAAGAAGCGGTCAGCATCGCCCGCCAGCAAGTCGAGAACGGCGCCAACGTCATCGACATCTGCATGGACGAAGGCATGATCGACGGCGTCGCTGCCATGTCGCGATTCCTGCAACTGCTGGCCAGCGAGCCGGAGGTTGCCAAGGTCCCCTTCATGGTCGACTCCTCGAAGTGGGAAGTCATTGAAGCGGGCCTCAAGTGCCTGCAGGGCAAGGGCATCGTCAACTCCATCTCGCTCAAAGAAGGCGAAGAGAAGTTCCGCGAGCGCGCCGCCACAGTGCTCAAATACGGCGCGGCCGCGGTGGTCATGGCCTTCGACGAAAAGGGCCAGGCCGCCACCTACGAAGAGAAGATCCGCATCTGCGAGCGCGCCTACCGTATTCTTGTCGACGAAGTTGGCTTCCCGGCCGAAGACATCATCTTCGACCCCAACATCCTCACCGTCGGCACGGGACTTGAAGAGCACAACAACTACGCGGTCGACTTCATCCAGGCCACACGCTGGATCAAGACCAACCTGCCCCACGCCAAAGTCAGCGGCGGCGTTTCCAACATCTCCTTCAGCTTCCGCGGCAATAACAAGGTCCGCGAGGCCATGCACTCCGCGTTCCTTTATCACGCTATCGCAGCCGGCCTCGACATGGGCATCGTCAATGCCGGCATGCTCGAGGTGTACGAAGAGATTGAGCCTGAGCTGAAAGAGCTTGTGGAAGACGTGCTGCTCAACCGCCGTTCCGACGCCACAGAGCGCCTCGTTGAATTCGGCGAATCGCTGAAAGGCGCAAGCGCGGCCGTCGCGGAAAAAAAGACCGAAGAATGGCGCAACGGTACCGTCGAGGAGCGTCTCACGCACGCGCTCGTCAAGGGCATCGACAACTACATCGAAATCGATGCCGAGGAAGCGCGCGCAAAGCTCGGCCGCCCTCTGTTGGTCATCGAAGGCCCGTTGATGGCCGGTATGAGCGTGGTGGGCGATCTCTTCGGAGCGGGCAAGATGTTCCTGCCCCAGGTCGTCAAATCCGCGCGCGTCATGAAGAAGGCGGTCGCCTATCTAACTCCCTTCATGGAGGCCGAGAAAGCCGCACAGGCCGCCGCCGGCGAGGTGGTCAAGGCGCAGGGAAAAATCCTGCTCGCCACCGTCAAAGGCGACGTCCACGACATCGGCAAGAACATAGTCGGCGTCGTGCTTGCCTGCAACAACTACGACGTCATCGACCTCGGAGTCATGGTCCACTGCGAAAAAATTCTCGAGCGCGCCAAGGCAGAAAAGGCCGACCTCATCGGCCTCAGCGGCCTCATCACGCCGTCGCTTGACGAGATGGTCCACGTAGCCCGCGAGATGGAGCGCCAGGGCTTCAAGCTGCCCTTGCTCATCGGCGGAGCCACCACCAGCCGCGCGCACACGGCCGTCAAAATCGCCCCGCACTACAGCCAGCCCGTAGTCCATGTCCTCGATGCCAGCCGCGCCGTGCCCGTCACCAGCAGCCTTTTGAGCGACGATGGCAAAGCGGAGTTCGTCTCGCAGCATCGGGCCGACTACGATGCCCTCCGCCAGGCTCACGCCTCGCCACGCCCCAAACTTGTTTCCCTTGAGATTGCCCGCTCCCGCCGCACTCCGATTGAGTGGCGAGCAGAAGACCTGCCCACCCCGGAGTTCACCGGCGTCCGCGTGCTCTCGAACTTCCCGCTCGCAATACTGCGCGAGTTCATTGACTGGACGCCGTTCTTTCACACCTGGGAGCTCAAAGGCGTCTATCCGCGTATTCTCGATGACGAGAAGCAGGGCGCGCAGGCTCGCCAGCTTTTCATGGAAGCCAATGCGCTTCTCGATCGCATCATCGCTGAAGGTCTCCTCACTGCGCACGGCGTTTGCGGGCTCTTCCCCGCCAACGTGGCAGGAGACGATGTCGACCTGTACACAGACGAGACGCGCCAAGAAGTCCTCGCGCATCTCTACTTCCTCCGCCAGCAGGCGCAGGTCGACAGCAGCAATCCCTGCCGCTCGCTCTCGGACTTCATCGCGCCTAGAGAGACTGGTCTTCGCGATCACGTCGGAGCCTTCGCCGTCACCAGCGGAATCGGCCTCAAGGCACTCTGCGACGAGTTCCGCTCCCGGCACGACGACTACAACGCCATCATGGCCGAAGCCATTGCCGACCGCCTCGCCGAAGCCTTCGCCGAATGTCTCCACAAGCGCGTGCGCGACGAGTGGGGCTACGGCCGCGCGGAATCCCTGACCATCGACGACATCATCCACGAGAAGTACCGCGGCATTCGCCCCGCTCCCGGCTATCCCGCCTGTCCCGACCACACCGAGAAGGGAACTCTCTGGCGCCTGCTCAACGTCGAGTCCAACACCGGCATGCAGCTCACCGAGTCTTTCGCCATGTGGCCCGGCTCCAGCGTCAGCGGGCTCTACTTCGCCCACCCTGAATCGCGCTATTTTTCTCTCGGCAAAATCGACCGCGACCAGGTCGCCGACTACGCCGCGCGCAAAGGCATGAGTGTCGCCGAAGTCGAGCGCTGGCTAGGCCCGAACCTCAACTACGACCCAGCTGGCTAGCTTGTTGTCCCTCAACTTTCTATCGACACAAATCTGTCATCCTGAGCGGAGCCTCTCGCAGCGTTATCGCGAGAGGCGTAGTCGAGGGACCCGCATTTGGTACATAACCCCATTGATTCCGTTGTCTGGCTCAACTCCGCCTCGGCTACCTTTGGAGACCGGTTGAAGGGTACGGGCTTTAGCCCGTACGTTGATTCATGCGCCGGAGAAGGGGCTTTAGCCCCTGAGGGAGTACCAACCAGGGCATACAATTGACCTTCACGAGAATCACCGCTCCATGAAGCCGAAACAAAAAGGCAACCGCGTATTGTCGTCCGTATCTTCGCACGGCTTCGATAAAGATCTGGCGGACTTGGAAGCCCTCGCCGAATGCATGAAAGCCGGCAAACCCCTCGACGAGAGCGGTACGAAGTACCTGCGCAAGACCCTCGCCCATCGCAACAACTTCCTCGTCTCCAAAGCCGCCAAACTCGCTGCCGAAGCTGAACTCACCGCGCTCCTCCCCGACATCCTTGCCGCCTACGACCGCTTCTTCCTCGACCCTGCAAAAACCGACCCCAAATGCTGGGCCAAGGAAGCGCTTGCCAAGGCCCTCGTCAAGCTCGGGCATCGCAGCAAGGATGCCTACCTGCGTGGCATGCGCCATCACCAGATGGAAGCCAGTTGGGGCCCTCCCGTAGACACCGCCGGCACGCTCCGCGCCACCTGCGCCCACGCCCTTGTCGACTGCCCCGGCATCTCCGACGCTGATCTGCTCGCGGCACTCCTCGGCCCGCTCACCGATCCCGACAAGAGCGTCCGCATGGAGGCCGCCCGCGCCATCGCCAACGTAGGCGGCATCAGCGCGGCCCTCCTTCTCCGCCTCCGCACGCTCCTCGGCCCCGCCCTGCGCGACCAGGACAACCCCGAAGTGGAAGGCGCTGTCTTCTCCGCGCTGCTCTCGCTGGAAGGCGCCTCTGCCGTGCCCCTTGTCGCCAAGGCCCTCGAGGCAGGCGACGATACCGCCGCCGAAGCGGCCTTCGCCCTCGCCGACCAGCGCACGCCAGAAGCCCTCGCAGCGCTGCTTGCCCGCCTGCACGCCGGCGCTGACGACTGGTTCCGTTCCGTGCTGCTCAGCGCCATCGCCCTTACCCGCCTGCCCGAAGCATTCGACTTTCTCATCGCAACCATCGCGCGCGACGCCCGCGAAGCTACCGCCGCTATCGAGGCCATTGCCCGCATCGCGCCCAACCCGGAACTCCGCGCCCGCGTGGAGCAGGCCGTCGAGCAGGCTGACAGCATGCGCCTCAAACACTCTCTCCGCCAGCACCTGCCTCCCATTCCCGAATAACACCTTCAACCCAAATTGGGCTGCCCGCAGTGATGCACAGCCCGGCATTGCATGGAATTCTCATGGCCTGTGCCACAGTGATCGATAAGCAAACAGAGAGCATGTGTGTCCTCCTCGAACGGCCGTGGAGCGTCTGCCAAACCGCAGACGCTCTCGACCGTTCGTTTTTTGCTGAGACTTTCGTATCCTCGGTCAAGACGCAGGACTCGCCCCGCGAAAAAAGTGTGTTTCCGCCCCTGCCGCCGCGTGCGTTGCACCCTGCGGCCATGCTTACTCCAGCCAACCATTACTTCCGATTCATTCCGCGTTTGACGCAATGACTGGATGGTGATTTCATGGTTGCGGCGGAATGAGCGCTGCTTGGTCCGTCGCAACGGGAGATACCAAAATGCAAGCGGGTGAGGGAACGTTTTTAGCAATTCTTGTATCAAGTGCTTTGTTGTGTGGATGCGGCGGTGGAGGAACCGGCGGCGGAATGCTCACCACATCGCCGCCGCTTGTGGCCGCACCCACCATTACCCCGTCAACAGGCAACGGTGCGCAGAACGGCGCTATAATCGTGAGCCTCGCCACCACAACTGCCAACGCCACCATCTACTACACCCTCGACGGTTCTACTCCCACAACCTCGTCGCAAATCTACGAGGCTCCGTTCCTGGTCGCCTCAAACCTCACGGTCAGTGCCATCGCCACAGCCAGCGGCGACAGCAACAGCACAGTAAGCACGCAGGCCTTCGCGCCCAACATTCCCTCCGGCACACTGGTTTGGTCCGACGAGTTCACCAACTCCGGTTCTTCCAACGCCCAGCCCAATCCCGCCACCTGGACCTACGACACCGGGACCGACTGCTGCGGCAACAGCGAGTGGGAAGACTACTGCGCATGGAACTCCTCTGTCTCACCCTGCAACCCGGCCAATCCCAATACCTATGTCGGCACCGACGGCTACTTGCACATCGTCGCCGAGCAGCCCGCTCCTGGCGTCTACAGCGCGGGCGCCTTCACCTCGGCACGCTTGAAGACCGAAGGCCTGTTCAGCTTCCAGTACGGACGTATCGAAGCGAGCATGATGCTCCCCGAGTCGCAGGGCATGTGGCCCGCCTTCTGGCTACTGGGCAACAACATCGCCACGATCGACTGGCCGGCCTGCGGCGAAGCCGACATTATGGAGCACATCGATGGCAGTAATCCCCCCATCAATGGCGCTGGTCCAGGCCACGACTGGACCCAGTCATCGATCCACGGAACCAGCCTGAACGGCGGTACCCCGTACACGACATCCGGTTTTTCCGCCGCCAATTGGCACACCTACGGCATGATCTGGACCAAGGGCCAGATTCAGTATTACGTTGACAGCCCGACAGGACCCGGCCAGCCCTACGAGACCTTCACCCCCACTTCACCCGGAGGCGGCGCCTGGCCCTTCGACCAAGGTCCGCAATTCATCATTTTGAACCTCGCAGTTGGCGGCACCTGGCCCGGATATCCCAGCGCCACCACGGTATTCCCCTCCACCATGCTTGTGGACTACGTTCGTATCTATGCCAACTGATCTCTCCTCGCGATCGAAGTGAATCTGCGGGTGCCCCAGGTCTTGATTCTGAGACCTGGGATGTTAAGCGCGGTTCCCTGAGCCCCCTTGCGCGGGACGGCACGCATCCCATCCGCGTTTTATCCCCCGTCCGTGACCATCGGAACGCCCAGGTGCCCCGTTCGCTGCATTCCCGCTTGCGCTCTCATTTCCCCTGTGATACAACCAAATCATTCAGTTTTGCCCCCAAAGGGCAATCCTGAGTTTCATGCAGAGTGGCTGAGGGACGAGCCCTGTGACGCCACGACAACCTGCCCGCGCAAAACGGGAGTATGGTGTCAACTCTTGCCCGCCACGGCGGGGAACATGAGATTCGGGGGTCGCTTCAGCACTCTTGGCAGAAGCGGCTCGCACGGTACTTCGAGTCCTATCACGTTCGCTCATTTTTGAGCCGGTCACGCGCTCGTAGTTCATCAGTCGCTCGCAGCCATGCGAGGGACCTTTGACGACTGCTTACGAGTTGCGATGTCGGGAATGCGGCAAGTCCTGCGGGATTCAACCGCTTTCCATCTGTGATGAGTGTTTCTCCCCGCTCGAGGTGACCTTCGACCTCGAGTATGCCCGCACCCGTTTCACCCGCGAGGCCATTGCTGCCGGACCGCTGAATATGTGGCGCTACCGCGCCCTGCTGCCCGTGCCGGACAGCTATGAGCCGCAGACTCCCGCCGGCCTCACACCGCTCATGAAGGCCCCGCGCCTGGGCGCCCATATCGGAGCCGGCAATCTCTATATCAAGAACGACGCCGTCTGCCTGCCCACGCTCAGCTTCAAAGACCGCGTGGTCGCCGTGGCCCTGGCCAATGCGCAGGCCTTCGGATTCGATACGGTTGGCTGCTCCTCCACCGGCAACCTGGCCAACGCGGTCGCCGCGCAGGCCGCGCGCTTGGGGCTCAAGACCATTATCCTCGTCCCCGCCGATCTCGAACCGGCCAAGATTCTCAACACCCAGGTCTACGGCGCCACTCTGGTCCGCATCGATGGCAACTACGACCACGTCAACCGCCTCTGCTCGCAGATCGCCGACCGCTACAACTGGGGCTTTGTCAACGTGAACCTGCGGCCCTACTATGCCGAAGGCTCGAAAACTGTTGGCTTTGAGATCGCCGAACAACTCGGCTGGCGTCTGCCCGACAACATCGTCTGCCCCATGGCCGGCGGTTCGCTCATCACCAAGATCCGCAAGGCCTTCAGCGAGCTCGTCGCTCTCGGCCTGGTCGAAGACAAGCCGGTCCGCTTCTTCGGAGCGCAGGCCACCGGATGCTCTCCCATCTCTACTGCTGTCAAGAACGACACCGACGTGATTGAGCCGCAGCGCCCCAACACCATTGCGCGCTCGCTGGCCATCGGCAACCCGGCCGACGGCCCCTACGCTTCCCGTGCCATCCGCGCCTCGGGTGGCTGGGCAGAGGATGTTTCCGACGTGGAGATCGTCTCGGCCATCCAGGAACTGGCGGAGACTGAAGGCATTTTCACCGAGACGGCCGGCGGCGTCACCACCGCGGTCACCGCGCGCCTCTATGCGCATGGCCGCATTCAGCCTGGCGAACTCACCGTGACCTGTATCACCGGCAATGGGCTCAAGACCACCGATTGCCTGCAGGACGCCTATGAACAGAATCAAGCCATCCGTCCGCGCCTCACCGACTTTGAAAACTTTGTTGAAGAGCGCAATGCTGTAAACCAGGCGCTGAGCCTGGTGGGAGAAAGCTATGTCCGTTAGAGTCCTGTTGCCCAACGCATTTCAGAAACACACCAACAACGTGCGCGAAATCTCTTCGACGGCCGCCAATCTGCCCGAGCTTGTCACCGAGATCGAGAACAAGTTTCCCGCGCTCCGCCAGCACCTGCGCGGCGAAGACGGCCAGATCCGCCGCTTCATCAACTTCTACGTCAACGAAGAAGACATCCGCTTCCTCGGCAACGAGAAATACAGCTTCCAGGAGGGCGACGAGGTCCTGGTCATTCCCTCCATCGCCGGCGGCTGTAGCTAGAGCGGTCCAGCCAGCACCCTTCCATCGACAAAAGGGGCTCTCCCGCACGGATAGCTCCTTTGTTAAGGCATTGTTAGAGTATTTTCACAGTTTTTGCACCGTATTCGCACCAGTTTGACAGTCCTTTGACATTTCCCGGCGCATACTGTCTCCGTGATTCCGTTCGCGCGGCACAAAGTACCGTTAAAGCTGGCGGTTGGTTCCACACCATTGGTGGAACTCGCGTTTCCCACGTATCTTCAAGCGCAACTTCCAGCTCCGGCAAAGCCGCGTCTCCATGCGGAAGTGGGGAGCTACCGGCTGCGCCTTGCTGAGAATGCCGAAGACCGCGAGTCCGTCTGCCGCCTCCGCTTCAAGGTCTTCAACATCGAGCTGGGCGAGGGCTTGGAGAGCTCCTACCGCACCGGCCTGGATACCGACCAGTTCGACACCTGCTGCGAGCACCTGCTGGTGGAGGACAAGCGCGAGGATAATCCCGCCCGCCGCATTGTAGGGACCTACCGGATGCAATCCGGCACGACCGCTGCCAAGAACCTGGGCTACTACTCCGAGCAGGAGTTCAGCTTTGCCCCCTACGAGCCCCTGCGTCCCGGCATTCTGGAGTTGGGGAGAGCCTGCATCGACCGCGAACATCGCACCGCCGAAGTCTTGACACTGCTGTGGAGGGGTATCGCGCAGTATGCTACTGACATGGGGCTGCGCTATCTGGTTGGTTGCTCGTCCATCAACTCTCAGGACCCGGCGGAAGGCTGGCAGATGTATCGCCAGTTGGAGCACTACCGTGTCACGCCGGAGTTTGAGACCGTTCCCACCGCTGCCTATGCCTGTCCCATCGAGCACGAGGGTGCGTTCGCACAGCTGGCGCCCTCAATGTCAAATGAATCGATGCCTGAGCCGTCAACACATCTACGGCCCGAGTGCAAAGTGCCCAAGCTGTTAAGGACCTATCTGGCCATCGGCGCGCGAGTTGCCGCCCCGCCTGCCTGGGACCGCGCATTCGGCACCATCGATTTTCTGACGCTGCTCGATCTCAAGTTGCTCTCGTCCTCCGCGCGCAACCGTTTTCTGGCTCCGCTCACACAGTGAGTTTGCGCGCTGCCCGGCGCGCTGTGGCGCTGGGATCACTCCTCCTCGTCTGCTTTGCCCGCTCCCTGTTTCTGCGCCTCTTCAGGCCGGATACGCTGGAGCGCCGCGCCCGGTGGCTTCATGAATCCGGCGTGTTTGTCATGAAGAGGATGGGCATTGCGCTCAAGGTGACCGGAACGCCCCCTTCAAGCGGCCTGCTCGTCGGCAATCACCTCAGTTACCTCGATATCCTCATCTACGGCACGGCGCTGCCGTGCTACCTGGTCTCCAAGGCAGAAATCGGCCGTTGGCCCTTTTTCGGCGTCCTTGCCCGCTGTGGTGGAACGCTGTTTGTCGACCGCTCCAGCCGCGCCAGCGCCGAGTCGGTGACCGATCAGATCGCCGTTCGGCTCCGCGGACCCGTCCCGGTGCTGTTCTTTCCTGAAGGCACCAGCACGGATGGGACTCGTCTGCTCCGTTTTCACTCCCGGTTTTATACGCCCGCGGTGGATAATGGCATCCCGGTGACCACGGCGGCGGTGCGTTATGTGCCGGAGGACGGCACCCCCGAGCGGGAGCTGTGCTGGTTTGGAGACGCCGAGTTCCTGCCGCACGTTTGGAAGGTACTGGGCGGTCCCAACTTCTCTGCCGAACTCCAGTTTGGTGAACCGCGCATCTATACAAATCGCCGCGCCGCTGCAGACGCCACCTACGCAGAAATTGACGCTATGCGCAACGGTCTCGTCTCTCCACAGGCAGAGAGCGAAGATGAAGCCGAAATCCCCGCAGCGACCCTCTGAACTGAACATTCTTGATTGCAACGCCTGGCATGCATCGATGCCCGATGTCTCGGGTTTGCCCCGTCCTACCGGCCCGAGCCACTCGGTGCGCCGGTCGAGCCCCGCACCACCAGGCTGGTCGATACCTGGAACTCGCGCTGAAGCTTCGGATTGTTGGGGTCCTCGGCCTGCTGCCGCAGGGCTTCAAAGGCTGCGCGCGCCAGGTCGGCGCGGGACAGTCGAATCGTAGTCAGCGGCGGCAGCGTGAACTCCGCGAAATCGATGTCGTCGAGGCCGATCACAGAGACATCGTCGGGCACCCGCAGCCCATCCATGTAAGCAGCGCGCAACACGCCAATCGCGGTCATGTCGTTGGAGCACACAATAGCCGTGGGCCGCGTCCCCAGCGTCTGCAACTGCGCGAACCCGGTCACGCCCCCTTTAAGCGTGTGGTCGCACTCGATGATCCACTTCTTTTGGGTCGCCAATCCCGCATGCTGCATGGCCACTCGAAAGTCGTTTTCGCGCGTGATGGCCGAGTGCAGCTTGTGCGGCCCGGCCAGAAATGCGATCTTGCTGTGTCCCAGCTCCACCAGGTGCTGGATGGCGGCGTGGATCCCAGTCGAGTAGTCCATCAGGATGGTGCTCACCTTGGGATCGTCGAGCCGGAACTCGGCCAGCACCATGGGAATGTCCCGGTGCACCAGCTGGTCCAGCACCGGCTCTTCCGCGCCGAAGCTGAGCACCGCTACGCCCTCCACCTTGCGCTCCAGCATGCGGCGGATGCAGGTGGTCAGCAGCGCGGGGTCGCTGTTCGAGGAACTGACCAGGATCTCGTAGCCGTGGGCTACAGCGATCTCTTCAAAGCTCTGGATCAGCTCGGGGAAGAACGGGTTGGTGATGTTTTCGACAATAATCCCGAGAATGCGGCTGCGCCCCGACACCAGGCTCCGCGCATGGGTGTTGGGAAAGTAATTCAACTGCTCGATCGCCTGCCACACGCGCTTCGACAGCCGGTCGCTCACCGCCGGAGAATTGTTGATGGTTCTCGAGACAGTGGCGATGGAGACCTTGGCCAGGGCGGCAACGGTGCGGATGTCTGGCGTCTTGGCGACCGTCTTGCGTGTTACTTTTCGAACCACAAACCCGTCCTCGTTCACCCTGAGTTGAAAGCCATGTTAACGCATCGGGGGCGTGTTTGCGCTGTGCACAAATCCACATCCGCGAAATGGGCGGTTTTTGCGCGTCCGCGGGTGCAGTACCGTCGGGTTGGACCGAAGTTAGTCTCTTTCCGCGATCAGCAGGCGCAGATCGCGCAGATTGTGGCCCGTGGGTCCAGTCACAACCGAGTCGCCCAGCGCGGTGAACATCGGACACGCGTTGAAAGCGGCCAGGGAGGCCTTCAAATGGAATCCGAAGGCGTGGGCGCGCGCCACAGTGGTCGGGTCGGCAATAGCTCCGGCAGACCTTGTGTTGCCGTCAATGCCGTCCGAGCCGGCGCTGAAAACGGTTAGCCGTTCTCCCTGGTATTTCTCCAGTTCCAGCGCGCAGGCCATCGCAAACTGCTGGTTGCGCCCGCCCGCGCCGGGAGTGCGGTCCATGGTCACGGTCACCTCGCCCACGCTGATCAGGCACAGCCGTTTGTGTGTGGCGCGCAGCGTGTGGAAGAGCTGCAGCAGGTAGCGCGCCGCATCGGCATAATCCCAGTCGTCGCAGCTGTTGTCCACCGCGACGTAGTAGCCGGCCTTCTCAGCCAGCGCGCGCGCATTTTCCACCAGGTCATGGCTCGAAAGCAGAATCTCGAAGACCGAATCGCGAAACGCCGCATCCTCGCCGCTCATGGTGGCTGCCGCCGTCACGCGCCGCGCCAGCACCGCTTCCGCCTTGGCCGGGCGCGGAAAGAACGGCGGCCGCCAGCCCTTGTTGCCCGGCGACTCAGGCAGATCTTCCTGCTCAAAAAACCTGCGGATGGAATCCGGCAGCTTGGCATTCAGGTCGTACCTGGCCAGCAGTTCGCGCACCTCGGTTACAGTCGAGTGATCCGGCGACGTCGGCCCCGAGGACAGCGCATCCAGCGTCCGCAACGGCACGTCCGGCAACAGCAGGCTCACTTTGGCCGCATCCGGCGCGGCCATGGCCAGCCGCCCGCCTTTGACTGCGGAAAAATGCTTGCGCAGTGTGTTGATCTCGTTGATCGGCGCGCCCGAGGCCAGTAGCAATTGGTGAAATTCGATCGTCTCTTCCAGCGTGATCTGCGGATCCAGGGGAAGATCGAACATAGCTGACCCGCCGCCCGAGATGAGGAAAAAGATCAGCGTGTCTTTCTTCGCCTTGCGCAACAGCGCCAGCGCGGCGCGGGCCGCGGCGAAGGACTCCTCGTTGGGCAGCGGGTGTCCGCCATCAAAGTAGCGGAAGCGCCAGTTGCGGTCCTCGGGCAGCTGGTTTGTGCAGCAAATGCCGCGCAGCCCCTTCCGGCGCTTCATACGGTCGAGCAGCGTCTCCAGCATCGGCCCCGCAGCCTTGCCCAGGGCAATTACGAAGATGCGCTTGTAGGAGGCCAGGTTGATCGTTGCCGGGCCGCTGCCGTCGGGCAGAAGCCGATGCAGCGTCTGCCCCTCGAAACGCAGGCGGCGATCGAATGCAGAGGAAATGTTACAGGCCGCAACTGCGCCCTTGAAGATCTCGGTAGCCGTAGTGTGCAGGGTTTCCATAGCGATTTCGCTCACCGGCGTCATTGCAGTTGCTCCTTGAGCCAACCGGAGAGCGCATCCTGCATGGATGCCAGTTGACCGGCAAAGAAGTGATCGCCGCCGGGGAGCAGCAGCAACTGTTTTGGGGGTGCGGCAGAAGCGACCACATCCGCCAGTTGTGCTGCTGGCGCAAATTCGTCGCGGTCTCCGCTGAGGAAGAGCTTGGGCCGGCTGCAATCGCCGAGGAAGGCGTAACTGTAGTTGCGGCCATCTGCCTGGGTCGGCAATCCGAGGGCAACAACAGCGCGGACAGAGCCGCTCACGCTGGCGCGATATTTGTCGGGGCCGCAACAGGCCATCAGCGCCATGGCCGCTCCAAAGCTGAATCCAACCACTACCAGCGGCAGCTTGTATTCGTTTTCAAGCCACTCCAGCGCTGCTCCCGCGTCGCCCGCTTCTTCTTTGCCGTGGTGCGTGCCCTGGCTCAGACCTGTGCCGCGGAAGTTGAAGCGCAGCACCGGCAGCGCCAGCCCCCATGCCGGGTCGTTCACGGCCTTCATGGCGTGGTAAACAACTTTGTTGTGCAGGGAGCCGCCGCCTCTGGGATGGGGATGGCAAACCAGCGCCGCGAACCGGGCGTCCGGCGATCCTTCGTTGAGGATTGCTTCCAGGCGCCCCACCGGACCGGCTAAATCGATGCTGCGCAGCCTGACCGGAGCCGACTTCGTGCTACTGGGAGGTTCGGATTCGACAATCATTCCACTCTCTATTCTACGCCTCCGCCGCATCACTTTCCGTGCTGGACAAGTTACCCTTGCCGAGTTTTCGGTACCCAAACCCGCATCAGACCCCTTCGAGGCAAATCGTTTCACTTCTGGGGTTCGGGCTGCCAGGCCGGCCGGCGCTCACCGCGTAGGGTATTCTGGCAGCATCATGGCCAGTCCTCCTTCCGTCGAAGTGCTTGACCCCATCCGCTTTACCGTTGCGTTGTGCCAGATCGAGTCCACCACATACAACGAGGGCGCGGTAGGCGACTTCCTCGCCGGCTTTCTCGCCGGGCGCGGTTGGGCGGTCGAAAAGACCCCCGTCGCCCAGCCGGCTGAGAGCGGCTCGGGCGCCGCACGCTGGAATGTCTATGCCGGCGCCGCCGCCGAGACGCCTGACCTGGTCTTTTCCACCCACCTCGACACGGTCCCGCCTTATATCCCTCCCACCGAGGATGAGGAGTTTCTCTACGGGCGCGGCGTTTCCGACGCGAAGGGCATCGTCGCCGCGCAGGTGGCCGCCGCGGAGACGCTACGCGCGGAGGGCTATCGCATTGGTCTTCTCTTTGTCTCCGGCGAAGAGCGCGACTCCGCCGGCGCCATCGCCGCCAACCTCAATCCCAAAGGAAGCCGCTTCCTCATCAACGGCGAGCCGACGGACAACCGTCTCGCGCTTGCCTCAAAGGGCGCACTGCGCACCGTGCTCAGGTCCACGGGGAAAATGGCCCACTCGGCCTATCCCGAACTCGGCGACAGCGCCGTCCACAAGCTCGTCGAGGCGCTCGCCAGACTGCTCGCCATGCCGCTGCCCTCGCTTGAAGACGTGGGCCCCAGCACCCTCAATATCGGACTGATTCACGGCGGCCATGCCCCGAACGTCATCGCCGACAAGGCCGAAGCACAGGTCCTTATCCGTCTGGTGAGTGACTCCGCCCCTGTACGCGCCGCGATTGTTGAAGCCGTCGCCGGCCTTGCGGAAGCCGACTTCACGCTCGAGATCCCGTTCGTCCGTCTGCGCGCCGTCCCCGGCCTGCCCACCATGATCGCCAAGTTCACGACCGATATTCCCAAACTGAGCAACTGGGGCGAGCCGTTGCTCCTGGGCCCCGGCTCCATCCACGTAGCTCACACTCCCTACGAAAAGCTCGCTAAGAAGGAACTGCTTGAAGCGGTCAAGCTCTACATCCAGGTTGCGAAACAACTGCTGAGCTGACCGCGACCACGCGACCATTTGAGAATCTGCACCACTCACCGTGCCCCATCCTTTCGCCAGCCCATCCGGCGAAAGGATGGGAAACCTCTACCTTCAACCAGCCCCGTTCATCTTGCGCGATACCTTGTGCAAAATTGACGTTTGCGCACATGAATATGAGACAGACACCACAACCCGCCCTTTATGATGAAAAGGCAACAAGGAGATCAATCATCATGAGCACATCCGTTCTGGACATTCCAGTCAAGAAAATCACCGGGGAAGACACATCGCTGGGCGAATTCAAGGGCAACGTGTTGTTGGTCGTCAACGTTGCCTCCAAGTGCGGCCTCACGCCGCAGTACGAAGGCCTGGAAAAGATCTACGAGCAGTACAAGGGACAAGGGCTGGTAGTCGCCGGCTTCCCGGCCAACGACTTCAAGGCGCAGGAGCCGGGCACGAACGAGGAGATCCTCACCTTCTGCACCGCGAACTTCGGCGTCAAATTCCCGCTTTTCGACAAAATCACCGTCGTTGGTCCGGAAAAGCATCCCCTCTACGCAGCCCTCATCGCCGCGCAGCCCAAGGCCATGAGCGTGACCGAGGTCTCCTGGCGCGAAAAGCTGAAGGGCTACGGCATCGAAGGCAACCCCGAGCCGGAATTGCTTTGGAACTTCGAGAAGTTCCTCGTCAGCCGCAGCGGAGAAGTGGTGAAGCGCTTCGCGCCCAACACCCAGCCGGATGCGCCCGAACTGGTCGCCGCCATCGAAACGGAGCTTGCCAAGAACTAGCCTTGACCAAGGCGGCCCGCGGAGACGTGAAGCCTCTCCGCGCCGGTGCCGCCGCTAACCTGCTAACTTGCTATGCCCGCGAAGCGGGCGCTGACTTGCTGCTCTTGTCCCCGGAAAAAGCGTCAAAGTCAAGGCCCTTCAGTCTTGGCCCATGCTCCATTCGGAGCCACACGGCAACCCAGCTGGAATATCGACCCCCCGCAAATCGACAAGTGGTTCGCGCCCGGGACATTCTGTCCGTTCCGGGTATAACCCATGTATTCTCAAGCTATGCACCAGGACGAGGCACCCACGCCCGCTGACGCTAACTCGCTTTCCCAGGCCGCATCCTCCTATCTGCGTTCGGCCCGGCATCAGCCGGTCCAGTGGCACGCATGGGGAGAAGCGGCCTTCGCGCGCGCGCAGGAAGAGGACAAGCCGATCCTGCTCGACATTGGCGCCGTGTGGTGCCACTGGTGCCACGTGATGGACCGGGAATCCTATGAGAATCCCGAAATCGCCAATCTGATCAATGAGAATTTCGTAGCCATCAAGGTCGATCGCGACGAGCGTCCGGACGTGGACGCGCGTTACCAGGCCGCCGTCTCGGCCATCAGCGGGCAGGGGGGCTGGCCGCTGACGGCGGTTCTCACTCCTGACGGCCGGCCCTACTTCGGCGGCACGTACTTTCCGCCCAGCGACCGCTATGGCCGTCCCGGTTTTGGGCGCGTGCTCTTGACCATGGCGCAAGCCTGGCGCGACCGCCGCGACGACGCCCTGGAATCGGCCGGAAGCGTGATGGCCGCCATCGAGCAGAACGAGAGCTTCTCCGGCCGCAGTGGCGAACTGACGCTTGGTCTGGTTGACAAAATCGCCGCCTCGGCTCTGAAGCAGTTCGATCCGCGCAACGGAGGCTTCGGCTCTCAGCCCAAGTTTCCTCATCCATCGGCGCTGGACCTGCTGCTGGAAGTGGCCATGAACCGCGACAACGGCGAAGCTGCAGTTGCCTTTGCCGTCACGCTCGAAAAGATGGCCCGCGGCGGCGTCTACGATCAGCTCGCTGGCGGTTTCCATCGTTACAGCGTCGACGAACACTGGCTGGTGCCTCACTTCGAGAAGATGCTCTACGACAATACCGAGCTGCTGCGCAACTACGTACACGGCTTCCAGAGTTTTGTCCGTCAGGATTTTCATGAGACGGCCCGCCAGATTGTCGATTGGCTCGATGCCACCATGACCGACCGCGAGCGCGGCGGCTTTTATGCTTCGCAGGATGCCGACATCAACCTCGACGACGACGGCGATTACTTTACCTGGACTCTGGACGAAGCGCGCGCCGTGCTCGACCCGTTCGAATTGGAGTTCGCGTCGGCCTACTGGGACATCGGCGAACTGGGCGACATGCATCACAACCCGGCCAAGAACGTCCTGCATGTGAAGCAAACGCTGGAAGAGAAAGTCGCCGCCGGCGCGGATCTCAAGGCACTGCAGGCTCTGCGCGATTCGGCGAAACTGAAGCTGCTTGCGGCCCGCGCCAAGCGGCCCACCCCGTTCATCGACAGGACGCTATACACAGGCTGGAATGCAATGGCGGTTACGGCCTATCTGGAGACGGCTCAGGTGCTGCGCCTCGACGGCGTGCAGGAGTTCGCGCTGCGCACGCTGAATCGGCTGCTCGATGAGGCCTGGGACGGGGACCAGACGCTCTACCACGTGATTGCCTATGGCGAGACGCAGCCTCCCGAGCAGACGGCTCGGGTGCCTGGCACGCTTGATGACTACGCATTCACGGTTCATGCCGCCATCGACGCCTGGCAGGCCAGCGGGCAGATGGACTTCTACCGCGCGGCCATCAAGCTTGCCGACGCCATGATCGCCCGCTTCTACGACCGCACGGCCGGAGCGTTCTACGATTCAGCCGGGCCGCAGGGTGGTCAGGTGCCTCTGGGTGTATTGGGCGCGCGCAGAAAGCCGCTACAGGACTCGCCCACTCCCGCCGGCAACCCCACCGCGGCCTCGGCCCTGCTGCGTTTGGAAACCCTGAGCGGCAGCACTGCCTACCACGACATCGCCGAAGACACGCTGGCTTCCTTCGCCGGCGTGGTGGAGCACTTCGGTCTCTACGCGGGCAGTTACGGTCTGGCTCTGGAGCGGCTTCTGCGCGACCCGGTGCAGGTGATTATTGTCGGGTCGGGCCCCGAGGCTTCGCGGCTCGAGGCCACTGCGGTAGCGCGCTTCTCCGTGAACAAAACGGTCATCCGCATGCAACCCGACCGCCTCCTTACCGAAGACCTGCCCCAGGCCCTCGAACAGGTGCTGCCATTCGTCCCACCGCCGGAAGGGTTCTCAGCCTGGGCATTGGTCTGCAAGGGCCGCACCTGCCTGCCGCCCGTCACCGACCCCGAAGCACTGCTGGAAGCGCTGGAGCGCTGAGGTACAAGCCAACGCGCCTGATTCGGCGTGACCACGTCTCGCGGCCTCTTACTCGCCGCTGAACGGATTCGTTTCCTGAGGCTTGATCGTGGTCGGGTCGCGCACCGGCACGGCCTCTTCGACCCGCCGGTTGGGTACAGGTGCTTCCGAATCCTCGAAAAACGTTCTGAATACCCGGTTGGGATCGCCCGGCAGCAGACCGTGCTCCTGCAATGCGAGGCGAACCTGGCGGCGGAATTCCCGAACTGGCCCAAATTGCTTGGTGGCAAGCGTCTTGAACACCACCGGGAAGATCACTTCAGAACCCTTCACCGCATCCACACCGAGGACTTGCGGCTCGTCGACAAAAACCTGGCGGAACCGCTCACTGTTGCGAATGTCCATCGCGATGCCCTTCAAGAGCTCCACCACCACGTCCGGATCGGC
Source organism: uncultured Occallatibacter sp. (assembly GCA_964445025.1). Lineage (GTDB taxonomy): Bacteria > Acidobacteriota > Terriglobia > Terriglobales > Acidobacteriaceae > Telmatobacter. Next base: position 19,146 of record CAYUJM010000025.1, on the reverse strand, counting down.
CGAGAAGTCCAAACTCACATTCACCGTAGCCACCGAGAAACCCACGCTCTGATTGGCCACGGTCGTGATCTGCGAGTTGGGAATCACATACAGCGTTCCATCCGCGTCCCTAACCGTGGTCTTGCGCAGCGTCATCGTCTCCACAACTCCGGCCAGCCCCGCCAACCGCACCGTATCCCCAACGTTGAACTGGTCCTCGACCAGGATGAGGATGCCGTTCAGCATGTCCTTGACGATGTTCTGCGCGGCCAGGCCAATGGCGATTCCGACCACCCCGGCCGAGGCCAGCAGCGGCGCCAGGTTCACCCCCAGCGCGTCCAGAAATTGCAATCCGGCAATCAGTCCAATCCCCGTCAGTCCCGTAGCTCGAATGACTCCGGACAGAGTCTTCACCTGGCCGACCCGGCTCTGATTGACAGCGTGGCGTTCCGCCACACGGGTCATGTGATGGGTCGCGAGACGCAGTAACCGGCTGAGGATAAAGGCGATGGCTGCAACAACAATCAGGTGCGGCAGTTTGGTGTGCAGGAATTCCTGGGCATCGACGATCCACTCGTCCAGCACCTTGCCCAGGAACCGGCCCTCCTTGAACCAGCCATACCGCGCCGCAATCAAGAGAACGTGCATCGCAAATCTCCTCTTTCTAGACTAGACTGTGCGCAGGAATGGCGGTCTTTGCCGAGCCTGCTTTGACACTCAGGAGAACGATTGGAGGGCTGAGTCGAGGTCGGTTCCAAAGGAGGTTCCCCATGCTGTTTCGTAAATGTGGAATGCACACACGCGAAGTATACGGAGCCGGACCAGCCCGGCAGCGCCGGAGTCATTCCTGGCGCTTGATTTTCCCTTGCCTCATGGCGATCGCCACCTTGGCGTGTGCCGGCCAGCAAACCCAGCCCAGCTCTGCAAGGCCGATTCCTGCTCCTGCCCTTACTGCACCAACCGAGGCGAGCGCACAGACGGTCATGCGCGAGCAGCAGGGAAAGCAACCAAGCTCCGAGGCCGCGAGCGTCGAGCGCAGGAAGCAGATCGCGGATGAAAGCGCAATGCTGCTCAAACTGGCCACCGATTTGAAGGCTGAAGTCGACAGAACCAGCAAGGACACACTATCGCTCAGCGTGATACGCAAGGCCGACGAAATTGAAAAACTGGCTCACAGCGTGAAGGAGAAAACGAAGCCAGGCGTCGCAGGCAATTGAATAGGTCACCGGCTTTTCCACGCTGAAACCCCTCTTTCGAGACGGCAAAAATGATGCAGGGTCCGGCACTTCATTCCGCAAATCGCTTGCCTGCCGCGTGGCTCGCCCAGGCCGCGGTTCTGGCGCTGTGCACGGCGCTTCTGGCCGGGCCCTCAGGCAGTGCACAGGCCGGGCCAACTCAGCCGCGCCCCATGCTTCCGCAGCCTATTGGCCAAAGCGTGGGCGGCGAGATCGATGAACAACGGAATGGCAACTCCATCCAGAATGAAAAGATGCTCCGCGCACTCAATGCCGACCGGCAGAAATCACTGGTTGCCGATACCGACAGATTGCTGCGGCTCGTCAATGAACTGAATGCCGAAATTTCCCGCGCCAATCCGGAATCCCTCACCCCCGCCCAACTGCGCAAGGTGGCCGAAATTGAGAAACTGGCCCACAACGTAAAGGACAAGATGAGCACTTCCGTGCGCGGATTGCCGCCGTTCCAGCCGCCCTTTCAGCCCGTGCATTATTGAAGTGACGCGAGCCGTTCAGACGCGATCCCGGGCAAGTACCGCAGGCTGGATTCTTAGCTGTTCGATCCTTCGACGGGTTGTTACAATCAGGTTGGAGCTTGAATTGAAGCTCGTTTTGGGGGAGTGACGGGAATGGGACTGGCAACTTCCGGTGCTCGCGTGCCCGAGTCGGCGGTTGCCGGCGACGGCCTGAGTCTTGAGCAGGGAACCCTCAGCCGCGAGCAGATGATCCACATCTACCGGCTCATGTATCTCTCCCGCCGCGTGGACGACCGCGAAATCCTGCTCAAACGTCAGCAGAAGATATTCTTCCAGATATCCGGAGCCGGCCACGAAGCTCTGCAGGTGGGTGCAGCCCTGGCATTGCGTCCCGGTTACGACTGGTTTTTCCCTTACTATCGCGACCGCGGGCTCTGCCTGGCGCTGGGCGTGACTCCCGTGGAAATGCTCCTGCAGGCCGTTGGTGCGGCTACTGACCCGGCAAGCGGAGGCCGGCAGATGCCGACGCACTGGAGCAGCCGTCCCTTGCACATCGTCAGCACTTCCTCCTCCACATCCACGCAGTTGCTGCATGCGGTTGGTTGTGCCGAGGCAGGCCGCTATTTCAGCCGCCATCCTGAGGCCGCGGCGAAGGTGGATGGGGACTATCGCGCCTTCCAGGATGTCGAGTTTCACGGCGATGAGGTGGTCTTTACCTCGCTCGGCGAAGGTTCCACTTCGCAGGGCGAGTTCTGGGAGGCGCTCAACACCGCATCCAACAGGAAACTCCCGGTCATCTTTTGCGTGGAAGACAACGGCTACGCCATCAGTGTGCCGGTCGAGGTGAATACGCCGGGCGGCAACATTTCACGGCTGGTGGCCAACTTCCCCAACTTCCACTTTGCCGAAGTGGACGGCACCGATGCGGAGGCTTGCCTGCGGGTGTTTCAGCAAGCGGCTGCCTACTGCCGTGCGGGCCGCGGCCCTGCCTTTGTGCATGGTCATGTGGTGCGGCCTTACTCCCACTCTCTCTCCGACGATGACAAGCTCTATCGCTCCACGGCCGAACGCGAGGCGGACGCCATGCGCGACCCTCTGGCCAAAATGCAGATGCGCCTGCTGCGCGAAGGAATCCTGACCGAGGAGCAGATCAACGAACTGGAGCAGCAGCTGGACCGCGAAGCCGAAGAGGCTGCGGAACGCGCCCTGGAGGCGCCTCTGCCCAAGGTCGAGAGCATCACTCGGCACGTATATTCCGAAGATCTTGACCCGACCAGCCCGCTCTTCGCAACCGAGCAGATCGAGGCTCCCGGCGGAGCCGGCGGCGGCAAGGCCGGTGGAGAAAAAGGCAGCTCGCCGCGCACCATGGCCGACCTTATCAACGCCTGCCTCCACGACGAGATGCGCCGCGATCCGCGCATCGTCGTTTATGGCGAAGACGTGGCCGACGCCAGCCGCGAAGAGGCGCTGGCCGAAGTGAAGGGCAAGGGCGGTGTCTTCAAGCTGACTGCCGGCCTGCAAACCGAGTTTGGTTCCGAGCGCGTCTTCAACTCTCCGCTGGCTGAGGCCAACATTGTTGGCCGCGCCGTGGGCTATGCCGCACGCGGCATGAAGCCCGTTGTCGAGATCCAATTCTTCGATTACATCTGGCCGGCCATGCACCAGATCCACAACGAATTGGCGCTCATGCGCTGGCGGTCAAATGGAGCGTGGGCGTCGCCTGCAGTCATTCGCGCGCCCATCGGCGGTTATCTTACCGGCGGCTCCATCTATCATTCCCAGTCCGGCGAGAGCATCTTTACCCACATCCCCGGCCTGCGCGTCGTGTTTCCATCCAACGCCCTTGACGCCAACGGCTTGCTGCGCACAGCCATTCGCTGCGACGACCCGGTCCTGTTTCTGGAGCACAAGCGTCTCTATCGCGAAACCTACGGCCGCGCACCGTATCCTGGCCCCGATTTCGCAATTCCCTTGGGCAAGGCGAAAATTGTCCGTCCCGGAAGCCACATAACGCTGGTGACCTACGGAGCCATTGTGCCGCGCGCCTTGCAGGCCGCGGAGAAGGCGCAGCGGCAGGGAATCGAAGTCGAGATCCTCGACCTGCGCACCCTCAGTCCCTATGACTGGGAGGCCATTGCCGCCTCCGCTCGCAAGACCAGCCGGGTGATTGTGGCTCATGAGGATATGATCAGCTGGGGCTACGGCGCTGAGATCGCCGCGCGCATCGCCGACGAACTGTTCGAGCATCTCGATGCCCCGGTGCGCCGCATCGGTTCCATGGATACCTTCGTGGCCTATCAGCCGGTGCTGGAAGATGCCATCCTGCCGCAGCCTGACACCATCCTTAAAGCGATCGTGGACCTCAAGGCGTACTAGGTCCATAACCGCTTGTTTTAGTACCTTCTCCGTGCCCCATCCTCTCGGTCGCCGCGGCGACCGAAAGGGTGGGAAACCGCGAACCCTGAAGTGCGAAATCAAGCGGTCAAAGACCTAGCACCCTCCCCCGAAGTGCAGAGGCCGCCTGCTTTCCAATGTCTCCATCGTGAATTAAGGTAATTCCATCCGTTTCAGGGGCTGGCCCGAGGGAAGGACTCTATGCCGGGAAGGCTTTTCCGTGTGCTTCAGGACGATCCAGGCAGAATTCCTGCGCGTCTCTGGGGAAAGCTCCATGCGCTTCGGCTCTCCATGCAGAGCAATGTCGTTCTGGAGGGCCAGGTCATCATCCTCGGCAGTCCGTTGATCGATATCCGCAAGGGAAGCAAGCTCTATCTCGGCAACGGCGTCATGCTGACCTCGAGAAACAGGGGCTACCACTTCAACATTGCTGCGCCGGTGAAACTTTTCGCCGATCGGCCCGGCGCCGAGATCCGAATCGGGGACGACACCCGCATTGCTGGTGCTTGTATCCATGCACAGCGATCGGTCACGATCGGCAAGCGCTGCCTCATCGCCGGCAACTGCCAGATCATGGATAACAACGGACACGATCTGTCTTTCCCCAATGTCGAGAGCAGGCTTCAAACCGTCGGTTCGAGCCATCCGGTGGTGATCGAGGACGACGTATGGATCGGCGCCAATTCGATCGTGCTGCCGGGCGTGCGGATTGGGAAGGGCGCTGTCATCGGAGCGAATAGTGTAGTGAGCGCCAACGTTCCGCCCATGGTGGTCGCCCGCGGGAGTCCGGCCGGGGTGGTATTAGACTACCGGGTAGACTTTGCGGAACTGACCTGAGCCGAGGCCTGGATCTCTGGCCGCGTGTTCATGCGCCAATGTGGATGCCCGATCCTTGCGGCGCAGTTTTTGGCCGCAAGGGTGGGAAGCACGATATCAAAGGTTCAGAGTCTTAGAGCTGGTTGCATAAGCCAATCTCTGAAAGGGCACGGCCCTAGCCCTGCCGCAAGCGCCGCGACATCAATGTGGGCTTCAGCCCCTAAGGGAGTCGGGAGCCGGAAAGAAGAACGTGCACAGAGATTCCCCAAGTGGAGGCGCTCTGAACAACCCGCTCAAACAAGTGTTGAAGCCGGTATGGGCCGTATTCCGCGATGCGCTTCCCGCAAAGGCCCACGTGGAGCTTGACCACTTCAGAGCTTACGGGAAGCTGCCCGATTTGAAGCATCCCAGAACTTTCAGCGAGAAAATAGCGCGGAGAAAGCTCTACGATCACGACCCGAAAATGCCTCCTCTCGTGGATAAGATCGTGGCCAAGGAACTTATGGCGGCTCGCTTTGGGCCGGACTTCATCATCCCGACGCTGGCGACCTTCAAGACAGAAAGGGACGTGGATTTCGACGCGCTCGAGTATCCCTGCGTGATCAAGGCAAGCCATGCATCCGGAATGAATCTCTTCCTCATGGAACGGCCGGAAGATGAGGAGAGAGCGAGGCGGGAGCTGCGCCGCTTTCTGCGTTACGACCATCACAAGACCTCGGAAGAATGGGCCTACTCCCAGGTTCGCAAGCGCCTGCTTGTGGAGCCGTTCATTGAGGGCGGGGAACACGGCCTCGTCGATTACAAGTTCCACACATTCCATGGGCGCGTGTTTGCAATCCAGGTCGATCTTGACCGGCGCAGCCATCACACACGATGCCTGATGGACCCCGTCTGGACGAGAATGCCCGTCGAAATGACCTTTCCTCTCTATCGTGGCGATCTTCCTGCCCCCTCTCGATTGCAGGAGATGCTTCGTTATGCGGAGCAGATCGGCGAGGGATTCTCCTATGTCAGGGTGGATCTCTATCAAATTCAAGAAAGGGTAAAATTCAGCGAACTCACTTTTTATCCTGGCGCGGGAATCCTGGAGACATTCAACCCGCCTGAATTCGACGCGATATTCGGTGCGCAATGGAAATGAGAGACAGAAGAGATTTGAACGCGAATCGGAAGCGAAGCGCTCCGCAATCCGGCCGGGGGAAGCTACTTGCCGTCTGAGCCGCCGATTCGCAGGGTCCTGGTCTACCGTCTGGGTAGCCTCGGCGATACGGTGGTCGCGTTGCCCTGCTACCGCCTCATCGCGCGCCTGTTTTCGGGCGCCGAGCGCCGCCTGCTCACAAACTTTCCCGTCAACGGCAAAGCGCCGGCCTCCGCCGCGGTGCTTGGCGACACAGGACTCTTCCACAGCTATATGCGCTACACGGTGGGGACCCGCCGTCCGGATGAGCTTCTCCGCCTGGCCTGGCAGATTCGCCGCTTCAGGCCCGACCTGCTGATTTATCTCATGTTCGTTCGCCCCTGGAAATCCGTGGTCCGCGACCGGACGTTCTTCCGCCTGGCCGGCGTCCGCCGCATCGTCGGAATCTCTGTAACGGACCAGGAACTGAAACACCTCTTCAACCCGGCCACTGGTTGCTTCGAAACCGAGGCCTCGCGTCTTGCACGCCTTATCTCCGAGGTCGGAGATGCCGCCGTCGACGATCTCGCCAATTGGAGCCTCAGCCTGAACAACGCGGAGCGCCAGGCCGCCGCCAACGCCCTTGGAGCGCTGGGCCCGCTGCCCCTCATCGTCTGCGGCCCGGGAACCAAGATGCAAGCCAAGGACTGGGGCCAAGAGAACTGGCGCGCACTCCTCAACCGCCTCCACGCTACCTATCCCTCGCACGCACTGGTCCTGGTGGGCGCGGCTGAAGAAGCCGCATTGGCGGAGTTCGTTTCGGCGGAATGGAACGGGCGCAAAGTCAACCTCTGTGGCCGCCTCACCCCCCGCGAAACCGCCGCCGTGATCGAACGCGGCCAGATCTTTCTTGGCCACGACTCCGGGCCCATGCACCTGGCTGCCAGTGTGGGAACGCCCGCCGTCATTGCCTTCAGCGCTGCCGGCATTCCCGGTGCCTGGTTCCCCGCCGGTCCGCGTCACCAGATCGTCTATCATCGAACCAGTTGCTGCAACTGCCAGCTTGAGACATGCACCGTGGAAGCTCGCCGCTGCATGACCTCCATCACTGTCTCCGAAGTGCACGCCGCCGCGGTTCGCGCGCTCCGCGGCGAGCCCGGCCAACGCGACCCCGTCGTGATTCCGTAGCATGCCCTTGCGCCCTGCCGCTTAAGGAGATTCTCCCCGCATGATCGTCGTCACAGGAGGAGCGGGATTCATCGGCAGCAACCTGGTTCACGAACTCAATGCGCACGGCATCACGGACATTCTGGTCGTCGACAACCTCGCCAACGCGCAGAAGCTCGCGAATCTGCGCGGCGCCCGCTACGCGGATTCCATGGACAAAAATGAGTTCCGCCGCGCCATGCAGGAAAACGCGCTGGGAGCGGGCAGGATCAAGGCCATTCTCCACCAGGGCGCCTGCTCCAACACACTGGAAGACGACGATCTCTACATGATGGACAACAACTGCCAGTACACGAAGGAGGTGCTGGACTTTGCCATCCGCGAAGGCGCGTCGCTGGTCTTTGCCTCCTCCGCGGCCGTCTATGGACTCTCGGGTCCCGGCCGCTTCACTCCCACATCCGAGAATGAGCGTCCTCTTAACGTCTACGGTCACTCCAAGCTCGTCTTCGACGACTACTTCCGCAACCAGCTCGCGCTCCGACGCGTGCCCATCACCGCCGTGGGTCTGCGCTACTTTAACGCATACGGGCCGCGCGAGCAGCACAAGGGACGCATGGCCTCGGTGATCCATCACTTTTCGCGGCAGATGCAGGAAACCGGCAAGGTGCGGCTCTTTGCCGGTACGGGCGGCTATGGCGACGGGGAACAGCGGCGCGATTTCGTGTATGTCCGCGACCTTGCCCGCATGAACATGTTCTTCGTCCGGTTGGGATCCTATGCGCCAAAGCCGGGCGAGGCGGCCAGGCCCTATCGCGGTGTGGTGAATGCCGGCACCGGGGTAAGCCGCACCTTCAACGATGTCGCACGCGCGCTCATGGCGGGACACGGCGAGGTGCCCATCGAATACGTTCCTTTTCCGGCCGATCTCGAAGGCCGCTACCAGCACTTCACTGAGGCCGACCTGACCGGCCTGCGCGAAATCGGCTGCGATTTGGAATTCACTCCGCTCGAAGCTGGCATCGCGGAGACTTTCGCAACACTTCGAGCGCTCGGGAGTTAGCGTGGATTGGCAGGGAAGCCCAGGCAGATCGTGCTGCTCGTCCTTCCAACCGCCCGCATCCGCGCAAGCAAATCCTCCACAGCTCCATAAAGCGATGAATAGTGCAGATCGGCCATCTCCCGAGCCGCATCCGCGCCAGGCATTTGCTTGTCAGAAGGTCCGTCAATGAAAGCCGTGACCATGCCCAGCCGCTGTCCAAACTCCATATCCGGCTTCGAGTCGCCGATCATCATGCTGTTGGCTGGGTTGATGTCGGGGAAGTCCGCCCGCGCCTGTTCGAACATCCCTGGCAACGGCTTGCGGCAGTTGCATTGGCCTTTGTCATGCGGACAAAAGTAGAAGCCGTCCACATGCGCGTGCCGTGTTGCAAGCAGCTTCTGGAACTCGGCGTGGATCGCTTGCACATCTGCGGCGGTGTAAAGGCCGAGGGCAATTCCGCGCTGGTTCGAGACCACAATAACGCGCAGGCCCGTTTGGTTCAGCAGAAAGATGGCCTCAGCCACGCTGGGGAGAAGGTGAAACTCCTCCCAGTGCGTCACGTAGCTGCCTTCGGGCATCTTTTCGTTTACCACTCCGTCACGATCCAGGAACACCGTCCGCAGGAAGCTGGGAAACGTGTTGTCGAGGGCGTTGTTCACCCCGCTATGATAGCAACTGAGAGGCCGCACGATGATCGCGCAACTGCGCCAGGTGATCCACGAGATCGAGCACAACTGGGCCTCGAAGCGCCTTCTTGTCGTGGGCGACGTGATGCTCGACAAGTACGTCCATGGCGAGGTGGCCCGCATCTCGCCCGAAGCGCCGGTGCCGGTGGTGCGCGCCACCCACCAGAGCCAACAGCCCGGTGGCGCAGCAAATGTGGCCATGAATCTCTCTCGCCTCGGCGGCAGGGCTCACGTCATCGGCTTCACTGGAGGCGACGAAGATGAGCGCCTGCTGTCCGGATTGCTCGACAACGGGGGAATTGCCTCAACCCTTGTCGCCTCCAAGGGCTTTCCCACCATCGCCAAGCAGCGCATTCTCGGCGGCCGCCAGCAGATGCTGCGCATTGACACGGAGCGGTTGGACGCGCGTCCGCAGGCAGACTACGATCGCCTGATCGCCGCTGTTCTTGAGCATCTGCCTGGCTGCCACGCGCTTGTGCTCTCCGACTACGCGAAAGGCGTCTTGACGCCCGCAGGCTGTGGCCAGATGATTCAGGCCGCCCGCGGCCTTGGTATTCCGGTTCTTGTGGATCCCAAGAGCGACGATTTCTCCCGTTACCGCGGCGCCACCGCAATATGTCCCAACCTCGGCGAACTCTCCTCAGCCGCCAGCGTGGGCACACTCGACATGAGAGCTCTCCTCGACGCAGCCACGGTCATGGTTTCGGTCCTCGGCGTGAAGTTCATGGTCGTCACGCTGGGCGAAAAGGGCATTGCCCTCGTTCGCGCCGACGACCGCTTCATTTCACCCGCAGTCGCCCGCCAGGTCTTCGACGTCTCCGGCGCGGGAGACACCGTGACCGCAGTACTCGCCCTATGCATGGCCTCCGGCCTCGATCCCGAAGCCGCAGTGCAGTTGGCCAATGTGGCCGCCGGGATCGTGGTGGGCAAGGTGGGCACGGTGCCCGTGGAGAAGCACGAACTGCTGGCCGCGCTGGCCCCTGAAATTGCTCTGAGCGCGGAGGATAAGGTCGTCACGCGGCAGGAGTTAGCTTCGCGCGTAGCAGTGTGGCGAGCGAACGGTGAACGCGTTGTATTTACCAACGGCTGCTTCGACCTGCTGCACGTGGGGCACATTACGCTCCTGGAACGGGCGCACCGCTTCGGCGATCGCCTTATCGTGGCCATCAACAGCGACGACTCGGTAACCGCGCTCAAGGGTCCCAGCCGCCCCATCGTGGGCGAGCGCGAACGTGCCCGCGTGCTGGCCGCGCTGGCCGCCGTGGACGCCGTGATCGTCTTCGCAGAGGCCACCCCGATGGAGTTGATTGTGGCCATGCGGCCTGACGTGCTGATCAAGGGTGGCGATTATGTGGAAGACACTGTGGTTGGCGCCCCGGAGGTCCGGTCCTGGGGCGGACAGGTGAAGATCGTGCCCATTGTCGAGGGCTATTCCACCACGCGCCTGATCGATAAAGGGTTGCCCGGATAGACCCCAGGGGCGCAAGGCCAACGGGGAGCCGGATACAATATTGAGATGATGTTTTCCCCTCCATCCTCGCAGTCTGGCTCCGGGGCAGAGGTTCGCGAGGCGGACCAGATAGTATGAAGAATTTCCTGCGCCTGCTGCGCTATGGACTCCCGTACTCGCTGGAGTGGCTGCCGGGCGTGCTGTTCCTTGCCATGGTGGGCGTGCTTGACACCTTTCGCACCCTCCTCTTCCAGCCTATCTTTGACCAGGTTCTCCGGCCCGACGCGCCCGAAGGACCCATCCTTCTCGGCCTTCGCAACAGCAAGTGGCAACTTGATCTGAGGACGGTGGTCCCCCATTTCATGCACATGCACAATGCGTGGGACGTGGTGGCCTTTGCTTTGGTCGTTTCCACAGTGCTCAAGGGGCTGTGCGACTACCTTGGCACCTACCTGGTCAACTATTCGGGTTTCGGCCTGATCACCGACCTGCGCAACCACCTTTACGAAGCCACGATGCGCCGCTCCTCGAGCTTCTTTCACAAGCACCCCACCGGCACCATCCTCTCCACACTCATCAACGACGTCGACAAAGTGCAGTTTGCGGTCAGCGCGGTCATCGGCGAGTTCCTGCAGCAGTTCTTCACTTTCGTGGTCGGAACTGTTCTTGTCATCCGCATGGGCGGGTACCTCAGTTGGGCGCTGCTCCTGTTTATTCCCGTTGTCGTTACCTCCTCGCGCAAGATCGGCAGGGAAGTCCGCACCCGTACCCGGTCAGGCCAGGACAAGCTGGCTGAAATCCAGAACATCCTGCACGAAACCGTTACCGGCAACCGCATCGTCAAGGCCTTCAGCACTGAGTTGTGGGAGATTTTGCGCTTCAAGAAAGCCGCCAGCCGCCTCTTCCGCGCCAACCTGCGCAGCGTGCGCATCCAGGCCATCAGCTCTCCATTGATGGATACCTTCGGCGCCATTGCCATTGCCATGTTCCTGTTTATCGGCCGCAATGAAATCCTCCATGGCCGCATGACCATGGGCACTTTTGCTGCCTTCATCATCATCCTTTTCAAGCTCTACGATCCGGTGCGCAAGTTCGCTTACTTCTACAACTTCTTCCAGCAGGCCATGGGCGCTTCGTCCTCCATCTTCTCCTTCTTCGATACCGAGGACGATGTGAAGGAGAGGCACCACGCGGCGGCGTTCAAGGAATTTGGCCAGTCCGTACAGTTTGAGGACGTGGGTTTCTCCTACTCGACAGATGAGGGCGAACACCAGATTCTGCACAATGTTGACCTCGAAGTTCGTCGCGGAGATGTCTTGGCCCTGGTGGGCCCCAGCGGTGCCGGAAAGTCCACCCTGGTCAACCTCATTCCGCGCTTCTTCGATGTCACCTCGGGCCGCATCCTCATTGATGGAAATGACATTCGCGATCTCACTCTTGCCTCGCTGCGCCGCCAGGTTGCGCAAGTCACGCAGGAAACCATCCTCTTCAATGACACGGTGCGCAACAACATCGCCTACGGCCAGCCCGACGTGAGCACCGCGCTTGTGGAACGCGCCGCGCAAAACGCACTGGCTCACGATTTCATCCTGCGTATGCCGCAGGGCTATGACACGGTGATTGGCGAAAAGGGATTCCGCCTCTCCGGCGGCGAGCGCCAGCGCATGGCCATCGCCCGCGCCATTCTCAAGGACTCTCCGATCCTCATTCTCGACGAGGCCACCTCCGCTCTCGATGCGGAGAGCGAATCTCTGGTCCAGGCCGCGCTTGCCAATCTGATGCAGGGCCGCACCGTACTGGTCATCGCGCATCGCCTTTCCACCATTCGCCGCGCCAGCCGCATCGCGGTCCTTGAGGATGGCCGCATTACCGCCATCGGCTCGCACGACGAGCTGCTGATCTCCTCGCCGACATATCAGCGTCTTTACCAGTTGCAATTCATGGATGTCCCCGAGACGCAGGGACAGGGCCCTATCGAGAAGGACCCGTCTCAACTGCAGCTTGTGCTGACCACCGGCCCCCAGGGGTAAAAGGAAATGAGGAACAGCGAGAAATGCCGATTTATTCCATGACCGGGTTTGCGCGCGCGCAGGTTCGCATCCAGAATCGCGATCAGGATCAGTTGAGTTATACGCTCACCGTCAAGAGCGTGAATCATCGCTTTCTCGACGTGCAGTTGCGCATGCCCAGCGGGCTGGATGCCCTGGAAGTGGAGTTGCGCAAGGCCATCAAGGATTCGCTGGTCCGCGGGCACGTTGATCTCACCCTCGCCGTCGATCGCTCCACGCAACAGAAGGCCGGATACAATCGCGAACTCGTGGCCGGATATGTTGCCGCCTTTGCCGCAGCCCGTGCCGAATTCGGCCTCGCGGGCGAGCCCGACCTGAACAGCATCCTGCGCATGCCCGGCGCCCTGCAAAACGACAATCGTGGAGACGACGACCAGACAGCTCTCGCGGAGAGCGTGCGGGAGCAGATTGGACCTCTCCTCGACGAGTTGAAGATCATGCGCGCCCGGGAGGGCGAGTCACTCGCCGGAATTCTCAACGCCACGCTCGATCGCCTTGCCGAGGCCACCGATGGCGTGGCGGAATTGCGCCCGGAGATCGAGCAGCGCTTCCAGGACCGGCTTACGCAGCGTCTGCTCACTGCTACCGGCCCCGACTTCAACCGCCAGCGCCTGCTAGAAGAGGTTGCGGTAATCGTGGAGCGCAGCGATGTGGCCGAGGAACTCGCGCGCATGCACACCCATATCGGCCACTTCCGCGAATTGCTTGCCGCCGGCGGCGAAGTGGGCAAAAAGCTTGACTTTCTCCTTCAGGAGATGAACCGCGAAGCGAATACCATGCTGTCCAAAACCGGCGGGGTGGGCGGCAAGGGGACGCGCATGACCGAACTGGGCCTGGCCATGAAGTCAGAAATCGAAAAGGCACGCGAACAGATTCAGAACGTGGAATAAGATTGGCAAGATCAAAGACGAAGGACAAACAAGAATCGTGGCAGGAATTCTATTTATCATTTCGGCGCCTTCCGGCTCAGGCAAGAGCACGCTGGTGAGCGAGTTGCGCAAGCAGGTCAGCGGCGTCGACTTCGCCATCTCCTGGACCACCCGCGCCCCGCGCGGCTCTGAGGAAAACGGGCGCGAATACAACTTCACCTCACGCGCGGAGTTCCAGCGCATGATCGATGCCGGCATCTTCCTGGAGCATGCCGAAGTCTTCGGCCAATTTTATGGCACTGCCCGCCAGTCTCTGGACGAGGCGCGCGCCGCTGGCCACGACCTCCTGCTCGACATCGACGTGCAGGGAGCGCTGCAGGTGAGGGCCAAGATGCCGGAGGCCGTCAGCATCTTTGTCCTCCCGCCTAACCCCAAGGTTCTACGTACCCGTCTGCGCAATCGCAGCCGTGCCGAGGGGGTGGTGGACGAGGCAGAGCTCTATCGCCGCCTCTCCGAGGCCCGCAAGGAGATTGAGAATTATCGCGAGTACGGTTATATTCTGGTCAACGACATTCTGGATCGGGCGGTCGCGCAATTGGAAGCCATTGTGCTGGCTGAGCGCTTTTACCGCAATGGCGAGGTCATCGCTTACCGTTCGCGCCGGGTGTTGGAGGTGGCCGCGGCCTGCCTGCAGATGAACTCACAGGATCGGCTAAAACCCGTGCTGGACGCATTTGACATCCTCAACCCAAAGGGCGACCAGCGGCAACTCGAATTTGGGGATGATCCCGCAGAGGATGACCCCGATGCCGATGAACAAGACGAGGACAAAGACACCCATGACGATTGAGACCAAGTTCGACTCGAACTACCGTAAGGTGTTGGTCGCAGCGCGCCGCGCCCGCCAGTTGCAGAACGGTTCCCACGCTCTGGTCCCGAGCCAGTCCAACAAGGTTTGCCGCATCGCCCAGGACGAAATCGAAGCCGGCAAAATCGCATATGTCAAAACGACTGCCGAGGTGCACAAGCCCCTGGTGGAAGGTCCGGCGATCCCCATTTTGCTGAGCTGATTTTCGCGTGCAGCCGCGCCGTTTTCAGGCTCGTGCCCTGTCTGCGATGTGACGCCCGCCCTCGCTGATCCATGAGCCGCTGATTGGCAGCGCATGCAAGTCCTGCAAGGGCGGGAGCGCACTTCATCGGCGCGGCTACTTGCTTCCTTTTCCCGACTGTATTACCGCAGAATTGGATTGTGCCAGTGGCCTGACATCTAACTTTCCACTCTCGTCTTTGTCCAGTCGCGCGAACTCTGCGTCCATGAAGTTCAGGAATTCTTCCCGAGAGACTTTGCCTTCCTTGTCCCCTCCGATCAGGATTACCAACTGTTTCACTTCGTCCTCGCCCATCGCCAGTTTGTCAACCGGTTTGGGAACAATCGGCATCCCCGGCCTTTGCGCGAAAGCCTGCGATGAGAGTACTCCCGTCACCAACAGCAAAAACAGAGTCAAAGCTGCCGGCGATGTGCCTTTTTGCTGAAGCATATTCCACCTCCAGGTGCCGTCGGATCGATCCCGCCCGTTGGAAGAACTGGTTCGCCTTAAGCCATCAGGCCTTCGCTGCGCTCTCCTGCGCCGGGAACCGGAGACGATTCCGCAGTCAGGGCAGTGACGACCCTCTTTCATCAAATCGCCGATCGCATTCAGAATGTGTAGGAGTTTTGTAAGCAACTTGTATGGGTTGCCTTCCGGGTTCCCGCCGCCTTTCCCGCTCGAAAGTGGAGGAAATTGAGCCGTGGAAATCCCGGCCGGCGTTTCCTGCGGCGCAGGCGGCGCGCAGGGAAGCGCTTGCTCCTTGGCGTTTACGTTTTGATGACGGCTCCTGCGGGCCCGCCGGAGATATTGTTGCTCGAAGGTGGAAGATCGGAATAGTATCTCCTGCAAATACCTGCTCAGGAGAAACGTGCGCACAGGGCCTGCACAGATCCGCGCCATGCCTGTTATTGCGTGGCGGCGGAGATATTCATTCGCCATACGCCTGGCGACCTGCTTCGTCCTGGTCACGCTGAGCACCATCGGTGTGGGCCTCGGGACTCAGGCCAACCTGATCTGGGTGGCGAACGGGCTGTTGCTCACCTACCTTCTTCTCGCGCCGCGCAGGCGCTGGCCGGCCTATGTGGCCACCGGATTTGCCGGGATGCTCGCGGGCAGCGCGCTGGTCCATGATCCCTGGCAGACCAGCTTCTCCTTTAGTCTGCTCAATATTGTCGAAGTCATGATCGCCGCCTTGTTGCTTCACTGGCGGTCGAAGCAGCTTCCGCGTTTTACTGACTCTGCTTACCTGATCCGCTTCATGGGATTTGCCGTTCTTCTGGCCCCGCTGGCAACGGGCTCTATCTATGCAGCATTCGCGGCTGCGCTGCAGCATGCTTCGTGGGGCCACTCCCTTTTGCAGTGGTCCGCCGCCGACGCACTGGGAATTGCGGTCACAACCCCGGCCTGCGCGGCGATCTTCCGGGCTCGCTTCAGGGGCACCGTGAACTGGCGGCGCGATTGGTTTTACCCCCTGCTTTTCGTTGTCCTTACCATTGCCGCGTTCGCTCAATCCAGGGTTCCGTTGCTTTATCTCATCTATCCTCTTCTGGTTCTTGTGCTGTTGCGCATGGGCATGGGCTGGGCGGCTCTGTCCGTGCTCTTTGTGGCTGCGGTAGGCAGTTGGCTTACTGTACGCGGAGCGGGCCCGTTTGCTGCCTTCCAGTCGGCGACAACGGTTGAACCGAGCATCATGCTGCAGATATTTGTGGCCTCTGCCATGTTCATGCTCTACACCGTCTCTATCATCCTGAATAGCCAGCAATTGACCGAGCGCCAGCTCCAGAAGATCGCCTCGCTGCATGCCATGGTGGCCGAAAACTCTCGCGACGTGATCATGCTCGCCGACTTCGACGGACGGCCCCAATACATCTCGCCGGCCTTCTTCAGCCTGACCGGTTGGAGCCCGGAAGAAACCATGCAGTGGGGCTTCCACGAAGTTGCCCATCCTGAAGACCTGCCCAGGATCGAAACGCTGGTCAGCAGTCTCCGCCAGGATCCCCAGATTGCCCTGGCCAGGAGCGCAATGATCGAATACCGGCTGCGGGTACGAAGCGGAGGGTACACCTGGGTTGAAGGGAGCCTCAGGGTCCTTCGCGATCCAGGGACAGGCATTCGCTCGGGAATCCTGATCATCGTGCGCGACATATCCGAACGCAAGGTTGCCGAAGAGTTGCTTCTGCGGGCGCACGCCGCCGTCGAGCGCCTGGCAGTCATGGATGCGTTGACGGGCCTCGCCAATCGCCGCCGCTTCGACGAATCCCTGGCTGCCGAGTGGAACCGCGCCATTCGTGCCCGCGCTCCCCTTTCCCTGCTGCTCATCGATGCAGATCATTTCAAGCTCTATAACGACTCATACGGCCATGTGCGGGGAGACGGTTGCCTGAAACAGATTGCAGACTCTGCCCAGGGAGTCGTTGCGCGTCCCGGGGACCTTGTGGCTCGCTACGGAGGCGAGGAATTCGCCGTTCTCTTGCCGGGCACCGCAAACGAGGGAGCAATGAAGATTGCGGAAGACGTCTGCGCGGCGCTCCGTTCGTGCAATATCCCTCATGGCGCCAACTCTCCGGGAATTGTCACCGTCTCGATAGGGTGCTCCACCATCGTTCCCCAGCTTGGTGAGCAGGCGCTAACCTTGATCGAGGCAGCCGACGCGGCTCTCTACACGGCCAAGCGCGCCGGCCGTAACCAGGTGTGCAACGGCAATTCGATCAACGCCGGTTGACCGCTCGCAATCGACCGCAAACCGCGCTTGCACCTCACCCGGTCAGCTTTCCGCATTCCAAACCGGCTACAATCGAGCCATGAGGGTCACGGTCGGCGTTTCTGGCGGAATTGCCGCTTACAAGGCGGCGGAACTGGTGCGCGCTCTGCAGCGCCAGGCTCTCGAGGTGCATGTCGTGATGACTGCCGCGGCGTGCAAGTTCATCCAGCCGCTCACTTTTGCTGCGCTCACCGGCCACAAGGTCATCACCAGTCTGTGGGACGAATGGGATGCGGCCGAGGCGGCAGCCGAACAAAATGGCATTGAGCATATCGGTGAGGCGCAATGGACCGAGGCGCTGGTCGTCGCTCCCGCCACCGCCAACATACTGGCCAAATTCGCCCACGGCATTGCGGACGACTTCCTTACCACCATGTATCTGGCCACTCCCGCTCCGGTTCTTGTTGCCCCGGCCATGAACGTGAACATGTGGGAGCATCCGGCCACCCAGGCTAACCTCGAAATCCTCCGCCAGCGCGGCGTCCGCGTGGTCGAACCCGGAACCGGCTCGCTGGCTTGCGGTATGGTTGGCGTGGGTCGCATGGCCGAGGCCGAAGCGATTGCGGATGCCGTGCTTGGTGCGCTGGGACACCGCCACGATCTGGCCGGCGAGGTCGTTCTAGTCACCGCCGGTGGTACGCGTGAGGCGCTCGACCCGGTTCGCTTCCTCGGCAACCGCTCCAGCGGCAAGATGGGCTACGCACTGGCCGACGCCGCTCAGAGCCGCGGGGCCAAAGTCATTCTCATCAGCGGGCCATCCGCCCTGCACCCGCCGGCGCATTGCGAAATGGTCAAAGTTACCACTGCCGACCAGATGCGCCAGGCTGTGCTTGCGCGCATGGTGGAGTCTACGCTCATCATCAAAGCCGCGGCCGTAGCCGACTACCGCCCCGTCGTGGTCTCTGACCAGAAGCTCAAGCGCACCGGCCCCATCACCATCGAGCTCGCCCCCACCGAGGACATTCTGGCCGAAGTCGTTCGCCGCCGCCTTCCGGGGCAGTTGATTGTGGGCTTTGCCGCGGAAACCAATAACCTTCTGGACAACGGCCGCGCCAAACTCCTCTCCAAAGGGGCCGACGCCATTGTGGTCAACACGGTCACCGGCGACGGCGTGGGAATTGAAGCCGACACCAACGCAGCCACGTTCCTGACCTTGACCACGGCGATCGAGTTGCCGGAGATGCCCAAGCGCAGTCTCGCCGACCGCATCCTCGACGAGGTCCTTACCTTGCGCCGGCCACGTTCGCTCGTGGTGGAACTGGATGAGCATGTGGACCAGAAATCGCGGCAGGATGAAGTGCTGAAGCAGGCTGAATTGCCGTCCTTGCCTCGTCGGCAACTGATTGTGGAGTAAGCAGCGTTGGCGCCCTCGTTCGACCCCGCAACCCGCGAAGCTCTTCTCGCCCGCGTCCGCTTCTATCGCGACCTGGGCATGACCGAGTTCTATCGCCGTCCCGTCGACCCCGCGCTCCTGGAACAGCTTCAAGCCGTGCTCGATGATCCACAAGAGCTGGGTGCCCCATCCTTTCCACGCATTTCAGCAGAAAGGGTGGGAGACCACAACCCCCAACCAGCATCCACCAGGCCAAATCTGGGTGCCCCAGAGCCTGCCCTGAGCCCGTCGAAGGGGCTCGCTTCTGAGGCCTGGGATACAACTGCCGAACCCTCATCCCAGGAGGACCCCACTATCCCGCCCCGCAAGCCCATCACCGCCCCACCGCAAGTGGCTGCCTCCATCCCCGCCACGGACCGCGCCGCAGCTCTGCAACTTATCCGCGAAGATATCGGAGACTGCACCCGCTGCGCGCTTCACACTGGCCGCAACAAGCTGGTATTCGGCGACGGCTCGCCCGACGCGCGCCTCATGTTTGTCGGCGAGGGCCCCGGAGCCGATGAGGACGCGCAAGGAATCCCCTTCGTAGGCCGCGCCGGCCAGCTGCTCAACAACATGATCGCCGCCATGGGCCTCAAGCGCGAAGAAGTCTACATCGCCAACGTGG
>CAYUJM010000024.1:0-38179 GCA_964445025.1 uncultured Occallatibacter sp. | reverse complement strand
GGCGGGGCATCGTGGTGATGAACACGCCGGGCGCGAATGCGGTGGCCGTGGCCGAGCTGACCATCGGGCTGATGCTGGCCTTGGCGCGCAAGCTGCCCGCGGCCAACTCGACGATGCACGCCGGCAAGTGGGAGAAGAAGAGTCTGCAAGGGACCGAGCTGCGCGGCAAGACGCTGGGGATTCTGGGATTGGGGCGCATCGGCCTGGAAGTGGCGCGACGCGCGAGGAGCTTCGGCCTGGAGATCATCGGGAGCGACCCGTTTGTGTCCGCTGCGGTGGCGCGCGAGAACGGCATCAAGCTGGTGACGCTGGACGAGCTGATTGCGGCTTCCGAATACATCACGCTCCATGTAGGCCTGACGCCGCAGACCGCCGGCGTGATCAACGCGAAGAGCCTGGCAGCGATGAAGAAGGGCGTGCGCATTATCAACTGCGCGCGTGGTGAGTTGATTGATGACGCGGCGCTGGTTGCTGCGCTCAAGAGCGGCCAGGTTGCCGGCGCGGCGCTGGACGTGTTTGCCGTGGAGCCGCTGAAGGACTCCCCTTACTTCGAATTGGACAACGTGATTCTCACGCCGCACATTGCCGGATCGACGGCCGAGGCGCAGGAGGCGGTGGGGATTCAGATTGCGCAGCAGGTGCGCGAGTACCTGAAGCTGGGTGTGGTGCAAAATGCTGTGAATCTGCCTTCGCTGAGCCACGAAGAGTATGTGGTGCTGGCGCCTTACATCGACCTAGCCGCGCGGCTCGGCTCGTTTCTGGCGCAGGCGGGAAAGCGTGGCATTGAGGGCATTCACCTGACCTACGGCGGCGCGCTGGCCGAGGCCAAGACGGAACTGGTGCGCAATGCGGCGATCGAGGGGCTGCTGCAGGGATCGGAGAATGTGAACCGCATCAATGCAGCCACTGTGGCCCAGGAACGCGGCATTCGCGTGCACGAGGAGAAGACGGAAAGCCATCGCGGCGGGGCGGCTTCGGTGCTGCAGATTGCGCTGCACACCGCTGCAGGTTCGAGCCACGCGACGGCCACCGTGATCCACGAGGAACAGCCGCGATTGCTGGAATTCGACGGCATCGACATCGAGACGCCGCTCGAGGGCAATCTGCTAGTGTGCCGCAACCTCGACGTTCCGGGCGTGATCGGCAAGATCGGCACCATCCTCGGGCAGCAAGGCGTAAACATCGCCAACTTTGCGCTGGGCCGCGAGCGGAGCGGGCCGAAGCCGGTGAAGGCGCTGGCCGTGGTACAGGTGGATGCGCCTGTTTCCGGCAATGTGCTGGAGGCATTGGGGACGATTGAGGCGCTGCTGGAGGCCAAGCCGGTGAGTTTGCCGGAGGCGAAGTTCTAGGACTCGGGGATAATTAGTTTCGTGGTCTCCCAAATCTCAGATCTGGGCACGGAATCACCGGACACAGTGTGAGGAGAACTACGCTTCCAGCTCAACAAATGAAATCGTACCTGAGGGGATCAACAAGTCGGGGACGTTTGGCCCTGTAACCCGAAAGGCAAACGAGGCGGCAATCGAGGACTTGCATTTGTCCGCCTCTGGAATTTCCGCGAATTTTTCCTTGTATTCCTCCCAGCCTGAGAACTCGCGCGGCTCGAAATAGGCCAACATGGTATCGGGGTCGCCCAGTGCAACTGACAACTGCGCATCGCCCTTGAGGGCCATGAGCAACACTCCGGAACCTTTTATCTCGACCACGATAAATGTCGATCGAACGGCCAGGCCGAGAGAGGAAGATTGCACAATCAAGGGAGTTGATTTTTCGCGCCAACGTCCAAAAATGAGCATTGCGTCTTCGAGTTCCAGTTTTGCCACATTACCCCCGGGTCGCAATTACAAACCATTCATTGATTTTCTAAGCCTCGTGTATAGGGGAACACAGCCCACGGAGGGGTAGATAGTACCAGTACCCAAATGTGAGATTCGGGGCCCGGTTTGTTATCCCTCAGGCCTGCTCCACCCGGTCTGGCAGTCCACCGAACGCTAGCGATCACTTCGTAGGATCGGCGACGCGGCCCATGAAGAGGATGGCGCCGGAGCGATTGTCGCGGATCAGGAAGAGAAAGGGATGGTCGGCGCGGAAGACGATGGGCGGCTGCGGGCGTGCCACGGCCATCGCTCCCACCATGATTCCAGTTGCCGCGGCGGCTTCGGTTCCCTCCTCGTTCACATCGACGTAGGCTTTGTGGATGGCCGCGGAGATCCAGAAGTCGCGCTTGCCGGTCATCGCGGAAAAATCGGCACTCTTCGCTTGAAACGCCTGCGCCATCCCCATCCTGGCCAAGGTGCCTTCAAGCTCGAATCTCTGCGACATCCTGAACTTTGGCAGGGTAAGAACGACCCTGGGGCCAACCTGCAACTTGTCCAGCCATTGCTTCAGGCCGGCTGCGGTCAGCGATTGCTCCAGAGCGGGCAGCCCGGCAACATCGTTCGGCAGCAGGACGATCATCGACAATTCCCTGCTCTTGTAAGGGATATCAATGGCCTTGAATGTCCCGCCATCGCAGTAGCCTAGCTTCTGCGTGATATGCATCAGGGGCGCCTTGACGGTCTGCGCCACGGAGAGATGGAAGTCCTCATCCCTGGTTTGCGCTTTGTCGAACGGCGACTCCCAGCTGCCCTTGAAGTAGATTGCGTTCGTCAACACCAGCCGTGTTGCGGGACCGACGCCGCCGGGTGGGATCAGGTCCTGGATCTTGTCTTCAGTCTTCTGCTCTACCCATTGGTTGATGGTCTTCCGCGCGGCTTCAGGCGAGCCCTCGAAATCCACGCGATTGAAGCCCGCGCCGTAATGGGTGCTGGTGAGTTTCAGAAAATCGTCGAGGAACGCGAAGTTCTTCTCTGCCCAGAGAGCATCGGCTACGTGAAGCTCGTAGCTCGGATGTGCGGCATTCATCCCCGCAAGCAGCGCCCCCATGGCTGGATGCAGCCGGTCCGGCGGCAGGGTGAAATGGAATGCGCTCGCCATCTCCGTTGCGGTATCGCCGCGCGCACCGGCAAAGGCCATGGCGAATGCAGTGGAGATGCTCTCCGGCGAGAAGAAGAGATTGCCGCCTTCTGCCCGCAAATGGCCGTAGAGGTCGACGGCAAAGGCGTTGTTGCCTTGCACCACCGCGGCCTGGTCCGGGCTCGGAGCTGGTGGTGTCGGGACTGGGAGGGTCTGGGACATTCCGGCAACCTCCTCAAAAAACAAGAGCGGGACAAGCGCGAGAAGCAGCGGCTTCATTGAAACCCCCATCTCCGCCGGCTGCGGGCCTACTTAGCGGATGCGATAGACGAAGGCGTCTTCAAGAAACTTGTCGCCGAATGTCTGGCCTCCAAGACGCATTCCGTAGGTATCGGCAGCAGATGAGAAAGTCAGGCGGAGAGCCCGGATAAATGGATTATTCATCGGACGCATGGAGATAGTCGGCTGTCTGTGGATCGGTATGCCCGCCTTTTTCATCGCCGCATTGATCTCTGTGTAGGCCGCAAGAGAGGAAGATTGATCGAGGCGATCTGAGGCAATTACTAGCCGCCAATCCTCGTAATCCGGAATCTTGGCCCAGAGCGCAACATTGGGAGTCTTGCCGTAGTCATCAAGGGCCTTGAGCACGTCTTTGCCATTTTCAATGTCAAAGCTTACCAGTGTAGCTTGATCCATGGAAGCAGTCCTCCCTGTTGATCTTCTATTGCCCTCAGTAGACTTGCGGCTTCCTGTTTGGGCTTTTTCTCGTACCGGGCATTCTCCGTCCAGTCTTGAAGGATGTCCCAATTCGCCTTCATCAGCGGGTCTGCTTGCAGGGCCATCTCCAATTCGATCTTCAGGTCTGCCAATCGCAAAAGATCTTTCACTTTGTGCGTGTAGCTGGCGTTGACCAGGTCCTTGTCGGGGAAGTCATGCTCCCGCGTTCTCTTGGCAATGCAAGCTTTCAGCGCACACTCGACTGCATATCCTGCCAGTTAGTATGCGCCTTCTGGGAACCCGGAAGCGAGTAGCGCTTTGGATTCCTGAAGCCGCAGTTCTGCGATTTCTTGAAGCTCAATCCGATTCATGAAATTGCTCGGCCCATGATGCCCCAAAAAGAAGGTTATGCCCGGCTCAGGTAGGCGCCCTCGCTGGTGTCGACGCGGATCTTTTCGCCTTCGTTGATGAAGGGCGGCACCTGTACAACAAGACCGGTTTCTGTCTTTGCCGGCTTGGTGACGCTGGAAGCGGTGGCCGATTTGAGTCCCGGTTCGGTCTCCACCACCGTGAGCTCAACAAAGCTGGGTAGTTCGATACCGACGGCCAGGCCGTCGTGGTAGCTGACCTTGATCTGCAGGTTCGGCGTGAGGTACTCGATGGCATCGCCGAGGGTGGAGCCCTTGAGCACGGTCTGCTCGTAGTCCACCGGGTTCATGAAGTAGTAGTCGTCGCCGTCATTGTAGAGAAACTCCATGGCAACTTCGTCCACGACGACCTTTTCAATGGCGTCGGCGGAGCGGAAGCGATGCTCGAACATGGCCCCGGTGCGAAGGTTGCGGAGCTTGGCCTGGATGAAGGCACGGAGGTTGCCCGGCGTGCGGTGCTCGACCTTGAAGACGAGGTGCAGTTGGTCGTTGTGCTTGATGATCATGCCGGGACGCATTTGGGTGGCGGGAATCGCCATATGGTTTGGAACTCCTTGCTATGTTTGCGCTCAGCGCAAAAAAGATGGGCCTTGGCCCATCTTTCATTGTAGCTTAGCGGCGGATTGGGCCAGCGCAGGGCAAGGAACACAGACACTCCCGCCCAGGCTTCTACACGAGCCCGGGCGGATCACTTGTAAACGTTCAAGCTCTTGCTTCAAACACGAGATTGAACGGTGTCTGAGCTGCCCGGCGGAAGCGGGTAAAACCAGCCTCAGTCACTACATGGCGGATACGCTCTTCGCCTGCTTGCGCTCCCAGGGCTGCCCCCACCTCCTGGGCCATCGAGGCAGGCGTGCAGATCATGGTGGATGCAGAGTAGTAGATTCGTCCCACCGGGTTGTGATTCTCCTCCGGAGTGTCGTTGGCAAAGGGTTCCACAATCATCCAGGTTCCGTCCTTTTTGAGAGATGAAAGGACGTGGCTGGCGGCGCCAATCGGATCGCCCATGTCGTGGAGGCAATCGAAGAAGGTCACGAGATCGTAACCTCCGTTGACGGGAAAGCTCTTGGAACTCGCCACCTCGAAGTTGATCTGGTCGAGGAGGCCATCTCGTCCCGCAACGTGGCGCGCGTATTCGATGGAGCCGCTGTGATAGTCGAATCCGCAAAAACGCGATTTCGCAAACGCCTTCGCCATCAACATCGTGGAGGCGCCGTGGCCGCACCCGACATCGGCGACTGCGGCGCCCTTAGCTAGTTTTTCGCCGACACCCTCCAGCGCGGGAATCCATGCGCTCAACAGGTTGTTTTCATAGTTCGGGCGGAAAAACCGCTCGGTACCGAAGAACAGGTTGGCATCGTGCTCATGCCAGCCAACGCCTTCGCCGGTGCGGAATGCCTGGGTGATCTTCGGTTCGTCCTTGAAACAGGATGAAATGATGTGGAACGCTCCCGGCAGGTCCTGCACGGTGAGTGCAAACGCCTGCTCGGGCGGCAGTTCAAATCGCTTTGTGGCCGGATCGTAGGTGACATACCCACTGGCCGCATTGGCATTCAGCCACTCCCGCACGTAGCGCTCGGAAGTATTCGTTTTCGCTGCCAGTTCCGCGGACGTCATCGCGCCTGCGCCGGCCATGGCTTTGTAGAGTCCCAACTTGTCGCCAACCACGATCAGCGTGGCGTGGAGGGCGGCGCCCATGTCCATCACGGCCTTCCCCATGAAGGCGTTCAGCTTTTCCGAGTCGATTTGGGGAGAAATCTCCACAGCATTCATACTGGACCTCCTTTTTATGAGTTCTTGACCCCGAGAGGTGAAATCGTATTCCCTCGATTTGCCGCTGTAAAGGCCATTTTCAAAGACCCCAATGAGAACTGCAGCCGCTCGTGGATGCGGTTTCCCAATTGTGGGCGCAACACGGCGGACCCTCAGCCGCATCTGAAATGGCGGAGCAGTTTCTGATTGAGCAAATCACCCGAATGGACGCCACGGCCTCGCATGCGCTGGGATGCATGAGATCTTCAAGGGTCCGGTGTTCAATCGCCGTTGCCCTCGATTTGGCGACGACAATTGACCCGCCGCAACGAGGCCGATTGCGGAGCGTGGTAGAGGGGTAAGCGCTTCAGTGGGCTGCAACGCGCAAATGCGTCAATGTATCGATGAAATACGCCGTTCAGACGAAGAGGACCTGCGGGCAAACCGCAGGTCCTCGTGGAGGCGATGCAAATTGCATCGTGGCTTTAGGGACGAGAGGGAAAAATCCCTTCTACGCAGACGGACCAGTAGAGCCCGGGCGGCGCAAGGTGACGCAGATCCGGGAGGGCAAAGTTGGAGGTGCCGTTTCCGCCGAAATTGATACCCATGATCGAGAAAACGGCTGTGTATTCCGAGATCTCCAGAAGGCGCCCGTCCGCAGGCAGGTAGGTGCCTGCGCCGTAGCTGTTTGTGGAGAGAACCATATCGCCGAGCGTGCAAGTGTTTGCCCCCTGGAACTCACCGGGGCTCGTGCCGGACCAGGGTTCGGTGAAGAGAATATTGAGGTCCGTCAGGCTGGTCGGGAGTGTTGCGGCGGGGCCAGTCGGGCCGGCCGGGCCGGCGGGACCTGTGGGTCCGGTTGGTCCCTGGGTACCCGAAGGTCCGGCGGGGCCGGCGGCTCCAACCGGACCAGCAGGGCCGGCGGGACCCGTTGCGCCTGCAGGGCCAGTTGGACCTGCAGGACCTGTGAGCCCAGTCGCACCGGTTGGACCAGCTGGGCCGGCGGGACCTGTAAGCCCGGTGGCTCCCGTTGGTCCGGCAGGGCCTGTTGCGCCGGTCGCGCCGGTGGGACCAATCGGACCAGCGGGTCCGCGCGCGCCGGTAGCTCCCTGCGGACCGGTCATGCCCATCGGTCCCTGCGGACCTGCGGGACCTTGCGGACCGGCCGGGCCCTCCACGTTCCAGACGAGCGAGTCTTCATCGTGGCGGCAGTCCTTGACGGATTCCACAATGCGGGCGCGGCCGTTTTCCTTGTTGTAGCAGGCGGTGATGACAGTGGGTGCAGGTGCAGCGATTGCAGCCGTTGTTGCAATCGCAAGAGACAGACCTGCGGCCAGAGAGGGGAGATGCTGCATTGGAACCTCCAGGAAAATGCCGGGAAGAATGACCGATTGAACAGGGGAATCGCGGGTATGTGGAGCTATCGTTTCGTGCGGCGCAGGCCCAGATCAATCGAATTCCACCACCCCGATACCCTTTGGTAATGGAGTTCATTGGGCAGGCTCATGCGAGCGGATGTTCTGAGGCTGAAGGAATGAGACGAGCCGCAACTACTCTCGACGCGGCGAACCGAGCGATTCAGGAATGAGTGTTGTTTCCGGCTGCGATCATCCGCTAGGATTAGAGCGGTTCTCCAGTTCACGTGGTGTGTCAGGTTTTGTGCAAGGTGGTCTTTTCTTGAGGAAAAGCCCACAAAGCAGCTGTGGTTTCCCTCGAAAGCAACTGGAGAACCGCTAGAGGCGCGAATGCCGGCGGGAATCCGCCTTTACCTGGAGCCGAAACGATGCGCCGTCTAACTGCCCTGCTTTCCGCTGTCCTGTTCACTGCTGTCCCATGCAACTTCGCGCGCCTTTCAGCGCAGAGCGCCGTTCCGGCGGACGCGCCCTACAAGAATTCTGCGACTCCACTGGAGCAGCGGGTTGCGGACCTGCTGGGACGCATGACGACGGAGGAAAAGGCAACCATGCTCTCCGGCTCGGGGTGGATGGAGTCTGCTCCCATTGAGCGGCTTGGCATTCCCGCCATCAAGATGGCCGATGGGCCCATGGGCGTGCGGTCGTGGGCGGGCAGTTCGGCGATTACCAACTCGGTCAACAATCCCGCGGCGCCGGTGCTTTCGACAAGCTTTCCGTCAGGCGTGGACATGGCGGCGACATGGGACACGGACCTGGTGCAACGCGAGGGCCAGGCCATTGGGCAGGAGGTGAAGGCGCTGGGGCGGGACATGATCCTGGGACCAACGGTGAACATCAATCGCGTGCCGGTGTGGGGGCGGAACTTCGAGGGATATGGCGAGGACCCGTTTCTGGCTGCGCGGTTAGGCGTGGCGTATATCAAGGGGGTGCAGGGCGAGGGAGTGATTCCGTCTGTCAAGCACTTCGCCGCCAACAACGAGGAGTTCGAGCGGCACCGCATCGACGCGCATGTCGACGATCGGACCTTGCACGAGATCTATCTGCCCGCGTTCAAGGCCGCGGTGCAGGAGGCACATGTATGGACCGTAATGTCGGCCTACAACAAGTTGAATGGAGTGCACTGCGCGGAGAGCGCGACGCTGCTGACCGATGTGTTGAAGAAGGAGTTCGGCTTCAAGGGTCTCGTGATTTCAGACTGGGGCAGCACGTACTCGACCGCTCCAACGGTGAATGCAGGGATGGACCTGGAGATGCCGGGCGGGGCGCGGATGCAGGCGTGGATGGCGACCGCGCAGCCTGTGGCTGCGGGAAACGGCGCTGGCTGGCTGACGGCGGACAAGGTGCTGGCCGAGGTCAAGGCCGGAAACGTCGCGGAGGCGACGCTCGACGACAACGTGGGCCGCATACTGCGCGTGATTTTTGAGAGCGGGCTGTTCGATCATCCCCACCCCGGCGGCGGCGAGGTGGATACGCCGGAGCAGCGGGCTGTGGCGCTGCAAGGCGCGACGGAGGGGATAGTGCTACTGAAGAATGCCGGTTCCCTGCTGCCGCTGGATGCGAGGAAGATCCACTCCATCGCAGTGATTGGGCCGAATGCGGCAGTGGCGCGGACGGGCGGGGGCGGAAGCTCGCTGGTGCGGCCGAAGGTTGCGATTGCACCGCTGGACGGAATCAAGGAACGCGCAGGGGGCGGGGTCGATGTGAACTATACCCTTGGGGTAGGAATGGAGCGGGAAGATCCGGCGCAGGACACTCCCGAAGTGCGCGCAAAGCTCCTGAAGGAGGCGGCTGACGCGGCGGCGAAAGCGGATGTGGCCGTGGTCGTGGTGGGCCGCTCTTCAAAACTGGAGGGCGAGGGCTTCGACGTGAAGACGATGGACCTGCCGGCTGGGCAGGATGAGCTGATCGAGGCTGTGGAGCAGGCGAATCCACGCACGATTGTGGTTCTCAATACCGGAGATCCGGTGACAGTGACGAAGTGGATCGACAGGACGCCGGCGCTTTTGGATATGTGGTACGGCGGGCAGGAGGGCGGGCGCGCACTGGCTGCGGTACTGTTCGGCGACGCGAATCCGTCGGGCAAGCTGCCGGTCACATTTCCGAAGAAGTTCGAGGACTCGCCGGCGTATGGGCATTATCCCGGCGAGAATCTGCGCGTGGATTATGCGGAGGGGATTTATGTGGGCTATCGCTACTTCGATACGAAGAACGTGGAACCACAGTTTCCATTTGGATTTGGGTTGAGCTATTCGACGTTTGCATATAGCGATTTGAAGATTGTGCACCGCATTGAATTTGCGGGAAACGTCCACTGGGCAGACGACATCGTCAGCGTGAAGGTAAAAAACTCCGGCACACGCGATGGGGCGGAGGTTGTCCAGCTTTATGTACACGACGGTCACTCGAAGATCGACCGGCCGGTGCACGAGCTGAAGGGATTCGAGCGGGTGGAATTGAAAGCCGGCGAGACAAAAACCGTTCAGTTCATTCTGGACCGCGCAGCGCTTTCATATTGGAGCCCAGAGAAGAAGAATTGGGTTGCCGAGCCGGGGATGTTCGAGGTGCAGGTGGGGTCGTCATCGAGGGATATACGGTTGCGGGCGCCGCTGGAATTGAAGCGGTAACCGCCTGTTTGGAAGCTGGCTACGCCGAAGCCAGCACGTCAAAACCCCAGATTCGCCTCGCGAAGGGAATCTTTGTAAGCATCTCTCGCCGTCTTGGCTCTGCTCTGGGCATCCTGCTCCACCAGGCCCGCGGCGTCCCAATGCTCCCATGCGACTTCGGAGTGGTCCGATGTTGCCAGAGCTTCCTCCGATCGAATGGCAGCTACCCAATCGTCGGTTGTCCTTTTATAGGCGAGGCGCAGTTCATCGAGTTTTGCGTTATCCATAGCTCAAGAGCCTAGCGCCCGGCCAATTTGCGGTCAACGGTTATTGGCAACCATTCATTGAAAGTTAATCTGTGCGGCGTGTGCCCACTTCTAAATCTGCTTTTGATGGACGGTGACCGATGAGCTTCGAGGTCTCCCACCCTTTCGACAGGGATAAGCCGAAAGGATGGGGCACGGAGCATTTGTGGGTTGCTTCGCTCGACGAACGCCTAGCGCGGGGCCTGGTAGGGCTCGGCGCGAAGAAGATTGGACAGGATATCGCGCTCGTCGGGGCTGAAGGCGCCCTGGTAGCGAGCGGAGTTGAGCACCATCTGGCGCTGGTCTTCTGGAACGGAGCCCAGATCCCGGAAGGCGCGGCTGACCATGGCCTGACGATCGGGCGGCAGCGAGGCAAGGCGGCGTCCGGCGATATTCACCTGCATGCGCTCCTGGGGCGACATGTGCTCCAGGGCCTCGGCGCGGGCCAGGCGGCGCTGCCGCTGCTCCTCGGGGAGCTGGTTCACACGGTGCAACTGCTGCAGCAGGCGCTGCTGGTCAGTGGGGGGAAGCCGGTTGAAGCTGGGGTCGTTGCGCAGCATCCGCTCCTGGTCCTGAACCGGCACGCCGCGATGCTCATTCAGCCAGGCTCCCAGATGACCCGCCGGCGCCCCACCGGGATAGGCGTTTCTCGGATACGCGCCTTGAGCGCCCGGGTTGCCGGGGTAAGCATACGGCCGAGCCTGGCCCGCATAGGGAGCCGTTCCGTAACCCGGTGCACGGTTTGGATAAGCGGATTGAGGAGCAGTGTAGCCGGGCGCCTGACGCTGCACCGCGTTCCCCGGCTGTCGACCCTCGTACTGCTGAGCAGGGCGCCCCAGATTCTGCTCTTTGCCCGGCTTGTTCTGTCCCTGCCTGGCCGGCGCCTGATAACGTGGCGCGCGCTCGGGACGAGCCCTCTCAGCGGCGCGCTGGCCGCGAAACGCCCAGGAATGTGGAGCAAAGGCCAGAGCCAGCGCCGCAGCCAAAGCTGCATGCCGCATCCATCCCGAAATGTGCGTCCCGGCCTTCATTGCTTACCCGATTTCTTTCCCGCCCGGGACCTCCCCGGGCATATCAAAAACCCTTCAATCTCCATTCCCTCAGGGGCAATGCCCGCACTTTAGAAGCCGGAGCTCAGGCTCCTTAACCTTGAAAGCCCGCTCTGGAAGATGCATCACTGCCTGCATCGCAGCCAGTCGTGGAAACCGGCTAGTCTCCGTTGTTATCGGGGGCAGCCGACATGGCTTCCATCTGGTCCAGCAACTGGGCGTTGTTATCCAGCGTCTGCAGATCGTGGACCACGGCGGTCGGTTGCGGAGGAGTGGTCTGGTCGAGGTCCGATACACCAAGATAGGTTCCACCGCCCACCAGCAGCAGCACGGCCAGCGCCATGGCAGCCAGCGGACGGACATGCATCGAAGGCCCATAGGTGAAGCGATCGCGCAGGCGTGCAAACCAGCCCTCGGGCGCAGCCTGGCGCTCTTCCCGCATCCGCGCATCCAGACGGGTGAGGAAGTACGGGCTCGGCTCCGGAGCCTTCCAGGTGTCCAGCAGTCCCATGGTGGCCTGCAACTCCGCAAGCTCCTGCTGGCAGTGGCCGCACTGCTCAACATGCGCGCGAACCTTGGCAGGCGCCGCGTCCGGGTCGAGCAGCATGTTCGCCAGCTCGGCTTCCATCCCGGTGCAATCGGACTTCATTCGATTTGTCTGGATCGTTTCCATGTTTACCCCCAAAGCAACCCGCCGGTGTTGCCCGGCTTCTTTCCACTTACACAAAATCCTTCAATTTGTCCCGCAGCGTCTGGTAGGCGCGGAAGAGCAGCGACTTGGTTGCCGACTCGCTCAACTTCAGCACATCCCCGATCTGCCGGTAATCCATCCCCTGGTACTTGTGCATCAACACTGCCATTCTTTGCCGCTCCGGCAGCGCCATCACGTGTTTGCGGATGGCCGCCATGCGCTCATTGCGCACGAGAGTCTGCTCGACTGACGGCTCATCGTCTGCCAGGTCCGGAGTGGTGCCCGATTCCTCGTCCGGCGCATCCAGATAAATTGTCTGCGCCGACCGTTCATGCTTCGTATCCCGCGCGTGATTCACCGCCAGGTTGGTGGCGATGCGGTAAAGCCAGGTGGTGAACTTGGCCTCGGCCCTGTAGCTCTCCCTGGAGCGGTACACGCGAAGAAATACCTCCTGCGCCAGCTCTTCGGCAACCGCCTGGTTGCGAACCATCCGGAACAGGAAGTGAATGATGGCCCTATGATACTTCGCTACCAGGTAATTGAAGCTGGATTCGTCGCCCGCTGCCACGCGCAGCATGATGGCTGCGTCGCCGGCGGGATCCAGCGCGGCATTCAGGCCGCCGTCCGGGTCCGGTCTTGCGTCCGGCCGTGCCGCCACGCCCGCTCCCAGGGCCGAGTTGTCCAGCACCATGGTTGCCATATCCTCTGGAACCCCATCCGTGCCGGAAGGTTGCGCTCTTTCTACACTTTCCTGGCGGTTTTCCATGTTGGAATTGCCGCCGGCGGCGCCGTTTGGCTGGGAGCCGGTCCCCAGACCGGATTTGGACCCTGCCAGGCGGGAGGATAGATGCGCCGGGCCTGCTTTTCCAGGGCTTGCATTGCCAAGACCCGCCCCGCCCAACCCCACTTCAGCCAGTTCCACCCCGCCTAGACCCGGCAGGGGACGAAGCGCCGCTTCCCCGTCGGGCGGGAAGTCGGCAGATTGGCGGATTGATCTGGTTCTCCAGCGCATCACGGATCGGACGCGAGGCTGCGGCCGCCCTGCGTTCCAGGGTTGGCCGTAAAGCCTCGCTGGTGTTACTCTAACCCATGGGATGCCCTGCCGGCGCAGGGATTCTACCCCTTCTTTGCGGGCGCTTAACTCAGCGGTAGAGTGCCACCTTCACACGGTGGAAGTCGCAGGTTCGAATCCTGCAGCGCCCACCATAAAGCCTTCAAAATCAAGAGCATCAAAGGCAGGCCACAAGGCGCTGGCGGGGATGATTCCCGATGCGATCGTGCGGAAATCCGTCAGATCTGACGGCTGTTTGAAGAAGCTCACTTGCTGAAGTAGGTCTTCCAAGTAGCACCACGCTTGAAGAAACCGGCGTCCAGCGCTTCAAACGACTCGTAGTGGGTGCTAAACCACGCCGTATCCTGCGGCACTGCCCCGTCGACAAGCACTATCACGCGCGGCGTGCCGCGGCTCTTTTGCTGCTGATAGCTGGGCATCCCGATCACGTCCTTCTTGACGTACCATTGCTCTCCGGTCGCTTCGGGAATCTTTTTTTCGACGTTGTTATACCAGTTGTTCGACTTGCCTGCGTTGTCCTTGGTGAGCGTCCCCTTGATCACCTTGCCCTGGAGTTCGCCGACGGCGTCTCCAATCATCTCGTTATCGCGGTTGTCCTTGTACGCTCTCATGACTCTCCCATCCTTCCATCGGTATCGGAATACGAACGACACTTCCAGCCTGGCCGCCGAGCTCGTTGGCTTTCCGCAAAAACGAGAGCGCGCCTGAGTCAAATTTGATTGTCGAACTCGAGCGGGTACAGGATAGCACGCACAACTTTTGTGGTTGCGGCAGACGGTAACTCATCTCTCTGGAGCTACGAATCGGAGGAATCAGCGTGCTGCGTGACTTGGCATCGTACTTGCCGCCGGACGATTCGTGTAGACGCCAACTGGAAGAAGTGTAAGCATTTGAGCATGAGAATTCATGTCAACATTCAGGACGATCATCCGCACCACCGGTTGAAGTCCTTCGCACTGGACTCCGGCTCCATTCAGCTGGTTCCGCATGTGGGTGATCAGATCACGGACGGGCAGACCATTCGCACGGTGAAGGAGCGGGTTTTTCAGTACGGGCCCGACGAGATTACCATCACGCTGAATTGCACTTACTGACTGGCTCTCGGCGGGGCAAACTGCTCATGGCCTTCTAGGGGCTGCGCCCGATTGATCCGCACAGGGAAAAACGGCTTGCGCACATTTCCGGGAGGCCTGGCGGCGGGGCCGGACCATTTTCCCCGCCAAGGACTCTGCGTTAAGCAGGTCTACCTTGAGAACCTGCCCAAAAAGCCGATTTGGTGAGGGCGAGTTGGGGTTCGCGGTTTCCCACCTTTTCGGTCGCCGCGGCGACCGCGAAAGGATGGGGCACGGAGCGGTTTTGGCGGGCTACAGATCTTCAATACCTGGTTATTGGACAGGGTCTTAGACCCACTCGCCTTTTCGCATCAGAGGTTCGGCAACACCTGCGGCGGTCAAGCCGTCGATGTCCAGTTCGCCCGAGCCGATCATCCAGTCCACGTGGATCAGGCTTTCGTTCGCGCCCCTGGCGGCAAGCTGCTCCGGGGTCAACTTGTCGCCCTCGCGAAGGCACGAGGAGTAGGACTGGCCAAGCGCGATGTGCGACGCCGCGTTCTCGTCAAAAAGCGTGTTCAGGAAGAGCATGCCGCTGGCTGCAATTGGCGACGAATGCGGAACCAGCGCCACCTCGCCCAGCCGGCGCGCGCCGTCGTCGGTGTCGATGAGCTTTTGCAGCACTTCCTGACCCCTGGTGGCTCGCGCCTCCACGATCCGTCCCTTTTCGAAGCGCACGTGAATGCCTTCGATCATGGTTCCCTGGTGCGAGAGCGGCTTGGTGGCCGTGACGGTGCCGTCGGCGCGGTCCTTGTGCGGCGTGGTGAAGACTTCCTCGGTCGGCATGTTGGGAATGCAGTAGAGGCCATTGCCCGCGGTGGTCCCGCCGCCCAGCCAGAGATGATCGTCGGCAAGGCCGAGGCGGAAGTCGGTGCCGGGACCGCGATACTGCAAGGCGGAGTAGCGCTTCTCATTGAGGCGCGCAGCGCGGCTTTGCAAGCCGGCATCATGGGCCTTCCAGGCCGCAACCGGATCGTCATTGTTGATGCGCGTGGTCTGGAAGATGGCCTCCCAGAGCCTGGCCAGGGCTACCTCCGGCGCGTCTTCGGGAAACATGGCCGCGGCCCACGCCGGAGTGGCGCTGGCCACAATGGTCCAGTTGATGGCGTGGCGCGTGATGAGTTCGAGCGCCGGGCGGTAGGCCTGCGAAACGGCGCGATTCGCACGACCGACCTTGTCCGGATCTTCATTGGACAGCAGCATGGGATTGCCGCCGGCGATCGCCAGCCGTGCCGCGCCGCTTTTGAAGGCCGCGCCCATGCCGTCGTAAAGCCAGCCGGCCGCGTGGTCGAAGCTTGCGTCAGGCGCGAAACGGTAACGCATTAGCGCTGCTTCATCGTCGGTGTAGAGGGTCGTGACCAGCGAAGCGCCCGCGCGGTAAGCCTGCTCCGTAATGCGGCGCGCCAGAGGCAAGGCATCGAGCGAAGCCGTCATCAGCAGTTCCTGCCCAGCTCGCAGGCCGAGCCCCACCCGCACCGCAACTTCAGCGAGCAGGTCCAGTTTCTGTTCATGCGTACGTTGTTCGGCTACAACCGCAGCTACACTCATGTCCTTTGGCTCCTCTGCGTTCCTGGAAGAAATTACGACCTGCCGGCGATTCGTCCTCGCCAGACCGGTTATCACAATTCTAGACACTGCAGGCGGCTGTCCGGTTTCGAGCTTTTCCGTCCGGTCCGCATCGTCGCGAGGGGCGGGGCCGGCCCGAAGGCGGGCCGGGGAGTCTTTTCATTTGTGTTTTGTGTGCTGGATCACATTTTGGAGCAGGTCGCGGGGACTACACTGCCATTCGTCATTTTTCCCAAAAGAGGCCGACCGATGGCAGTAGAAGAGAGAATTCGCACCCTGAGCTACGCGCGCGGACCGGACCGGCCGCTGCTGGAGTTGACGATTGGGGACCTGTTGCGCCGGACGGCGGAGCGGTTTCCGGATCGGCTGGCGGTTTCGTCGCGCCACCAGGAGGAGCGGCTTACCTGGGCGGAACTGAGCGACGAAGCGGACTGCGTGGCGCGGGGGCTTTGGGCGCTGGGCATCCGGCGGGGCGACCGGGTAGGGCTGTGGTCAACCAACTGCGCGGAGTGGATCGTTATGCACATGGCCTGCGCGCGGGCTGGAGCGGCGCTGGTGAACGTGAACCCTGCCTACCGCTCGCACGAGCTGCAATTCACGCTCACACGTTCGCGGATGAAGGCTCTATTTCTTTGGCACAGGGACAAGCGCGCGGACTACGAAGAGATTCTGGGGCGGGCGCGGCATGGGTTGAATCTCGAGCTGAAACATACGATTTACTTCGATTCGCCGGAGTGGCTGGCGCTGAAGTACACGCCGGGAGAGCTGCCGGCGCACGTGGCCGTAGACGATGTGGCGAACATCCAGTACACCAGCGGCACCACGGGGCTGCCCAAGGGCGTGATGCTGACGCACCACAACATTGTGAACAACGGGCAGTTCCTCGCCCAGGGATTTCACTACACCGAGCAGGACAAGATTGTGGTGCCGGTGCCGCTGTTCCATTGCTACGGGTGCGTGATCGGGACCATGAGCGCCGTGAATTCCGGCGCGGCCATTATTCTGCCGAACTGGACATTCGACGCGCGCGCCACTCTCAAGGCCGTGCATGAGGAACGGGCGACAAGCGTCTATGGAGTTCCGGCGATGTATGTGGCGGAATTGGCACTGGACGATTTCTCGAGCTTTGACCTGCGCAGCCTGCGCACCGGAATGATGAGCGGCGCGCCCTGCCCGGTGGAGCTGATGAAGCGCGTGCTCGACGAGATGCACATCCGCGAACTGGTGATTGCCTACGGGCAGACGGAGACCTCGCCGGTGGTGACGATGAGCGACGCCGCGGACCCGATCGAGATTCGCGTGAAGACGGTGGGCCGGGCCATGCCGCAGACGGAGATTCAGATTGTCTCCGCGGCGAGCGGTGAGACGCTGCCCTGCGGCGAGCAAGGCGAGGTGTGCGTGCGCGGCTACGCGCTGATGAAGGGTTACGACGGCGACGCGGAGGGCACGGCGCAGGTGATCAAAGAAGACGGCTGGCTGCATACAGGCGACCTTGGCGTGATGCGTGAGGACGGGTGCATCCACCTGACCGGCCGCTCGCGCGACGTGATTATTCGCGGCGGGGAGAACATCTATCCGCGCGAGGTGGAGGAGTTCTTATACACGCACCCGAAGGTGGACGAGGTGCAGGTGGTGGGCATTCCGAATGCACGGCTGGGCGAGATTGTGGCGGCGTGGGTAAGGCTGAAGCCAGGAGTTGAGGCCACGGAAGAAGAGATCAAGAACTTCTGCCAGGGCCAGATTGCCTACTACAAGATCCCCGAACACGTGCGATTTGTCACCGAGTTCCCGGCTACGCTTTCGGGCAAGATACAGAAGTACAAGATTCGTGAATTCGAGATTGAGGCGCGGGGATTGCAGGACGTGGCGAAGACAGCTACTGCGTAATGGCTGCACCTCTGATGGAGTTTGTGGTCTCCCACCCTTTTCGCAAAGAGCGCGAAAAGGATGGGGCATGGGCGAGCACTGCTACGGCGTAAGGGCGACGCTACGGGGATACACAGTGGGTGGAATGTCTCGTCTCAGAATCGAGACCTGGGACACCCGCCCCCCTTCCAGGGCGAATTTGCGGATCATTGGGAGGGTCTCCAGTGGGACGTCTTGAATTCAGGCGGAATTGTAGACCGCCCGCTGGCAAGTTAGACGAAGAATGTCTCAGCGGTTGCGCCAGCGCCGCATCAGAAGCAGGACCACAAGCAGAAAGAAGGCCGTTCCGGCGGCGACACGGACCAGCTCGGCGTGCGCGGCGGGGTGCACAGCCTACCGCTTTTCCAGGCTGGCGCGATGGATGGGCTCGACCTGCTTGCCGTAGCGTCCGCGCAGGGCGTTCCAGCGGATGACGGCGATCTCTTCGAGCATTTTGGCGCCGTCTTTGAGGTAGCTCATGCGGGTGCGCTCGTCATGGGCCCAGCTCACCGGCACCTCGACGACGCGCAGGCCGCGCTTGAGGGCGATGAAGAGAATCTCGGGGTCAAAGCCCCAGCGCTCAATGGTCTGGAGCTGGAAGACCGTTTGCGCGGCAGTGCGGGTGAAGGCCTTGAAGCCGCACTGGGTATCGGCAAAGCGCAGGCCCATGACGGCGCGCGTGACGGCGTTAAAACAGCGGCCGAAAAACTGGCGATAGAGGGGCTGGCG
This sequence comes from uncultured Occallatibacter sp., assembly GCA_964445025.1. Lineage (GTDB taxonomy): Bacteria > Acidobacteriota > Terriglobia > Terriglobales > Acidobacteriaceae > Telmatobacter. Next base: position 19,883 of record CAYUJM010000024.1, on the reverse strand, counting down.
GTGGGTCTGGCGGCCCTTTTCCAGCCATCTTGAACCGATGGCGATGTCAGCGCCGGCGGCAATGGCGGCGAAGAGGCGTTCGGCCTCCGGAATAGGAGCGGAGAGATCGGCGTCGGTGAACATGACCACATCGCCCAGGGCCTGCAACAAACCGGAGCGCACGCTGTAGCCCTTGCCGCGATTTCCTGGGTTCTCAAGGAGGCGAACCTCCGTGGCAGTGCGGGCGAAATCGAGCACCACGGCGGATGTTGCGTCGGTTGAGCCGTCATTGACGACAATTACCTCGGCATCCCAGCCACGCTCGCGCACACAAGAGACTACTTCTTTGAGTGTCGCGGGCAGGCGGGCGCTCTCGTTGTACGCCGGAATGACGATGCTGTAATTGGGGTAATGTGTCACGCGAACGGCCACCGCCTGGCTGAGTCTGGTTGAGTTTTGGGCCTTCGCCCGAGGGAATAGACTGCAGTCATGATAACCCAACCGCCGTTGCCGGCCCGGTGACAGCTGAGCGGGCGAGTTTTCGCCATCTTATTGATGGACAAAGGCTCAATTCCCACAAAGCTCTTTCTTTTTCGCGTTTTCCGGCGCAAAATCCGGTTATGCTGTGAGCGGAGGCCTAGAGGACATGACAAAGGCAGACCTGGTGGAAAAAGTGACGGGCCTGGGTGACCTGACTCGCCGCGATGGCGAGGTAATTGTTGAAACCATCTTCGGATCCGTCATTGGAGCTCTGCAGAGCGGAGACAAGATTGAGATCCGCGGCTTCGGGTCGTTTCGCATCCGGCAACGCAACTCCCGCATTGGACGCAACCCCAAGACTGGCGAGCGCGTGGAAGTCCCCGCCAAGCGTGTTCCCTACTTCAAACCGTCCAAGGAGCTTCGCGACCTGGTGAACCCGGACGAAGCGGTCAAGGCCCCCTGAAGGCCGCTTGTCCCGTGGCTCGAACCTACATCATGCGGGAACTGAAGCTGCGGCCAGCCAATTTCCGCATTCCATTCATTCGCCAAGCCATGCCTATCGAGACCGTATGCCGATCACGCTCATCATGCGGCCGGCATGGCCGCGCGCGGCGCGATGGGAGAAGAAAAGTTCCGGCTGGCAACTGGTGCATCCTCCGGTGAAATGAATCGCGCGGGGCTTGAGACCGGCGGCCAGCAACTGGCGGCGATTGGCCTCGACCAGGTCAACATGCAGGCTGGGGCCGATGGGCGAATGGCCGGGCGCGCGCTGGGTGAGAAACAGCATGGGGTATTTGGTCCGCACCGGATCAGTATCGTAGACCTCGTGAAAGAGCTCGCCGGCGTAAGACAATTGGGACTCGAAGCTGGACAACACTTCCTCGCCCACGGCGTAACAACAGGCGCCGACTCCCGGGCCAATGGCGGCCACCAGATCTTCCGGGCGGCAGCCGAACTCCAGGCGCATGCGGCCCACGCCAGACTCGACAATACGCTTGACGGTGCCGCGCCATCCCGCATGGAAGGCCGCCACCACACGACGTTTGCGGTCGGCTACAAGCACGGGAATGCAGTCGGCAGTCTGGACTCCGAGGAGCAGTCCGGGCTCATCGGTCATCAGGCCGTCTCCCTTGCGGGGTGTTGGCCGGCTGGCGTCTGCATGCGTGGCAACGACCACCGCATTCGAATGAACCTGGCGCAGCGTGACGAGCGGCGTGGCCGGATCTCCGGTGACTGCCTCGACCAGCAGGCGGCGATTCAGGGCCACAGTTTCGCGGTTGTCAGTGGCTGTAAAGCCAAGGTTCAGCTCGCCCGGTGCATCGTCGGCGCAATAGGCCCGGCTCAGGCCGCCTTTGCGTGTGCTGAACCCGTGCCATAGCCAGGCCATTTTGTCCCAGCCGGGAACTTTGAGCAGTTGAACGCCATTCGGACCGATGGCGGGAACGGGCACTTCAGGAGACATATCTTCCGGAGCTACTTGCTCCATCCGCGGACGGCGGGAGACACCGGCAGAGTTGCCGCGCAGGCTGCGCACCAGTCCGGCAGTCTGAAAAAGGGCATCGATCTCCTGAACTGCGGCATCGTGGGCGGCGGTTTGAGCGGGCGCTTTGTGCTTGGAGGAAGACGGCATCCTGTTTTGATTCTATCCGGCGGGGGTTTTTGAGAAGGCATCCGGCGGCGAGCAAATGCATGGGCCTGCCTTCCGGCAGGCCCGCTTGAGAGGCATCGATTTGGTGGGGTTCCAGGGGGGAAATTGAGAATCAGGTCCATGATAGACCTGAAAGGAGTGGATACCTTCTAGGAAGGGACTAGTTTCGGGGAAGCCTCTGCTTGTTATTTACATAGATGCAGGGTCAAGGAAAAAGTTGCTTTCGAGATTTGAATTGAATGAGAATCGTTTTTTGAGTCCGGACCGGCGACAGACGCGCATTACCTGTTAGGCACCCCCAGTTAACAAAATGACAATAATCAACTTGTATAGAGCAGCCGGAGTTGGCACTCTCTAAAGTGTGAAGCGCTGGCCAACCATTGTCCTGACTTTTGTCCTGGCGCTGGGCATCGGGTATGTCGTTCTTCAGCGGCCGGACCCTGGCTTCACCGGGGCGCAAGCGGCCGGGACGGAAGAGAGCCGGACCGTCAGCGAGCCCGTGATCCCCGCGGCACGCCCGGCAGCGATTGCGTGGGAAAAGATCGATCGCCATTCCGACGGATTCAACGTGGAGATGCCGGCGGACATCCGGCATATTCAGATTCCGGCATACAACGAGACAGGCGGCACCGAACCGGTGGATTTTATCTTTTCCAATCCCGATGCGGAGACCACCTTTTCCGTGGCATGGGCGGACAATCCCCCGGTAGCGCGGGTGAGCAACCGGCTTCCTGATCGAGCTCTGGAGATGGCCCGCAACGGCGCCGTGGCGCGCACGCAGACAACGCTCGTGAGCGAATCGGCAATCAACATGCAGGGGTATCCCGGGCGCGATTTCGCGGCGCGCAATACTGGGGGCGGCGTGATGAATTCCCGGCTGATCTACGCAGGTTCAAGGCTCTACATGTTGTCTGCAACCTTTCCCTCGGCGAGCGCACGGAGGGATCGGGACGTGGAGAGATTCTTCAGCTCGTTCACCATCCTTTCGTCGGGAATGGGCAAGAGCGGGCCGCAGAGCCCATCGAATGGGGAATAATCCTGTTCTGCTGCAGGAGTTTCCTTCCGCTCGCTGGTCGTCCAGGCCGAGCGCAGGCAGGAATGTTGATCGTGTGGTGACTGACCGCTTGGCGGTGATCCGGGCGCGACTCGAAGCGCTCGGCTCAAAGTCGAGCAGGACAATTAGTGATTCTTCCCCAACCCGGCCGCGTGCTATACTGCGGCTCCCCCTTGGGAGGTGCTCATGGCACGGCGGTCATTTCTTCGCCAGTTAGTTGCGTTACCTTTTGCCGGGGTTGCGTCTTCGCTGGGTCAAGGAACTTCGCATAAATCCCTGAACGTCATGATGAAAAGTGCCTGGGGATCTGATGATCCGACCAAGGCGGCGTTTCCTTTTCTTCACGGCCTCGCACTTTCTGAAGCGGGGCATTCGGTGCAGATTTTCTTGCTTGGCGAGGCAGTTTCGCTTATGCGGAAATCGGTTGCCGGTGCAGTCGTGCCGGTTGGCTGGCCGCCGCTGGAGCAGACCCTCGCAAAAGTTGCTGATCGACATGTCCAGATTTATGCATGCGGCGCCTGCAGCCGTGCACGCGCGGTTCTGCAGACAGACCTGGACCAGTGGGGGGCGAAGTTCGGTAATCCGACGATCTTCGTCTCCCTCGTGGAATGGGCCGATCGCGTAATTACGGAGTAACTCAGCAGCCCACCAGACGAAGAGTGCTTATGGCCGGAGTGGACGTGCGTGGATTGGGCATTTAACAGTCTCGGGTGGATGGTTGCCAGGCCGGCAAAAACGCATCGATAAACAGTCTCCCTCCGGGTAGAAGCCTCCGTGCGGGACCGCAGATTGTCCCTGCATAGGAACGGGTTCCGAGTGGCGGCAAATCTCTGGAGTGGTTTGCGGTATTGGTTCGTAGCCAGCATCCGAACACTTCCGCATTGGAGCCGGCTGACGCAACCGCTCGATCAGGTGTATGCTCTAGGCCATCTATGAGCATTCGACTTTCGCAATGTCTTGTGTTCGCGACCGTGGTCTCTGTGGCCGCCGCCCTTGCTGCACAACAGCCCGCCAAGCCTAAACCGGAAGACACGGAGGTGTGGACGCCCGTACCCAAAATCGTGACTCCAGGCGCGAGCAATGCGGCGCCGCCATCCGACGCGATCGTCTTGTTCGACGGCAAGAATGAGGACGAGTGGGTGTCTGCACAGGACCATACGCCGGCCCAGTGGGTGGTGGGAGACGGGATACTCACGGTGAGCAAGGCGCCGGGCGTGGGCAACATCGAAACCAGGCGCAGGTTCAAGGATTACCAGCTCCACGTTGAATTCAGAATCCCGGAAAACATTACCGGCAGCGGGCAGGCGCGCGGAAACAGCGGCGTCTTTCTAGCATCGACCGGACCCGGCGACGATGGATACGAACTCCAGGTGCTGGACGCGTACAACAACACCACGTATGTGAACGGGCAGGGCGGCAGCATTTACAAACAGAGTGCGCCTCTCGTGAATCCGGCGCGCAAGCCGGGAGAGTGGCAGTCGTACGACGTGGTGTGGACCGCGCCCACATTCAACGCAGACGGCACGCTGAAAACACCTGCATACGTCACGGTGTTCTTCAACGGCGTGCTGGCGCAAAACCACTTCGAGTTGAAGGGCCAGACCCTCTACATCGGCAAGCCGTTCTACAAAGCGTATGACCGAGCGCCGATCAAGTTGCAGGCCCACGGCGACAAGAGCGAGCCGCTCAGCTACAGGAATATCTGGGTGAGAGAGCTAAATTAGCAGATTGCAGATGACAGATTGCAGATGACCGTCTTTCGCGGCCTTGGGGCGATGGTTGGGTGCCGTTTGGGCCGGATGCTCTCGCTCTTGTTACCAGGGTGGGTCGCTTGGGGCCCAGTTCGCGCATTCAGGCGGATTTTGGGCGCGCCATTCTCTCGATGTTGCGGGTGATCAAACCCACCGGGAGGAAGCGGACCAGGAATGCGGTAAATCTGCCGCCGAAGTAGGGGACAATCGTTCGCTTCCCTTGCGCCAAGGCGGCGATCCCCAGGCGCGCCACCTCCGAGGCCGATTGTTTGCCGCCAGGCATGAAGTTCTCCGAGCGTGCGACCTGAAAGAATTCGCTTTCGGTGGGACCGGGGCACAGCGCGGTAACTTTGATGCCGAAGCGCGCAACCTCCGCGGCGAGTCCCAGAGCAAAGAAGCGGTCGAAGGCCTTGGTTGCCGCATAGGTGGTGAGGTATGGCACGGGCTGGAAACTGGCGGTCGAGGCGAGGATCATGATCCAGCCGCAGCGGCGCGCGACCATGCAGGGGACGAAGAGCCGCGTGAGCCGCACCATGGCCTCGCAGTTGACGCGCACCTGGCTCAGCTCCTGATCGACGGGACTCTCGTAGAATGCGCTGAACTGGCCAAGTCCGGCATTGTTGATGAGGATGTCGACGGCCAGCCCTGCGCCTTCGGTCGCGTCGTAGATCTGCTGCGGCGCGGCGGGGTCGTTCAAATCAGCAGCGACGATGCGGATTTCGGTTCCCTTGCCTTTGAGTTCGGAGGCCAGCGACTCGAGGCGTTCGACACGCCGCGCGGTGAGAATCAGCTTTGCACCATGAGAGGCAAGTTCCCGCGCCAACGCCACGCCGATGCCCGCGCTGGCCCCGGTAACAAGCGCCCATTTGCCTTTAAAATCGCTCACATTTGCCATGAGTCCATCGTAGCGGATGGCTCAGCCGCGCCTGGTGCGCTTTGCGGATGCGGGCTGCGCAGATTCAGGTTTTGCCGCAGAGGCGCGCTTGGCTGCAGCGCCGCTTTTCTTTCCGGCATTGCCGTTCTTTTCGACGCGCAGTTTCCAGGCCGTGTGCAACGCGCCTGTGAGCGTGTCCTCGTCTGCCTCGGCGAGCCGGATGTGCGTGATGCCCATCCTGCCCCAGCCGCCGTGAACAGGCAGAAACAGATCGGGGCGGTCGGCAATGAAGGCGGCCTGATGTTCCGGCGTGATCATCAGGTTGCCGTAGCCTTCTTTGACCGAGGCGAGCGTGGCAAAGATGTGCCCACCGACGCGAAAGTCAGTTGCGCCCATGTGGGAGCCTTCTTCAGCACCTTTGAAGCTGAGGGCGATGCGGCGAAAATCGGATGGGGTCATGGAGAGCCTCCGATTTAGCAAGTTAGCCCCGCTGCGCGGCAGTAGCAAGTTAGCGAGCTAGCGGACGGTTCAAGTCAGTGGGTGGAAGCCAGCAACTCCCCTTCGAATTCCTCATTGAGCCAGCTTGAAAAGGCCGAAAACTCCTCGTCGCGGCCGAGGAAGTCGCGCACCATTTGCCGGCCCGGCTTTGACCCGCCCTGTTCGAGCACGGCTGTGCGGTAGCGGCTGCCGGCATCGCAGCCGAGCAGATTGGCGGGATCGAACTGAGCGAAAAAGTCCAGCGCGATGACCTTGTCGAAGGCATAGGTGTAGTAGTTCGACGAGTAGCCAGTCAGATGGCCAAAGCTCGCATACATGCGGTTGCCTTCAAGCCAGGTCCAGGGTTGCAGGCTCAGGTAGAGCCGCCTGGTTATCGCATCCAGATCGAGGCCTGCGGGGTCCTGGTCGTGAAGGTCGAGCGAGAGTGTGGTGTAGTAAAGCTGCGAACGCACCCAGTCGGCGCGGCCGAACGAGCCCGCTCGTTTCATCCTTTGGATGAGCTCCGAGGGAAGGACGGCGCCCGTCTGGTAGTGCCGGGCAAAGGCCTGCAGGAGCTTTTCGTCGCGGAAAAACTCTTCCAGCATTTGGGACGGCACTTCGATGAAGTCGCCCTCGGTAGCAAATCCAGAGATGCCGGCCCACTCCGTCTGGCCGCCCAGGATGGCGTGCATCAGGTGGCCGAACTCGTGGAAGTAGGTGACCACGTCGGAGTACTGGAGCAGGCCGGGGTCCTTGTCGTCGCCGCCGGGGAAATTGCAGATCAGCGCGGCCTCGGGCAGAGCGCGACCGCGAACGCCGGTGACGATGGGCGCGGCAGAGAACCACTTGTCCTTGCCGTCGCGGGGGTGCATGTCTAGGTAGAACCGGCCTACGAGGCGCCCGCCTTCATGCACCTCGAAGACCGAAACATCCGGATGCCAGGCCTGGGCGCTGGAGCGGCGGAATTCGATCTTGAAGAGGCGTGCAGCAGTTTCCAGCACGCCAGCCTCGACCTGCTTATAGGGGAAATAGGGGCGGACGGATTGCGAGTCGAAGTCGAAGGCCGAACGGCGGAACTGCTCATACCAGTAGCCACGGCTGGTGATGTCGATCTCCTCGAGCCCCGGCTGGCGAGTGCGCGCGAAGCCGAGAATCAACTCATGCTCGCGGCGTGCGCCGTCGCGGCTGGCTTCGTCGAGCTTGGCCAGAAAGGTGCGGACATTGGCAGCCGAGCCCATCATCTGGTCGGCGGTGGCCAGGTCAGCCCAACTGCGGAAGCCGAGGACCGTGGCAATCTCCTGCCGCGTGGCCAGCAAATCAAGCAGAATCTGCTGGTTGGCCGGGTAGGCTCGGGTATTGTAGGCGAGGAACATGCGCTCGCGCAGCGTTGCGCTGGAGGCAAAGGTCATCACCGGCTGCATATCGGGTTGGTCGGTGGTCAGCGTGACCACTCCCTCGGCATTCGCGGGATGACGGGCGAGGTAGTCCGGGGGCAGACCATCCAGTTCGGCCTCAGCGGCCTCGACGGTCTTGCCCCCCTCCTGGATGTTGCGGCTGAATTCGAGCGAGAGACGGGTGGCTCTCTCGTGCAACGCCTGCAGGTGGTCGCGCGTGGCCTGGTCCTTGTCCACGCCTGCCAGCCGATAACCCAGCAGAGTGCGCTCGACGAAGTGCTTTGTGGCTGCGCTCGTTCCGTCAAGATGGATGGCCGTCAAAGCATCGTACACGGCGCGGTTCAGGCTGAGGGCGCTGCCGGCCATCGCCACCCGCTGCGCCTCCTGCTGCGCCTGGTCCCGGACGGCCTTGTCCGCAGCCACGGAGTTGAGCACGCCGGCCTGTGCTCCGGCCAGGCTGAGGTGCTCGATGGCCTGGTCATAGAGGCGCAGGGAGTTCTCGGGCGTGCGCGGCCCGTCCACGGCCAGCAAGGCGGCCAATGCGGCCTCATGCGCAGCCAGGCGGGCGCTGACCCAGTCTGAGAGCGCTTCAGCGGAGGCAGCTCCACCCGCCTCCCAGGCGTGGAGATCCTTGGTGTCGAGAGCGGCGGGGATTTCTGCATGCATGTGAACAAATTCCTCCAAACTTCTAGGTTGCCACAGCGGGGCGGGGTCGTGCTCCCCGGTTTCGCCGGTCAAATTACGGAATCGGCTGTTGCATCCGGAGTGGAACCCCTTTAAGATGCGTCAATTGACATCCATGACGTACACCAGTTCCAGACCGTCTGATTCTCTGCCCACGCTCGCCGCGCCGCGGTTGCGCGTTCCCAGGCTGTGCGTGGCCATTCAGGCCGACACTGCGGCAGAAATGGTGGAGCGCGCTGCGGCGACGCTGGCGGACTCAAAGTTCCTGGAGTTTCGCCTGGATTCACTGGCCAAGCCGGCGGCCGCACTCGCCAGGCTGAAGGAGTTTCTGGCCGACCACCGCGACGTGACGGCGATCGCCACGTGCCGACGCAAGCAATTCGGAGGACACTTCGCCGGGTCCCTGGCTTCAGAGTTCGAGGTACTGCAAAATGCGGCCGAGGCGGGCTGCCAGATTGTAGATCTTGAAGTCGAATCGGCCGAAGCGGCCAAGCCGGTGGTGCTCAAGAAGTTCCGTGAAGGGCTGCGGGCGGCAGGCGCGTCGCTGCTGGTGAGTTTTCATGACTTCACGCACACCAAGGGCCTGGAGAAGGCGGCCGAGCGGATCGAGGCCTTTCAGCCGGATTTTGTCAAAGTAGTGTCGACGGCGCGGGCGCTGACGGACAACCTTGCGGTTCTGAGGCTGATTGAGGAGCGTTCGCTCTCTTCGCAGGTGGTGGGCATCGCCATGGGCGAGGAGGGCCTGGTGAGCCGCGTGCTCGGACCGCGAGCCGGGGCGGCGTTCACGTTTGCCTCCTTCTCCGACGGGGCGGAGACGGCGCCAGGACAGGTGACGGCGCGGACGATGCGGGAACTGTATCGCTTCGATCAGCTGGACCGCGCAACGCAGTTGTTTGGCGTGGCCGGCAACCCGATCTCCCACTCGCTTTCGCCGCTCATGCACAATACCGCATTTCGCAAGGAGAACGTGAACGCGGTGCTGCTGCCGCTCAAGGTGCGAGGCATTGACGATCTCCTGACCATGGTGCGCGGGCTGCCGCTGGCGGGCGTGGCCGTGACCATGCCGCTGAAGGAAGAGGTGCTGCCGCACCTGGCCAACCCCATCCTGGCGAAGTTGCGTCCACTCGCCCATCGTATTGGAGCCTGCAATACTCTACGCGTTGGTGGAGACGGCAAGATTGTGGGCTTCAATACGGACGTGGACGGAGTGGTTCGTCCGCTTGAAAAGCGGCTGAAACTGAGAGGTGCGCGCGTAGCGGTGCTGGGTGCGGGCGGAGCGGCGCGGGCGGCCGTGTTTGGGCTTGTGGAGCAAGGCGCGGAGGTCTTCATCGTCAACCGCACCCATGAGACAGCGGTGAAGCTGGCCAGGGAAGCGAAGGCCAAGGCACTGAAGCACGAGCTGTTGGGGAAGAACCACTTCGATGTGCTGATCAACTCGACGCCGTGCGGCATGAAGGGATCGAAGCAGCCCCTACCGATCAAGGAAAACGAGTTGAACGCGGGGCTGGTATTCGACATGGTCTACAACCCGATGGAGACGCCGCTGCTGAAGCTGGCCCGCCAGCGCGGGATTCCTGTCGTCACGGGGCTGGAGATGTTTGTGCAGCAGGGCGCGCGCCAGTTTGAGATTTGGACCGGAAAACCCGCTCCGGAGGCGGAGATGATGCGCGTGGTGGAGTTGGAGCTGCGCAGGCGGGGATAAAGCCGCGATGTCCCTTCGCAGTTAACAAGATATAAATCGTATATACAATAAGAGTCCGGGAATCACGTGCGATCCCGCCAAGAATGAGCGCAACATACGGGAGCGAGGACTCTCATTCGAGCGGACGGCGGATTTCGATTCCGAGACGGCGACGTTCATGACAGAAATCCGCAAGGGCGAAACACGGCGCTCTGCAGTCGGCTATCTCGATGGGCGGATGCATGTGCTTTGCTATATTCGCAAACCGGACGGGATCCGCGTCATCAGTTTCCGCAAGACAAACTAGAACGAGGCAAGACTCTATGGCAAGCCGCAAACCATTGATCGATGAGGATGGAGAGGTTAGAGAGATAACGGCCGAAGACGTTGCCCTCCCTAGGCCTTTCTCCGCGCTGCCAGCGGCGGAACAGAAGATGCTTCTGAAACTCCGCAAGCGCGGGCCGCAGAAAGCTCCCCGGAAAGTTCCCATCTCGATTCGACTTTCCCCGGATGTGGCTGAGGGTCTTCGCGCAACCGGCAGCGGATGGCAAGGCCGCGCGGATGAAGCGCTCCGATCCTGGCTTGCCGGGCAGACACTGTCTCGTAGCTGAGAACGGACCGCTTACGGCGCGCTTTCAATCTGGCGGGAGATCCAACGGCTCAGGCTTACGCCTTCGACCGCCGCGCGCAGGGCCGCTTTGCGATGCAATTCGGGTTCTGTACGCACCAGGATCTTTCCGTTGAACGGGCGGTCGGGCTGCTGGCCGGTCTCGGCGCAGAGTTCCAGATAGCTGTCGATGCTTGCGCGAAAGGCGCGCTCCAGCTCAGTGGCTGTTCTTCCTTCGAAATGAATCACATCGCGGAGCCCGGCGACGGTGCCGGAGAAGGTCTTATCGTCCGCATCGAAGTCGATCGGGCCGGCGGCGTAACCCTTGTATTCCATCATGGCTTCACCCCTGCATTCACGAGAAACTGGCGAACTGCATCGACCGCGCCCTTCTTGGTTTCGGGCCGCGGATGTGGACGGTGAAAGACGGCTGTTACCCCATTCAATCTTGCCGCGATCCGGCTCCCCGCGCGCTCCGTTACTTCGCCTCCCAATGCGCGAATCAGCGATTCGATAGCGGACCAGCGTATGTTCGCCTTGGTTGGACGGGCGAAGACGGCGTTCAACGTGGCCTGCTGCGCCTTGTTCATGGCAAACGAAACTCAGCCTTTCCGGTCCCGGCCCACCGGAAAAATGATAGCACATACCGCTATCCATCGACCCGCCGGATCAGAGGCTGCTGAAACGGAACGGCCGCTGCAAGCTATCTCGCCTTCTTCTTCCCCGCTTTGGCGGACTTTGGCTCTTCGCCTTCCAGGTGGTTAACGGGAATGGGAGCCATGTCGGGGCCGATGCGCTTGACCTGCGTATCGATCATCTCGAAGTTGATGGTGCGCGGAGCGACGGGGCGGGTGACGCCGGAGACGGGATCGAACGACAAGTTCTGGCCGCTGGCAATCTGGAAGCTGAAGGTGGGCACAATGCCTCCGCGATCCTGCTGGGAGCCCACCTTGACCGGAAGGTAGCCCTGGATGGGGTGCAGGCGGAATGCTGTCTCATAACGGTGGCGCTTGAGGCTCCAGGTGAAGACGCGGATTTGATCGAAATCGAAGGGCAGGCCGGGCTTGGGCGGGCTGAGAACGGTCACGTACTCGGGAACCAGGTGATCGGCTGTGGTGGCCTCGTCGTCGGGAATCTTTTTCAGAATGTATGCACCCACCATGCGCTGGCCCTCGGCGTAGGCGGCCACTTCATCGGGCACATCCACATCCACGCGCCCGGCGAGCAGCCATCCGGCGTGGCCTTGAGTGTCGCGCACCAGCCACCAGTCTTCCAGGACCGGGGCGGACGCATCCTCCGGCGTGGAAGGTTGCATGACGGCAGGGGCCGCCGGCTTGGGGGTGGGCGGAACGGGTGTTGCCGGAGCCTTTGATTGAGCGGCCGGAACCGGGCCTTTCGCTGCCGGCACGGCGGTTGGCACGGCTTTGGGCGCAGAGGCTGACGGCGCCGATTTCGGGACCGATGTGCGGGCCAGAAGCTGCACCTTGGCGTTGGCGGGAAGCAGATAGAAGTGCTCCGTTTCGCGGCCGGGAAGGTTATGCAGATAGACGTCGTCACGCACCGTTGCCGTGGCCACGACAGGGTCTTTTTCATGCTGGCTGGCCAGTTGAGCGAAGAGGTCATAGGCCTTGGCGTCAATCACAGCATGATCCTCAATCCAGCCGATCTCGTTTTTTTGGGTCTTGACTTTGAGGAAGCGGTGGCCATGCTCCAGGACCTCCAGCGGCTGCCCGTTGACCACCTCGGCTACGCGATTCGAGACAGCGGCTACGCGGTCGTGCAGGTACATCTGGCGGGCTGAAACGTAGACCGTATCGTGCTGTTCCGGGTGAAACCGGTTGCATCCCGCAGAAAACGCGAAAAAGCACAGCAGAAGGAACAGAGACGCAAGTTCCTGGAAGCGCCTTGCGCAACGGAAGAGTGGGATGGGGAGTCGCGTGAGCACAGCCAGTGGCGTTCCCCTTGAGGATAGCATTCTTGAGGCAGGGACAGAGGGCAGGGACTAGGGAACTGGGAATAGGGGCAGGCGTGAATTGGCGTCAGAAGCAACTATCGATGTCAGCGGTTCGCTGACATCTGATCTCTGACAACTGACAACTATGTTTTATGGCGCGGCTACAACGGCAATCGAGTTGGAGGCGGTTGTGGAAGTGATTTGGGAGTCGAGTTGGCCGAGGGTGGTGGCGTCGAAGGTGTAGGCGACGAAGTAGGGACTGCCCAACGAGCCCACCGCGAAGACGAAGGTGCTTGTCGAGTCTTCGGCCAGGTCGAGCGGCTGAATGCCGGTCGCGGTGGACGTATCGGTGGCCAACGTGTAGGTTGTGCCGCTGGCGTCGATGGTGAAACCGGTAACGTTCCCCGCAGTGCTGGCGCCGGCGCCGTTGGCGACATAGACATATTCGCCGGATGCGGCGGGAAGAATGGAATTGGGAGCGAGACCGCCGCTGGAAAGGGGCGAACCGGTGGCCTGTGTGAGCTTGGCAGCGGTGAGCGAGCTGTAGTTGAAGGCGCGCAGGCCGCCCGAGGTGCCAGCCGAGTTAGCCAGAGTTTCGCCGATATAGAAAAGGCGCGGAGTTGTGCCGGGGTCGACCGCGACGGAGAGTGCGGACCCGTTGGCGTTTGCCACAGGAATGGTGGTGGCTCTGGTGGCGAGCGGATTGCTTCCCGAGGACACCGCAGCATTGAACGGAACAACAATGGCGCCGCCCGCGCCCAGGGCGACAAAGATGTTGGCGTTGTCTCCTGAAACGGCCATCCTGTTGGCCTGCAGATTCGCGTTGGCCACAGAGAATGAAACGGTCTGCTCGGTGCCGTTGTTTGCGCCGGTCAGGCTGCTGATGGGAACCGCGCCGATGGTCACCCCGCCGGTTCCGGGGATAGCCTCAAGGAGCCAGGAGTTCGTTGCGTCCACTTGAACCGAATAGGCCTGATCGGAGGACACGACCACGCCGGTGCCCAGAATGCCGTTAGTAATGGGGTACGCGAAGACGCCTGAGGTAGTGCTCACCATGAGAAAAGCTCCGTTGGGAGCGATGGCCATGGCGTAGGGTGCGCCCTGCAGCGTCCAGGGACTGCCACTGAGCGGGGTAAGCGTGCCGGTGACGATGGACTCACCCACCACCTGGGGCGTGGCGCCGGCGTTGAGGATGTAGAACTTGCCGCTGGTGGCGGTGGTGCAATTGGTTGTGCAACTGCCGCTCCCGCTGTTGCTTGGAGCCTGCCAGAAATCGCCGCACCCGGCCACGAAGGCAATCAGAAGCGGGGCTGCCACCAACAACAGCCTTGCCCATTTCCCTGGTTTCATTCCCGCTCCTTGTTTACGGTCCACCAATCCCACTCACAGGATATCGCCATGCTGCACAGCCCCGCTGCGCTAGAGGGTTAGACGCAAAGTCGCACTCAAAAGCCGTACAGTGAGAGACGCGCCGCGGTAGGAGATCGCTCATTCCCATGCGGGATTCGGAAGAGCATCCCATGGCTGCCTAAACCGCGTTCTATTTCAGCATGGAGCTCCGCGCCTGCCACACGAGCCGGGCGGCTGTGAGGTCCTCGATGGCCATGCCGACCGACTTGAAAACAACGCGACGGCCCAGCGGCGCCGAGATGGAGCCGGAGAGGATCTCCCCGATCTCTGCCTGAACTTTTGCGCCGGAGAGGCGCACGTCTCCCGATTCGCGCTCGGCGCAGGAGCGGGACTCGGCTACAACATAACTGGAAAGCATGGCCTCATCGTCCAGCTCGCGCAGGCTGGCGCCGGTTGCGCCGACGGCCAGCACCAGCGCATGAGAGGTGAGCCAGCGGCCGTCGAGCACCGGGCCAGGCGAAGCGGTTACGGTGAGAACTACATCGGCAGCAGCGGCTTCCTCGATCGCAACAGAGCGTGCGCCGGTCTCCTCTGCAAGCCGCTCGGCGTTGGCCGCGGTGCGGCTCCAAATACGTATGTCGTTGAGTGCTGGGCGCACCTGCTTGAGCGCCTTGATATGCGAACGAGCCTGCACCCCGCTGCCCAAAATGCCCAAACTGGTTGCTCCTGCCGGGGCCAGCGCATCCAGCGCGACGGCGGAGACCGCGGCGGTGCGCATCTCGGTGATCACGCGGCCATCCATAACGGCCAGCGGCTCACCGGTGGCGCGGCTGAGCAATTCAATCATCGCCAGGTGCGTGTGCAGGCCCAGCTCTGCGTTGCCGGGGTAGAACGTAACGGTCTTCACGCCCATCACGTCGCCGGCAATCACAGGCATCACGGCAAACCAGCCGTTCCTGAAGCCCTCGGCATTGCCGGCGCGGAGAATGGTGCGAGCGGGCTGGTCTACGAGGCCGGCGGAATAGTCAATGAGCGCCTGGCGAATGACGGGGATGAGGGCCTCGTAGGTGAGGACGGCGCGAACTTCGTGCTCGGAGATGTACACAGGACCGGCTACCCCTCACGAACGGGCGGGTTGAGGATCGAGGTTTCCCACCCTTTCGGTAGAAAAAAGCCGAAAGGATGGGGCACGGAAAACATGTGGGGCGTCCAGATCATCGTCCTGAATCGGTGTTTAGTTCGGCCGGCCGCCGGTGTTGGAGCGGCGGCGAAAGCGATCGTCGAGAGGCTGACGGCCCTGGAAGCCTGCGTCGACCGTGTGCCAGTGCTCGATGGCCGGCTCGCCCATGCGCCAGCAGAGCAGCACCACCTGGCCGTCAAGGCTGCAGGGAAAATCGAGCAGGCCAGCTTCGAGGTCCTTGACTTGCACACCGATGGAATCGATCTCGGCGATGCTCTCGGTGACACGCTGCAGGTGGGCTTCCATCTCCGCGCGCAGTTTGGCCACCTTGCCCACCTCAACTCTCATGCCGCCGGAGAGATAGATTTGACGCGCCAGGGCAGCCAGAACGGACTCGGCCTGCTCGGCCGACTTCTTGCCTTCAACGGCGCGCTTCAGCAGCGACTCCAGCACCGGGAGCAGCGATTGCGCTTCTTCGAGAGTGAACGTCTTCATGCGTGGGGCCTTGTGCAATAGGATACGACGAAAAGGTTGTGCGAGTTAGCGAAGGTTGCGACATGGGAAGCGGGATTGTCAAGACCAAACTTCATAATCCCCGCGCGTTCCGTTGCGATCCGCATGCGGTGCACTCAAATGTTGACCTAAATCTCAAATCTCCAGCATCCGATCCAGTGCCACTTTCGCCCAATTCTTCACGCTCTTGCGCACCTGGATGCGGTTGACGACGCGGCCTTCGATCAGGTTTTCCAGAGCCCAGGCAAGATGCTGCGGGCTGATGCGGTACATGGTGGTGCACAGGCAGCCGGTATCGTCGAGGGTGATGATGCGCTTGCCCTCGGCGGCGAAGCGGCGGGCGAGACGATTGACCAGGTGAATCTCCGTGCCGATGGCGAACATAGAGCCGGTGGGTGCTTCCTCGACAATTTTGATCAGGCGTTCCGTCGAGCCAAGCGCGTCGGCCTTCTGGCAGACCTCCCATCGGCACTCTGGGTGAACGATGACCTGGATGCCGGGGTACTTGGCGCGCACCTGATCGACGTGGCCGGGCAGGAAGCGCTGATGCACGGCGCAATGCCCCTTCCAGAGGAGGACGCGGCTGGCAGCGAGTGTCGCTTTCGACTGGCCGCCTTGCAGCGCCCACGGGTCCCAGACCGCCATCTCGTCGAGTGGAATGCCCATGGCAAAGCCGGTGTTGCGGCCAAGGTGCTGATCGGGCAGAAAGAGGATGCGCTTACCCCGCGCAAAGGCCCATTCAAAGGCAGCGCGCGCGTTCGAAGAGGTGCAGACCAGCCCGCCGCGCTCGCCGCAAAAGGCCTTAATGGCGGCGGTGGAGTTCATGTAGGTGAGCGGGATCGTTTCGCTGGCAATGCCCAGGCGCTCGAGCGCCTCCCAGCAGGCTTCCACCTGCGAGATCTCGGCCATGTCGGCCATGGAACAGCCGGCGTTAAGATCGGGCAGAATCACCTGCTGGCCTTCGCGGCCCAGCACATCGGCGCTCTCTGCCATGAAGTGGACGCCGCAGAAGACGATGTACTGCGCATCGGTGCCGGCAGCGATTTTGGAAAGCTTGTAGCTGTCGCCGGTGAAGTCGGCGAAGCGGATGACTTCGTCGCGCTGGTAGTGGTGGCCGAGCAGGATGGTGGTTGCGCCCAGGCGTTTGCGCGCGGCGGCGATGCGATCGTCCATGGAATGGTCAGGGAGAGCCAGGTAGTTTTCCAGGCTGCAACTGCTTTCGGCCGCAGCGGCCGCTGTGTCTTCGTCGAGAATCAGATTCACTGTACTCCGCCTTCAGTTCAGCCGACTCCGACGGAGCGGCGAACGGGGATGTTGAAAGCTAACCTGGCTGCAGTGGATGCGCGGGCAACTCCATCCACGGGGTTGTTGCAGCCCTTTCACTTGCTTGGATGCGGTTGGAACCCGCTACGCACCAAAAGACTCGGTACGGCGGGAAGCAACTCATCTGGAAGTATTTTAACCCAAGCGCAACAAAGGCGCGTGCATGGAATAATCTCGAAGACTTGGGAAACCGATCTGGAGCGAAGATGACCGAACTGGAACTGGTGCTGACAGGCGACAGTGCGCACACGGCGCCGGCCATCCTTCTGGAAGGACTGCCGAGCGAGGCTGCTCATCGCGCGGTGGAAGGCGCTCCACACACCATTTATGAGGAACTGTGGCACATTGCCTTCTGGCAGCAGGTCTCGCTCGATTGGGTGCGGGGCGTTGAGACCCCCTTTCCGGTTCATGCAGAGGCGGGATTCCCGACTGTGGAGGATGCGAAGCGGGAAAGCTGGGACCAATTGCGGCAGCGTTTCTTCGCTACCAACCGGGAAGTGGCCGAGTTGGCGCGGGATGGGAACCGATTGGACGTGGCCGTGCGCTGCCCGTCCCGGCCAGGGCATCCGGTGCGCGTGATGACGGTGCGGGAGCAGTTGGAGAGCCTGGGAGCGCATAATGCGTACCATTTTGGGCGGATTGTTCTGCTGCGCCAGTTGCAGGGATTCTGGCCGCCTGCCTCCGGTGGCTTTAGCTGGTGAATGGGAGAGCCCCGAAGCCTCGGTCGATGCTGGGGCGTACCGATTGTGACCACCTTGTAAAGACAGGTATCATTGCACTTGATGGGGACGCCGCAAACAATTCAGATTGCCAGCCTGGGCATGGCCGACTCGCTGATCCTGATGGTGATGGCGCTGGTGGTGTTTGGGCCGCGTCGGCTGCCCCAGATTGGCCGCCAGATCGGCAAGCTGATGTACGAGTTCCGCAAGGCCTCCAACGACTTCAAGTTTCAGATGGAAGAGGAGTTGCGGCTCGCCGAAGATGCCGACCGGCGCAAGAAGGAAGAGGAGCGGCTGAAAACGCTGGCCGCGAACGCAACTGCGCCCAAGCTGTCAGCGCCTGAGGCTGTCGCTTCGCTGGTTCCCGCTTCGACAGCGGACTCGACTGTTCCTGCGGCCTCGGCGGAAAACCCCTATCCGAACGAGGAGGTTTACCCGCCAGCAGTTGCGGCGCCCGCCGAGCCACCGGCCGAGGAGACTTATCCCCGCATTATGCCGCCTTCTACCGGCGAACAGGTTGCGGCTTCGCGGCCCAACGGCGCGGCGAAAGCGGCGAATGATGCGTCTGCCGAGGCGCAGGGCGGCGCGGAAAGCGTCGCATCCGAGTCCGATGCAGATCCGGTGGCCGCAGGCGAGAACGCTGCGAGCTTTGCAGAAGCTCCCGTGAAGCAGAGCTCTACCGAAGCGGGGCAGGCGGCACACCATGGTTGACGCGGCAGAAGCAATTGGCAAGGCACGCGCGGCGGTGACGGAGCGGGCGGAACTGCCGGGCATGAGCCTGATGGAGCACCTGGACGAGCTGCGCAGGCGCATCGTCCACTCGGCCGCGTATCTGGCCGTGGGCTTTCTGGTCGCCTGGATCTTCCGCGACCGGTTTGTCACCTTTATTCAGGCGCCGTTGATCCGTATTGGCAAGTCGCTGGTTTTCACACACCCCATGGACCCCTTGAACCTGCAACTGCAGGTTTCCCTGATTGGAGGCGCGATTGTGTCCTCGCCTTTCATCCTTTATCAGGTCTGGCTGTTCATTGCGCCGGGGCTTTACCAAAAGGAACGCCGCTTCGTAATTCCCTTCATGGCAGCCACGGTGGGGTTGTTTCTGGCCGGCGCTGCTTTCGGCTACTACTGGGTGCTGCCCGGCGCGCTGCGGATCCTCATCGTGGACTTCGGCAAGAATTTCACCCCCATGGTCACCATCGAGGAGTATTCCGGCTTTTTTCTTTCCATCATTCTCGGCCTGGGCATCAGCTTTGAGATGCCCATCCTCATCTTCTTTCTGGCCATGTTCGGCATTGTGAGCCCCAAGTTTCTGTGGAAGAACATTCGCTACGCCATTCTGGCGGTTTTTCTGGTGGCGGCCTTCATCTGCCCGAGCCCCGACCCCTGGACCATGTGCATCTACGCCGTGCCCATGCTGTCGCTCTATGTGATCGGAATTGGCGTGGCATGGTGGGTGCATCCTTCGCGGCGCAAAGCGAAGGAGGCCAAAGAGGCCGCGCAATGATGCTTTCCTCCTGGTGGAAGCGGGCTTCAGCGACAAGGCCGGGTGCCCCATCCTTGGCACGTATTTGTTTTTGTGCCAAGGGTGGGAGACCTCGACGCTTGAACCTCCTTTCGCCCCTGGGGACAATTGCCGCCGGCCTGCTTTTGTCCGCCACCCTCTCCACTTCAGCCCAGACCCACTTCAACGGCGTCAAGGCCCTTGAATACGCCCGCCAGTTCGCTGCCATCGGCCCGCGCTGGCCCACGAGCCCAGGGCACCTGAAGGCCGAAGCCTTTCTGCGCGACCAGTTCAAGCATGACCAGTTGGAAGAGGACACCTTCACAGCGAATACGCCCATCGGCCCGGTGGCGATGCGCAACTTCATTGTGCGTTTTCCGGGCAAGAAGGACGGCGCGATTGTGCTGGGCACGCATTACGAGACTAACTACCCGCTCAGGAACATCAACTTTGTGGGCGCCAACGATGGGGCCTCGACGACCGGATTGCTGCTCGCCATTGCAGACCAGTTGCGCGGAAAGACGCTCGACGGCTACTCGGTGTGGCTGGTTTTCTTTGATGGCGAAGAGGCCATTCAGAGCTGGTCAAGGTCCGACTCGACCTACGGCAGCCGCCACCTGGCAGCCAAATGGGGCGGCGACGGGACGCTGAGAAGAGTGAAGGCCTTCATGCTGGCCGACATGATCGGCGACAAGGACCTCGACATCCAGCGCG
>CAYUJM010000023.1:0-38345 GCA_964445025.1 uncultured Occallatibacter sp. | reverse complement strand
GCGCTTCCGTCGCGTGACTGAGACGCCTTTCAACATGGTCTTTGAGGCGAGGATCTAGGGATCGCTCCCTGCTGAACCTACTCGGCCATCTTCTGAGCGGGTGACCCGGCTAAGCCCGAAAGGAATTGTGTCTGGCAGGACAAAACTGCGCCCGGTTCATCGCGTTCCTTGCGATGAACGGGTGGTACGACCGACCTCAAGACTTGGCGAATACAACTTCATCCGCACGAGATTTACTCCTCGTAAGTCCTAGTGCTGTATCTGGTGCGCCCGCGCGAGACAGTTCAAGCCGGCTTGTGACGAGGATTCCTCGAGGGTCTGCATTGTGCGGTTCGGATCACTGAATTCCGGGAAGCGTGGTGTCAGCTGACGGAAACAGTGCGCTCCGCCAGTTGAGACCTGCGCAGCACCGTTCTTGGCAGAACATCGGCACGCGAACTAGAGTCAAGCCTGAACTGAACTGCGTTAAGCGGCCGTAATTCCGGGAGAGCAGCCGCCCCCTGCAGGCTCGCAGCAAGTCGTCTCAAAAGCAACCGATTTTCGACAGCTGGGCACGGCTCCTCTGTCATCGAACAGTGAAAAGTGGCCTACTTTATAAATTGATGTGCAATACTATATTCGAATTCTGGAATATTCCAATCGATTGGAGTGCTGTATGCAAGACTCGCTGCGCCGCTTTAAGGCCGACATCTTTCAGGCGCTTGCACACCCTACGCGGATTGCGATTATTGAGCTGCTGGGAGGCGGCGAGCTCTCAGCGGGCGAACTGATAGAGAAGCTCGGGATGGAACAGGCAAACGTCTCCCAACATCTGGCGGTACTCCGGGCTAAGAATCTGGTGCTGCACCGCAAGGTCGGGAATCAAGTCTTCTACGCCGTTCGAGATCCGATCATCATCAAGGTTCTCGCTCTGATGCGCCGCTATTTCCAGAAACACCTCAACGAGGCATTGGAACTGTTGAACGAGATGGACAGCACTCGGGCTGAAATAGGCCGGTAACGGCGGGAACCAAATGAATTTCGGCGGCGGCTCATTCCCGCAAGGAATACGCCTTACGAAGATGTGGGAGCAATGCCATGATGAGCTTCGCATGCGTTGATCATTTTTGGGAGGAGGCGACAGAGCGTGTTATTGAGCGCAGTTCACTGGATCTCTAGACTCACAGAAACTCTGGCGGCTCATGATCTCCAATTCCTGCTACCACTGGTGGGCTCTTGGATGATTCTCGGACTGGCGGGATTCCTGCGGCCTCATAGCATCCGGTTCGTTGCGCGCATACTCTTCCCAGCCGGAGCCCTGGTGTGCCTCGGCGTCGCGGTCCTCGCGGGAGTTTTCCTGGGCTCCGGACAGGCCTCCCAGATCGCAGTGCTTCCTCTCGGGCTTCCCGACCTTCCCTTTCATATTCGCCTGGACGTGCTGTCCGGCTTCTTCCTTTTGTTGCTGGGAGTAGCGGGCACAGGCATTTCAACCTTCGCCGCGGGCTACTTCCGCACAGGCGAAGGCACCGCTCCTGCAGTCCTCGGTCTCCACTATCACCTGTTTCTTGCCAGCATGGCCCTGGTCATACTCGCTGACGATGCCTACATGTTCATGGTGGCGTGGGAAACCATGGCACTGACTTCATACTTCCTTGTAACCTCGCATCATCGCATTCCGGAGATCCGCCGAGCCGGCTTTCTGTATCTCATCATGGCTCATGTTGGCGCCGTCTGCATTCTGCTCAGTTTCGGCGTTTTGCAGGGTGGCAGTTGGCAATTCACGTTCGATGCGATGCGCGGCGCTCCCTTGACGCCTTTCTGGGCAACCACCGCATTCCTGCTTGCTCTGCTGGGCTTTGGAGCGAAAGCGGGACTCGTTCCGATGCATGTTTGGCTACCGGAGGCGCACCCAGCAGCGCCATCGCCTGTGTCGGCCATGATGAGCGGACTCATGCTCAAGACGGCCATCTATGGAATGTTGCGGATCAGCTTCGATCTGCTGAACATCCGCTTTTGGCAATGGGGAGTGCTTTTACTCGTACTCGGACTTTTTTCCGCGCTGTTCGGTGCGATCTTCGCCGCTGTGCAGACCGACATGAAGCGATTGCTGGCTTACTCCTCCATTGAAAATGTTGGACTGATCTTTGCCGGCATCGGTCTGTCAATATTGTTCGAGACAAGCAACATGCACCTGTTTGCCGCTCTCGCCCTGACTGCTGCACTGGTCCATTCTCTCAACCACGCACTTTTCAAGAGTTTGCTGTTCCTCACAACCGGTTCTGTGCTTCACGCCACAAGGCAGCGCAGCCTTGGGAAACTCGGCGGCCTGATTCGCCGCATGCCCTGGGTAGCCACCCTGGCGTTGGTCGGTACGCTGGCCATTGCGGGTCTGCCGCCGCTCAACGGCTTTGTTTCGGAGTGGCTGTTGCTGCAGTCGTTTCTCTTTACCCCGCAGCTTCCCCATGAGTTTCTCAACATGCTCATCCCGCTTGGCGCCGCGGCACTCGCGCTTACAGTTGCTCTGGCCGCCTATGTGATGGTGAAGTTCTATGGAGTGATTTTTCTCGGCCAGCCCCGAGAGGGCTCTCTTGTAAATGCCCACGATGCCAATTGGCTGGAGCGCCTGGGCCTTATTTGGCTGGCAGCCGGCTGCATCTTGATAGGCGCTTTGCCCCAACTCGCGCTACTGGCCGCGGCTCCTGTCACCGGCAAACTGGTGGGGGACACCGTCCGGCCCAGTTCCACCGCCTGGTCGATTGCCCCAATTGCGCCGGAGCAGGCCTCCTATAGCGGCCTGATACTGCTGGCTGGGATCCTCTCAGTTGTGGCCATCACGTTCGTTTGCGTTCGCTTCCTGGCCCATGGACGCATACGGCGCACGGATGCCTGGGATTGCGGTTACCCGTGGCAGACCTCCCGCATGCAAGATACCGCGGAAGGCTTTGGTCAGCCGATCCGTCACATG
Source organism: uncultured Occallatibacter sp. (assembly GCA_964445025.1). Taxonomy (GTDB): domain Bacteria; phylum Acidobacteriota; class Terriglobia; order Terriglobales; family Acidobacteriaceae; genus Telmatobacter. The sequence goes on along the minus strand of CAYUJM010000023.1, from coordinate 35,401 downwards.
TTCGGGACGTTCTTTCGCATGGAGCGCGATCTACCGTCGGCATCCGACGACTCGCCGCGCTACCGAGTTTATATAGAAGACCGGATGTGGCGGGGAATCTATCTACCAATTGCACGCGGGGTCCAGAGGCTTGCAGATGCAATCGCAGTCCTGCAAGGCGGACGCCTTGCGATCTACCTGCTCTATAGCTTTCTGACCCTGCTTGCCCTGTTGGTGTTTGTCCTATGAGAGCGATAAGCTTCGTTCGACAATTCGTTGAAGTGGTTCTAGCCATTGCGATCGCACCGCTATTTGCGGGTTGGATATCTCAGTGCCGGGCGTGGATGCAAAATCGTTCTGCCCCGCCGCTTCTGCAGCCCTATCGGATGCTGCGCAAGCTTTTCTTGAAGGATGTTGCGCTGGCCACAAATGCGTCGGTCCTATTTCGGGCGACGCCATATGTGTTGTTCGGAACGATGGCACTGGCGGCGGCAATCATCCCTTCGCTAGTCACGGATTTACCTCTGGCGCGGGTGGCCGACTCCATCGCCCTGGTTGGACTCTTTGCGACAGCGCGTGTATTCCTATCGCTGGCGGCCATGGATATCGGCACCGCTTTCGGCACCCTTGGTGCACGCCGCGAAATGATGGTTGGATTCCTGGCGGAGCCGGCGTTGCTGATGGTTCTATTCAACGCATTCCTGCTCTTTGGCAGCACGTCGCTGCCGAGCCTGGTAGATGGATACCGCACCCATCCGTCCGTCATCGATCCAAGCGTAATCTTTGCCTCGATCGCTTTTGTGATGGTGGCTTTGGCCGAAAACGCCCGCATCCCGATCGACAATCCAACGACGCATCTTGAACTGACAATGATCCACGAAGCCATGCTGCTGGAGTATTCGGCGCGCCACCTCGCCTTGGTGGAGTGGGCGTCGAGCTTGAAATTGTTCAATTATGCCTGCATTGGCTTTGCATTGTTTTTCCCGTGGGGCATCGCCACGCGCGGAGAAGATGGGCTTGGATCCTTGCTGATTGCTATTGCCGCACTGATTGGAAAACTCGTAATCGCCGGCGCGGCTCTTGCTCTTATCGAATCGTTGTCAGCCAAGCTACGCATTTTCCGCGCTCCGGAATATCTAGCGATGGCCTTTCTGCTCGCCGTACTCGGCTTGCTCGTTCATCTTCTGCTGGGGGCCTAATCATATGCACACTTCCGAACTAATCGCCCAGGTGTTGAAGGTCCTCGCCGCGGGACTGCTGCTCATCTCATTTGCCCTGCTCTCGGGACGGCGGACGCAGCAACTGATCACACTGTTTGCCTGGCAGGGCGCCATACTCTTTGTCTCCACCGGTCTTGTGGCGTATAGCTCGGGACTGACGGAAATGTACTACTCGGCGGCGCTCACTCTGATCCTCAAGGTCATCACCCTTCCCTGGATACTCAATCGGCTGATCAATCGGCTCGGAGCGCAATGGGACAGCGAGCAGTTGGTGAATGTTCCCGTCACCATGCTGGTTGGCCTGGTGCTCGTCATCTTCGCCTTTGGTTTGGCCCAGCCCATCAGTTCCATGGCGACAACCGTCACGCGCCACACGCTGGGGATCGCTATCGCGGTGATCCTGCTTGCATTCCTGATGATGATCACTCGCCGCAAAGCCGTAACGCAGGTCATTGGATTTCTTGCCATGGAAAACGGCCTGTTTCTAGCTGCAACCAGCGCAACGTATGGGATGCCCATGGTCATTGAGTTGGGCATCGCGCTCGATGTCCTGGTCGGCGTATTCATTCTGGGCATCTTCTTCTTTCAGATTCGTGAGCAATTCGACAGTCTCGACCTGCGCCACCTGGAATCGCTCAAGGAGGACTGAGTGGAAATTCTGATTGTTCTGGGATTGCCCCTGCTGGGAGCTGCCCTGCTGGCGCTGTTCGGCGCGCGTCGATTCGCACCCGAACTCAATGCAGGCATGAGCCTTGCCACGCTGATCGCCGCATCGTTTCTGGTCCTTCGCGTCATCCGGCATGGTTCCATGCTGGCCGGAAATGAGCAATTCTTCGTCGATCCGTTCAATGTGTTCCTGGTCGCGCTGACGGCCTTCGTCGGCTTTACCACTGCCCTGTTTTCGCGTCCCTATATGCGCATCGAAGAGCATCACGGACGGTTGAATCCGCAGCGTTTGCGTCTCTACCACAGTATGTATCAGCTGTTCATGTTCGCCATGCTGCTGGCGCTGCTGACCAACAACATGGGGCTGCTGTGGGTGGCGATGGAAGCTGCAACGCTTTCGACGGTGCTGCTGGTTTCGCTCTACCGAACGCGGGCCAGTTTGGAAGCTGCATGGAAGTATTTCATTCTGTGCGGCGTCGGCATTGCTCAAGCCTTGTTCGGCACCATCCTTCTCTACTTTGCCGCGGAGAAGACGCTTGGGCGTGAAGGCATGACGGCGCTCCTGTGGACCCACTTGAATGCCGTGAAAGGTCAACTTGAACCCAGGGTCCTGGGGCTGGCGTTTGTCTTTCTTCTGGTTGGATACGGAACAAAGGTGGGTCTTGCTCCCCTGCACAACTGGCTTCCCGACGCGCATGCCGAGGGACCCACTCCGGTATCTGCCGTACTTTCCGGCCTTTTGCTGAACGTCGCGCTCTATGCGGTGATCCGTTGTAAAGTGCTCGTCGAGGGTTCGGTCGGCCACTTTCTTCCCGGCCGTATGCTGATGACCTTCGGGCTGCTTTCGGCTGTACTCGGAGCATTCTTCATTTGGAGGCAGCGCGATATCAAGCGGCTATTCGGCTACTCCTCGATCGAACACATGGGCATCATTACATTCGCTTTCGGCCTGGGCGGACCGGTGGCCAGTTTTGCGGCCCTGCTGCACATGACCGTTCACTCGCTGACGAAGTCATCCATCTTCTTCGCCGCCGGACATGCTTCGCAGACTGCCGGCACGCAGCAAATGGATGGAATCCGCGGATTGGTGGGAATCAGTCCAACCATCGGCTGGGGACTCATGCTCGGCTCACTCTCCATCCTCGGCATGCCCCCTTTCGGCGTCTTTGCCAGCGAATTCCTGATTCTTACAACAGCGATGCGGGAACATCCCTGGACAACTCCGTTCCTTCTGATTGCACTGGGGGTCGCGTTTGCCGGGATTTTCAGCCGCGTTCAGCCGATGGTCTTCGGGAAGAGCGATGCGCTTCCCTTGCCGCATTCTCCAGCCCTGGTGCCGGTCTTTGTTCACCTTGCCATAGTGCTGGTATTAGGGGTCTACATGCCGGCGGCGCTCGCAGACTGGTTCCGCGCAGCGGCGCGGTTGATTGGGGGATGAAACAATGTCGGATTCCTTCGGACAAGCAATACGCGAACTTCCCTCCAACCTGTCTTGCAATTGCACCAGGGTCGGAGCCCTGAACTGGAGGCGGGCGGCAGAAAAGCTGCACGCCGCGGGCGGTCGACTCCTCACGCTTTGGGGCGCGGACGATCGTGACCGCGATGGCCGCTTCCGCATCTACGCCGCCTATCTCCTCCATGAAGGAGTCGCGGTATTTGAACATCCGATGGATCAAGGCGCAAATCCGATATATCCAAGCCTCGCGGAGATATTTCCGTGTGCATTGCATATGGAGCGCGCGGTTCACGATCTTCTCGGGATCGCCTCTATGGAACCGGACCACCGCGGCTGGCTGCGCCACGGCGCCTGGCCGGATACGGTGTTTCCACTGCGCCGCGAATTCGATGGGAACACACAGTTTGCCGTCCAATCTCAGCCCTACCCGTTTGTCCAGGTTGAAGGCGATGGCGTCCATGAGATCGCAGTGGGTCCGGTCCACGCAGGCACCATCGAGCCGGGCCACTTCCGGTTCTCCGTGGTCGGAGAGAAGGTTCTGCGTCTTGAGGAACGCCTGGGCTATACACACAAGGGAGTCTCGAAGCGATTCGAGGAAATGCCGCAAATGGAAGGTCACCATCTTGCAGCGCGCCTTTCAGGCGACTCTGCCGTGGCTTTCTCGTGGGCTTACTGCGCGGCATTGGAGGCGATAACCCAAACGACCTGTCCTCCTCTAGCCGCCAACCTGCGCGCTCTCGCACTGGAGCATGAAAGACTGGCCAATCACCTCGGCGATCTGGGCGCGTTGGGCAACGATGCAGGCTTTGCTTTTGGCCTTACGCAGTTCTCGCGCATGAAAGAGGACCTTTTGCGGATCAATGCAGCCGCTTTCGGGACGCGGTATCTGTTCGATTTCATCCGGCCCGGCGGCGTGGCTGCCGATTTGCCCGTCAGCGCGCCTCGTTTGCTGCTGGACCATTACCCGGTGCTGGAAGAGGGAGTCTCCGCTCTGCGCTCCATCTACGATAACCACGCAGGCCTCCAGGATCGCTTCCGCGACGCAGGCATCCTCACGGCTGAAACGGCGGCGCAACTCGGCGCAATTGGTTTGGCCGGACGCGCATCGAGCCTTCCCCTCGATCTGCGAGTGGATTACCCATGGCCGCCTTACGACCGTCTGGAACCGAAACGGGTCACCCAAGCCAGGGGCGATGTCGCGGCGCGCGTGCAGGTCAGATTCGACGAAATCTTCGAATCTCTTCGCCTTTGCCGTACGCTCGTTAAGGAAATGACTGCCGGCTCGATTCAGGTAGATTGCCCTCCGGCTGAACCTCACCGTCTTGGACTCGGGTTGATTGAAGGCTGGCGAGGGCCGGTATTGATCGCGCTTGAAAGCGGCCCCGACGGAACCATTCGCCGTTGCCATGCACACGACCCTTCGTGGCAGAACTGGCCGCTCCTCGAATACGCGATACTCGGCAACATAGTGCCGGACTTTCCCTTGATCAATAAATCCTTCAACTTGTCCTACAGCGGACACGACGGATGAGGTGGGTATGATTGACATTCTTTCGCGCATGATACGCACGGGGATATTGACTGAAACCTTTCCCGCTCCAAGCGACGCCTCGCCTGTAGTCGAGGGGCTGCAGAAGGATCTGCGCAACATCCTGGGTCGCGCTCTTTGCATTCGCCATGTCGATGCTGGCTCCTGCAATGGTTGCGAACTCGAAATTCAGGCACTCAACAATCCGTACTATAACCTCGAGGGCGTTGGTATCAAGTTCGTAGCGAGCCCGCGCCATGCCGATCTGCTGCTGGTAACGGGTCCAGTATCGGCGAACATGGAAGAGGCTTTGAAACGCACTCTGGATGCCGCCCCGGATCCTAAGCTTGTCGTTGCCGTGGGGGACTGCGGGACATGCGGCGGAGTGTTTGGGACCAACTACGCAAGCAGGGGCGCAGTATCGAACGTCATTCCCGTGCACCGCACGGTCATGGGCTGTCCGCCGAGTCCTTCAGCAATATTGGAAGCCATTCGCTCCGTATTCATCGAGGCTTGAATTGTATTCGCCTGGAGCGCTCGCCGCCGAATGCGATGGAGGGCTTCATAGCGGGAGGAGGCCGAGAGTTGCCAATTATTCCTTTCAATCAGGCGCAGGTGAACTTGAAGAGAAAAGAGCCAAGAGCGTCTTGGCTCGTTGCTTTATTCGCCGTTGTTCTTGTCGGGTGTATTGCCGGCCTCGTTATTGCCGGCCAGCGAACCGCGCTTTGGCGGAAACAATCACCTCAGCAAGGGCAGATCGACTCACTTGTTCGGCAGATTTCGTCCCTAACCCGATCCGACTTGATCGTTTTTCCTGATGACCGAGTCTGGTATGCGCGCGGCATTCGAGGTGGCAGCATGGAAGTTGTCGGCTGGATTGGCGACGACGCCAGGTCTGAAGATATCCATTCGTTCGATATTTCAAACGGCGATTTCTCAATCGTTCGCCAGAGCGATCCAAGTTGGGCCAAGAAGAGAGATGATTACTTCAAGCAGTGAGGCGCAACGAAAAGTCGCGGCCTCAAGCGACCTAATCGAGAGCCTCGGTGAGCGCACGAACGCATTGCTCAGGTAGAGCGCTGCATATACCAACTCAATTAGCGGGATGGGCCGATCTGACAGAACGCAAATCAGCGAGTCCAGCAGGCGTACGCTGTCCCCTTCTACTCGCTCATCCTTCGACTGGGATGGGCTCTCGTTCGCTTTGACAGGTGAGTTCAACCGCTTTTTTACCGACGGTTCGGGAATGCTGATCCATGGAGGAACAAATGAGCAAGTATGATCCGCTTTCCCAGTTTCTATGACTAAAATCTGCTGGCGGTATCCGCATTGTTCCCGCCACGTTTAAACAGATCGAAGCAGTCCTTGGATTCACGCTTCCGGATTCAGCAAGGAGAGAATCCGCGTGGTGGGGCAACGACTCAAACGATACTCAGAACGTTCAGTGCGGAGCATGGTTAAATGCAGGTTATGAAGCGAGGAACTTCAGCCTGGCCGACGAGTGCGTCGAGTATGTAAAACGCGAATCCGCTGTTTGATGGGCTTGTTGGAGGCGCAATCCCGCTTGTTTCCTTTGTTGGGCTCGGCAGACCTATGCCCAAGTTTTCGATACCGGAACAAATTCAATCGGAGGTTCGAAGGGAAAAACGAACCTGAGCTTAAGTCGGTGTGAATTGGCGAGAACATCGCTTTCCACACGTTGAAACCTGAACAGCGCCGCTCTTGGCAGAGCACCCGCTCACGGACCGCCGTCATGCCCGGACTGAACGGCATTCGGTACCGATCCTGCTGGACCGTGGGCTTCTTCTTGCTAGTTGGGGTCCCGGAGTCTCCCCGGTCCCCAGGAGCGAGGGGCACCCTCGGTGTGGTTTTTGGGGGCATCAGACCGAGGCCACCCGCCGTTTGAGGTGTGCGGCTTTCCATGGTGCTGAAGCACCCTACCCCCTCCAGAACCTGCGAACTACAACAGTAGTGCTAACGCGACTTGCAGCTGGGATCGGCAATCTCAACCCGCCGGTTCTTCATACGCCCGTCGTCTGTGTTGTTATCCGCCACCGGCCTCGTCTTTCCGTATCCCTTCGCGGTCATGCGAGCCGCCGCAACGTTGTGTGCGATCAGCCAGGTCATCACAGCGTGCGCGCGAGCCTCGGAGAGAGTCTGGTTGTAGGCATCCCCGCCAACGTTATCGGTGTGGCCCTGTATCTCGATCTTGAGCGATGGATTCGCGGTCATCAAAGCGGCCACCTGCTGCAGAGCGCCATCGGAGGCCGGCTGCAATGTCGACTTGTTGAAGTCGAACAGCACGCCATAGAGCGCCACGTGGCAGTCCTTTGCCAGGTCGGCCTTCAGTTGGCTTGGCGCGCCTTCTTTGCCCACCCGGATCGTGTAGTCGTCTCCTCCAAGGTTCACATAGGCCCACAGATTGCGCCCTTTCTTCGTATAGTGCGCGATGATCGGTTGATCCGGCGCCGACTGATCGACATCCCATCCCGCCTTAATCAAGGCGTCGTGATAAACCGTGCCAAAAAGGAGACTGGAAAGATCTGGATACTTATAGGAACGGTCCAATGCACCGTTGGCGACCGTCTCCATCTCGCTTGAGCCTTTCCACTTCAAGCTCCACGGCGCGCTCGAGTCTCGTCCGCCATTTGGCACGGAATGAGGAATCGGTGTAAGAAACGGAAAATCGCCTCTCTCGCCGGTAGGCATCTTCTCCGGCTTGGCGGACGGTTCAACCAGAGTCACCGAGATAGGCGGCGGCGCTATTTCGATGACCTCCCAATTGAAGTGCGCATCCGAATATCCAAAGTCGACCCAGGCGTTGGCCCAGGCATCCACGCCGTTCCGCTGGAAATGGAATTCGCAATAGCCCTTTTCGGAGTTGTCCTGAACGAGTGTCCAGCCGGCCTGAACAGCTGCCAGCTTGATTTTGGTCGCAAGGGAAATGCCTGCTTTCTGAAGAGAGGCGCCTGATGTTTTGTCAACTGAACCAGGTATGTCAACAAAAATAGTCCAGCGACGGCCCAGCTTATCTACCGGATGGGCACCGTAGTAACGCGGAAACGTCGCCTTATCCCAGGCCCTATAAGGAGATAAGTCGTGCAGCTCACCCAAGGCTGTCAGAAAATTCAACTCGGAGGGCACATTCTTCGACTGCCCCCAACCGGAAGCGCAGGATGTGGCTAAAGCAGCGCAAAGAACAAGCTGGAGAGCTCGCAAGCAGAGAGCCCTGTGAGGCTTCAAAAGCCGCGTGAAGACTTGTTTGACCCCGCCAACCTCGGCGTACGTGCCTCGCCTGTTATCTGAAAGATCCGAGGCAGCGGCCCTGGATTGACGCGAAGAAATGAATTGATTCAAGAACATGGAACGCACGTCAGTACTCTCCTTACGATGTTTATGGTCAATGCGCAGCTGAAGGTCGCAGGCGAAGTGAAGGCTTCGCCGGAGAGAAGAATTCAACTGACACCGATCTCGATCAAAATGTTGCGGTGAATCCCCTCGACTGTTCAAAACGCACGATCGCTACGAATTGGCACCGGAGAAGTTGCAATTTGGATTCGAACGCGCCATCCTCCGATTCGAACCACCGCACCAGGCCGCCATGCTTTTCAGGCCCTCATCTTCACCAATCCGCCCCCTGACCTGAAAAAAGTATTTGGTCCGGCGAAGAGCTGTCAAACGTTATCGAGGGGAGGACTACGACGCAAAAGCGCAGAGCCCGCGAATCGCTCACACCATCGAAAGCCTTATGCTTGGCGGTTAACACAAGGCGAAATACGGTCTTCCAATAGTCTGGCTTGGACTTCTTCCTTGTTTCGGGCATTCCGGCGGTCTCCACCCGCAAGTAAGCTATTCCAACAGAATTGATCGAGATTTACAGAACAACACCAAGAAGATACCCGTACAGGGCAACTCGCGAATTGAGATCCGGGATTGTGATGGGTTTGCACTCAAGGGCCTGGATCGTCACAGAATTGGAACGCCAGTTTTTCGAAATCTGAGCCGATCGAATCACGCTAACTAGCTGATTCAGCTAATTTTGCTCAACCCATTGAAGAAGAGATCCATGCGCACTGTTGGAGAGTCGTTTTCGCAATCTGCCGACGTTGACCCACCAGTTATGGACATGAACAGGTTGGGGACCGACGGATAATGGCGTGATTTCTCCCCCGATCGTTCTGCAGGCAGGTATTACGAAGGGCTCCACTCTCACCCGCCATATCATCTGCACAGTAGAAATCTGCCACATGTTCTTCTGCGGGCGGCAGTCGTTGCGCTTGGTTTCAGAATGAATCCGCGACAGGCTACGAATGCCGTCATCATTCTCATCTCTTCCGGATTCATTCCGTCGCACTGAGCGCTGGTCCGGGCCTGCCGCCGGACGTGATCCGAGCAGACAAGGCACGGGTGCTGCCAATCCTCACACTAATAAGACTGCCCCGATTTCTCGTCGGGCCGGTTCGCGGAGAAGCGCCTCTCATCCTCCAGCATCTTGTACTTGGGCAGCTCGACCCACTCCCGGAACGATGGCCGGACTGCCCAGAGCACGAGCACAATAAAGCCGAGCGCGGTAATCGAGCCCACGATGAGGTTGATCATTGCTGCGGAACCTCCTTCTGCCCATTGTCATACATCTTCCGCACATAAAGCACCAGCAAGTGCCGATCATCGTCGCTCAGCCGGTTCTTCCATGCCGGCATAGCGCTGCCGGGAATGCCCTGCTCTAGCACAGCCCAGGCTCGCTCTGTCGAGGGCTGGCGCACATGGAAGTTCACAGGGGAAGGCTTGAGCGCTCCCGCAGCAGCTCCATCGCCCGCGCCATTGTCTCCGTGGCAGTTTACGCAATTGGCCGCATAGAGTTTCTGTGCCTCAGCCTCTTCCTGGGGCAACATTGATTCGACTTTCACCTGCGTCTCGAGCGACTGCACAAACTCGGTGACAGCTTCGAGATCCGCCTTATCCATCTGCCTCCACGGCGGCATGGAGGACCCATACACTCCATCCCAGAGCACGGTTGCCAGGTGAGCGTCGGAGAAATGCTCTGCGTGCAGGCTGATGGGACTGGGCAGAAGGCCCGGAGCGGCAATGCCGGCGCCGTTGGCCGCAGCACCATGGCAGCCCGAGCAGTTGTGGCGGAAGACGTCCGCTCCGCGCTCGATCTTTGACGCATCCGGCATCGCGGCTATCGCGAAGACCGGCGCATCCGGATCGATGCCCTGCACGGTAATGCTCGGCCTGGTGTCAGGAATTCCGCGAGCGGAGTAGCCGGAGTTCATCTCCATTGCCACGCCGTGGCCGACCTGCTCGTTGCCCCCATCTCCGGCCAATTCACGCTCCCGTCCCAGAGAGCGCAGATAGGCCACCAGATCCAACGCGTCCTGCCTCGGGTTGGCTGCGGAACCTTCGAACATCCACGAGTATCCGGGCATGATCGAGTCCGGGACCGTTGCGCGGGGATTGAAGAGGTGTGCGAATTGCCAATCATCGGTTCGCAAGCCGTGCTCTCGTGAAAGATCCGGACCAATGCGCCGTGTTCCCCACAGGTGCGGATAGTCGTATTGCGTCTCCCATGGAGCAGTGGGCGCACCGAACCGCACCACGTCCGCCTCGATGCTTCGCACCTGCTCGGTGTGGCAATAGGCGCAACCCTCGCGGCCATAAATCACCCGCCCACGTTCCTCTGCCGGAGTGAGCTTCTGCATGGAGCGCGGTGCGGTTCGGTCGATCTCCGCTTGAAGCTGGCGTGCGGGAATCACGCCAAGCACGACAAACGAAAGGACGAAGAAGCCAAAGCCGGCCACAAATGCAATCACAAATGCATATCCCAGTACGGATGGAACTCCGTGCAACAGTGTTCTCTGCCCGGATCCCTTGTCCAATTCAGCCTGGTTCCTTTGCGAGCCGCTTTGGTAAGCGGGTGCAGAAGCCACGGCATTTCGCTCTCCGGTGCAGAGGGCAATCCAGAAGAGCAGGAAGCCAGCGATGATCGGGATGCCGGAGATGGTGCGCGTGAGCCAATAGGGATACATCGCGCGAACAGAGTCGATCCAGGGAGCCCGGCTTACCCAGAGTTGTCCCTCGACCAATCCCGCCGCGGTCAGATCCATGACCATCAGCCCGAGACCGATGGACAGCAGCCAGAATGACCATCCCATCGCGCGCGGGTTGTATCGCACGCCGGGAATCTTGCTCCAAACATGCGCCAGAGAGCCAGCCGCGCAAAAACTTGCGAATCCGATCATGGCAAGATGCGAATGGCCAATCACCCAATCGGAAAAATGAATGAAGCGATTGACGGGCATAAACGCCTGGATGGAGCCCTGCAGGCTCACAACGAGATAGGCGACGACGCCAAACCAGATAAAGCGGAGTGCTACATTGTCTCCCACCTTGCTACTGGAGCCGCGCAGAGACAACAGAAGATTCGTCACGACCAGGATTACCGTGAGCCCGAGATATGCCGACGCGATGATCGCGCCTCTTTGCGCGCTCATAGGAATCGCAGAATAGACATAGTGGTGCGTTCCGTTCAATGGATAGATAAAGAACAACAGCCAGAATCCCATCATCGAGATGAAGTGACTGTAGATGGGCCTGCGGGTCGCGATGGGGATCACGTAGTAGCACATGGCAAGGGCCAGCGGAGTAACGAAGAGTCCCACCGCATCGTGAATCCACAGCCCGCTGAAAGCCGCACCCTTGGCTCCCGCCACCAGTTCCGGCACGAGATTGCCGATAGGATAGGCAAGAGTAGTGAAAACCCAACCGCCCACAATATACCAACCGGAAACGTAGAGGTCCGCGGCCGGCACGCGGAGAAACGGCTTCACGAACTGAACCAGAATCAGCAGAAACGCGAGCACCACAAACAGATCAACAATCAGCGGAAACTCAGCCCACTCAAGCGGCTGGCTGAACCCCAAGCACACCAGGACCCAGCCGGGGAGTACAACGGCGAAGTTCCAGATCCAAAACAGAGCCCAACCAAGCTTGCGGCTTGTTACCGGGCGATTTGTCAACCGGGGCACCACGAAGTAGCAGAACGCAATAAATGCATTCCCAAGCCAGCCGAAGAATATACCTTGCGTGTGGTTATAGCGCAGCCTTCCCCAGGTCTCCCAGGCGTGGCCGCCCAGAAAGGTCGGGAAATTGAACTTCGTTGCAACCAGGAATCCGAAAAGCGCGGAAATGAGAACCGTAATCAACGCGGCATGGCTGTGCCATCGAATGAGATCGTAGTCGGTGCGCGGCAGGCCGGTCGTCACCGGCCGCCTGGCGCCAGGGGTTGCGATACCCCCTTGCTGTTCTCTGCTGTTCACTGAAGTCTCCTGAGGACGCTGTCCGTTTTAATCGAAAGCAAGGTGTTTAATTCGACGTTGTTTTCGCTAGGGTTGGTGGATCTTCCTTGCCATGCCAGCTGACCAGGTAGTCGACGATCTCTCGCTCCTGCTCCGCATCGATGGGCGCCCCATACCCCTTAACCATCTTGTGTACTTCCGCTGTCCATGTCTTGCGCGGGAAGATCGGCTGGTTCAGGACATAGCGAGGCGAGTGGCAGATCACGCATTGCACGGCGAATGCGTCATGTCCGGGACCGGGCGGCAGATCGGGCTGGTGATACTCCAGTTCGATCTCCTTGACCGGCTGTGTTGAAGTCAAAGCTGCAACCGGGATTTCCGGTGAAACGGGAACGCTCACGGCCTTTCTCTCCCGACCGGCGCGGCCCCAAAGGGCATAGGACAGAATGGCAGCACCGAAAACGACTAAGGCCGCCATCACCCGTAGCGTCTGCATTATGCCGTCACCTCGACTTCGCGCGTCTCAATCACGCGGCGCTGATAGCCGCCATGGTTCCACTCGTTCGTGCGCTGCGTGGCTCCGGCCGCATTGGTCGCGCGGCACTGCAGGGTGTATCGGCCAATCTGCGGGGGCTTCCAGTTCATCCGCCATCGCCTCCAGGAGTATTTGTCGATCACTCGATCGAGTGCGGCGTCTATCCAGGTGTGCCCGCCATCCGTCGACACTTCCACGCGCCGAATGCCGGCGCCATCGTCCGAAGCGATGCCTTCGATTTGCAGCGTCGCGCCGCGGGCAAGCTTCACGGGGCCCTCCGGTGTGACAAACACCGCCCGGGTTGGATGACTCGTAAGCGGAACTGTGTTCTCGCTGGGATGCTTGGGATCCTCGGAGTGATCCGGCGTTGCCGGGATGCGGTAAGCCGTATCGACCCAGAAGTTATGCAGCGGCTCGGTGCGCACGGTGATCTGGCTCAGCGCCTTCACCCAATAGGTTGCAAACCACCCCGGAACCACCAGCCGTATCGGAAATCCATTGAGCATGGGCAGAGGCTCGCCATTCATCTCGTAGGCGATGATCGAGTCGCCGTTGAGCGCATGGTCGATCGTCAGCGGCTTCTCGAAGTGCGGCGACGATTGCAGCGGGGGAACATCCAGTCCGCGGAAGCTGACCTCCACGGCGCCCGCCTTGACGCCGGCAACAGCGAGAACATCCCTTAGCCGGGCGCCAACATAATGCGCATTTCCCATGGCCCCGTTGGTCCATTGCGCGCCCGGCACTTGCGGACGGAAGAAGCTGCGCGAATTGCCCGAGCACTCGCTGAAGGCAGTCATCGCCACTGGCTCAAAGCGGGTGCGCAAATCGTCGAAGGATAATTCAGTCGGCCGATTGACGGCGCCGATAATTCGCATCCGGAAAGTGCGTAGGTCGACGCGGGTCGGGATGCCTGCATAGTGCCAGCGCACAAAGTAGGCATCGTTCGGCGTCAGGTCTTTCAGGAAGTAATGCATCGGCGTCTCCAGCAGCGGAGGCCGATCAGCCAGCATAAGCAGGTCAGTCTTCTCGGGAAACCTGGCCCAGGTCCTGACGTCATACCCCGTTCCGCGGGTATCGGAGAGCCCCGCATTGATCATCGTCCGCGCAACCGAGCCGCTCTTGCATGCAGCCAAGAAGGCGCTGATCCCCAAAAGTCCCGTTGCTTTAAGAAAGTCCCTGCGCGCGTAACTCATGCCAATTTATCTCCACACCCCCATTGGCGTTCCCATATATATGCCAGAAGGCCCTGCGTGCCACTCTTTCCATGCGCGGAAAGCAGACGCCAGGGCCTCGTAGTTGAGGTTGAGAACCGCTTAGTTCGCGGGGTTCTGACGCGCTTTGTAGTCATCTTCTTCTTGCGGAAGACGGATGATGGTCAGGCCTTCCGCTCCGAGCAGGAACGTAGTCCCGGTTTCCTCACGCGTCAGCTTGTGTGTTACCAGCTTGGCCGTGTAAACCAGTGCCGGATCGGCCGGATTGGCAGTATCCACGATCTGATAATCATGTGCAACTGCCTGTCCATCGACGTGTGGCTGGTTTTCCATCAGAAATCCGGTCTGGCCCAGATTCTCGGTGTGACCGGGGTATTGCAGCCCGCTCACGGTCTTCAGCACAGGCGTCTTCGCCTTTTTCAGATCCAGCACAGCAACGCCCAGGTTATTGCGGAAGCGGACCAGCAAGGCGGAGCTTCCCAGGGGACGAACAAAATCGAAGGGTCCGGGAACGGTAAGTGTAGCCGCACCGACCATCTTGATGTTCCCTGGATCGGTTACGTCGAGAACGAGAAGACGCTCTCCGTGATGCTGCTCAACGTAGAGATACACACCGCCATCTCCACTTCCGGTGTAGAGCTGAAAAGCAAGGCCCTGTCGCTGCGCCAGTTCCGGCAGGTCCGTCGGTTGATCCACGACGATGTCCTTTGAGGGGGAAACGATCTTTGCTTCGGCAGTGCCTGCGAAAACAGCGCTGGAAAACAGGATGCCGGCAATTGCTTTGCTGATGGTCCTTACTCTTGTGTTCATGTTTCTCTCCTTTTCAAAATCGAGTATGGAACTGCCGCAGTGGGCCGTCCAATTAGTAGTGTTTATGGACCATTAGGCCGCAGGAACGAAACGCTTAGCCCTTTGGAATTATTGAGTGAATGCCCACATGGGCACAGGCATCTGCTCTCCGGCGCTCCGGGAACTAGACCATTGATGTGCGCAAGCGGTGATGTGTCGCATGAATCTGCATGGCCCAAACTTCTTCATTCCATAAAGTGCTGGAACACTTCGTGCTGCGAACCACACGCCAATCTGCGGTCGAGAATTCACAATCAATAACATACGTTCACTATTAAAGTGTTTGAAGGCCCAAGTCTGCGCCGTCTCCGGAACACCATCGACACGCATTGACACTGATAAATCCCGGTTGCCGTGAAGCTGTTAGTTCAGGGAGCGACGCACGCTGCAGGTGCGGCGATAAGCCCACACCCCATAGATGGTTCCTGCCGGGAGGACTATGTAAAAGGAGATATGGATGACGGCTGCCAATGCCGTGAGCCCAGCGAGAGGCAGCCACGGCGCACTTGATCGCCACGCTGTTATGTTTGACTTTGTTTCGAGTAATTCCAGAATGAACAATAAAGTGAGGAACGCCATGATTCCAACAGACGCCGATCCCATATGGACTTGCCATCCTTGGAGTCTGTTCATTTTATGCCCCAGCGAGTCCATTACGTCTGGAAATATGCTCTCTATGGAAATGAAGGCACAAGCACCGCCCAACACTGCGACAAGCAATGTTGCCGGAGTGTGATTATATTCGTCGCTCGGCTGCTTCATCCGATTCACGATCCAAATCTCCGGCAACGCGATCTACTCCTCAGCTTCTAATTGTCAAGACTGGACATGCCGCGTCTGCGATGATCCGGAATGCGCCGGATGTCCTCATCTCCATGCTCAGATGTGAGGCCTTTCGGATGCCCAGCACGAGGAGGTCGATCGATCGTTCTCTGATGTGCTCCAGAATCCGATCGTGAGCCTCGCCGACCGCGACATATGTTCGCGGATCGCAGAACTCCCTGGCCTGTTGCGGAACGACGCAATCCAGAGCGCCGAAGAAGCGGGTCTGCAATTCGGAAAACCGATCCGGATGCTCAATCGCATCATCCTGAATCACATTGAGAACATCAATCTTCGCTCCGAACACTTCCGCGAAGGTCACCGCGTAGATTGCTGCGTTGGCGGCTGCCGCGGTAAAGTCCGTTGCAAAGAGGATTCTCGCAAAGGGAAATGTCTCTGAAGATACAGGCTTGACCTGCGGGCCGACGGTTAGCGAGGGCCAACGGGAAGAGCGAAGAATCCTCTCCGCAACAGAGCCGATCAATCCGTGTTCGAACCTTCCTCCTCCGTGTGTTCCCAGTACGATCATGGCTGGCGCGTTTGCGTCGGCAAGCGCGGGAATGACCTGGTGCGGATAGCCATCGAGAAGGGTGGGCACGGCTTCGATGGAACCGTCGCCGAGGAGGATGGCCTTCCGAGACAAGAGAGCTTTAAGATCCTTTCGCTGCTCGCTGAGCAGCTTTGGGTCGATCTCAACTTCCAAAGCTGCTTGCGAGAGAATGAAGGCGTGGGTCACCAGCAGGATAGACGAGAAGTAGGATGCAATGCGGGCGGCATACAAGCCGGCGTTTTGCGAGTAGAGGGAGAAGTCAGTTGCATAGACAACCGCCTTCAGATCCAAGGACGGCTTTTCGCCAATCAATGGCATTGTGGCAATCTCCTTCGAACCCAATTCAGTGCCTGTGTGACGAACATAGTCGCACTTTCTGCGGCTGGGAGGATCCTCAAGTGCAGGAGGGCCCAGCCGCATGAGGGCCGGCTTTGCGTGTCTATGGAGTGGCTCCAATCTGGTAGTTGATCGTGGCCAGAGCCAGCCGGTACTGGTATTGCGCATTGGTGTTGCCGATTGCCGCATCGGTTTGCTGGAACTGAGCCTGGCTCAACTCAACAATGGAGCTGAGGCCCAGCTTATAGCGGGCCTGGGCCAGTGACAGTGCCAGGTTCGCCTCCCGCAACAGTTCCTCTGTCACCGTCGCCCGTTGGTAAGCAGTATTTGCCCCCAGCCAGGCGGTGCGTACATCGCGGCTGATGCGGTCGCGCAGGTCTCGGCTCTCTTCCGAGGCCGCCTGTGCGCGGATGGCCGCTTCCTTGGCCTGGGCCGAAAACAGGAAGCCGTTGAAGATGGGGATATTCACGTTGACGCCGATGCCGCCCCACCAGTTCGACACATAGTACTGAGAGGGCCGGATAGGCACACTCCCCACAGTTCCAGCGGCGCTGATGGTGGGAAGCAACTGATCCCGCTGCGCACGGCTGAACTTGATCTCGGCCTGCCGGCTGTAATTCAGCGCCTGCAGGTCTGGCCGCTGCTGGAGCGCCAGTTGCAGAAGTTGATCGGCATCTGCCGGAGGCGCCTTCGAAGCTATGTCGCCTTCAACCAACTCATAGGTCACCTGCCGGTCAAGGCCCAGCACAGCGTCCAGTGCCGCCATGGTGGATTCAACGTTATTCTCGGCATCCAGTCGCAACAGCTTGGCCTGCGAGAGGTTGACATTCGCAAAGCTCAAATCAAGCGTCGATTTGAGCTTGTTCTTTGTCATCTCGCTGATCTGGGTTTCGGTGATCTGCCGGGTGGCAACGTCCTGGTTCGAGACCTTGAGCAGCGCCTGGGCCTGGAGCGCATTGAAGAATGCCAGATCGGCCGCAAGCACAATGTCTTCTGTGGTGGCCAGAGCACTCGCGTTCTGCGCCTTCTCCTGGAGTTTTGAATACGCCACGAGGTTGGTTGTTCTGCCGAAGTCCGTAATCAACTGGGTGAATCCGCCGCCGGCTCCCGCATGCTCGAAGAGCCGCGATGCTGTCAGGGAACCGGCAGAGATGCGACTGGCGTTCTCCGCATCTTCGGCAGTGATGCTGGCCATCGCCGTAGGCAGTTCCGCGGCTCTTGTCTCGCGCACCACCTGGTGCTGCGCCAGCGCCAGCAGGCGGGCAACGCTCACACGCGGGTTGTTCTTGATGGCCAACTTTTCAGCTTCCGCTTGTGTGAGCCGCGGATGATCGCTGGAAGCTGGCTGGCCTGTGGATGCGGCCGGTACCTGGGGCAATCCTCCCGGGGCCGGCATTGAGCTTTGCTGTGCCAGGGCCATGAGCCGAAATGCCGGAGCATCGGGGAATTGCGTTCTGACACCTGTCTCCTGTCCTGATAGAGCCGTGTGACAGACAGTTGCGAGCAAGAGGAGGACGGTCAAACTACGAAAGAATGCGATCCGCAATTTCGTCATGGTTACACCCCCTCCACAATTGCGGCGTGTCTCTCGCGCCGGCCATGAATGATGAGGTATACGGCGGGCACCAGGAAGACCGTCACAACCACGGAGACCGTCAGGCCTCCGATGACGGCGCGCGCCAGAGGCGCATATTGCTCGCTGCCGGTTTCAATGCCGAGCGCCATGGGAATCATGCCCAGCAATGTGGCCAGCGAGGTCATGAGAATAGGGCGGAGGCGGATTTTGCACGACTGGATTACTGCCTCCAACAGCGGCAGTCCTTGGTTGCGTAAAACGCCGGCGAACTCGACAATCAGAATGCTGTTCGAGACCACAATGCCGGTCATCATGATCACGCCCATCAGAGACATGATGTTGAGCGTGCTTCCCGTCACCAGGAGGGTCATCACCACTCCCGCCAGGCCGGGTGGAATGGCCATGAGAATGATGAAAGGATCAATGAATGAGGTGAACTGGGTCATAAGAATCAGGTAAACCATCAGCACCGACATAATGAGCCCCAGCCCAAACTCAAGAAACGAACGGTTCATGCTGACGACCGCGCCGCGCACCTTGAGCACCATGTTTCTGTCTGTTTTGGTGTTGGCCACCAGATTGTTGATCTGGCTGCCGACCATTTGCAGCGCCTCGGTCCTGGTCGCGACATAGACGTCGATCACGCGCCGGATCTGGTTGTGGTCTACTTCCGTCGGGGTGTTGATGAGCTTGATGTCGGCCACCGAGCTCAGCGGCGTGTATCCGGATGTATGGTCCCCCTTCCAGAACGCACGCGCATCGCTTGACGCCTCATGAGCCTCCTGCATTGGGCTGAACCCGGCCGGATGGACGCCGCGCAGAGGAATGTTCTCGAAGTCCTCCATCGTCATGTTGTTGATGAAGCGGTTGGCATACTGGACCGTAACCATGTAGTTGTTGCCGCTCTTGGGATCGATCCAGTACGTGGGCGCGACTTGCCCGTCAGAGGTCATGGCGGTAATCACGTTGTCCACCACGTCCTTTGCGGAAAGCCCGATCAGGCTGGCCTTTTCACGGTCGATGTTCAGCGCAATGCCCGGGTAGTCGAGGTCCTGCGGAATGTAAACGTCGCTGACGTTGGGCATCGCCTTGATCTTCTGCGCCAGGTTCTTAGCCAAAGCGTATGCTCCGTCCATGTCGTTGGAGCCGATCTGAATATCGATGGGAGCCGGCAGGCCCTGGTTGATGACGCCATCCACCAGACCACCCGCCTGGAAGTAGGTGGTAAGTTCCGGCATCTCCCGCGAGAGCCTTTCGCGGACACGCCGCATATACTCGTAGCTGCCCAGGCTGTGATCCTCCTTCAGGCTGGTCTGCACAAACGCCGTATCCATGGAGGCATTGGTGGTGTAAATGGCGGAGAGGTCAGGATAGACACCGATATTGGAGACGATCATGCCCAGATCGGACGGTCTCACCTCGTTGCGGATGATGGCTTCAACCTTGGCAATGTATTGGTCGCTCACTTCCAATCGCGTGCCGCTTGGCATGCGGACATCGATGACAAACTGTCCTGGATCGGTGCGCGGAAAGTAAGCGCGCCCCAGGAACGGCAAGAGCGCCAGGAGCGTAAGCGCCACACCGCCGAGAATCGCTGCCGCGGTCAACCCAGGCCGCTTCATGGCGCGTTTGGCCAGGCCCTCATACCAATTGAGCAATCTTTGGAACTTTTCGTTGAACTTGCGTTCGAAGCGGGTGAAGAATCCCGGCTTCTCCTTTGTTCCGTGAGAGTCTTCGTGCGACAGGCGAATGAAGTTGGCACAGTAGAGCGGCACCACCGTCATGGCGAAGAAGTACGAAGCGAAAATGGAGAGCACAACACCCAGCGCCAGCGGAGAGAAGATGTACTTGCTGATGCCGGAGAGAAAACTCACCGGGAAGAAGACAATGGAGGTTGTCGAGGTAGCGGCCAGCACGGCCAGCGAGACCTCCATGCCTCCTTTTTCAGCTGCTTCTCGTGGCGGATGCCCCATCTCCATGTAGCGGAAGATGTTCTCGAGAACCACGACGGAGTCGTCGATCAGGCGCGAGAAAGCCAGCGCCAGGCCGCCCAGGATCATGGTGTTGATAGAGCCGCCCATGAACTTCGTCACCAGAAGGCAAACCAGAGCCGAGAGAGGAATCGACAGCATCACTGCAAAGGTTGCCCGGGGGCTGCCGAGAAAGACCAGGATCATGATGCCGGTTAGCACCAGACCGATGGTCGCCTCCTTGCCCAGATTCCAAAGAGCGAGCTTGACGAACACCGACTGGTCGAAGACCACCGCCGTCTTCAATGATTGCGGGATGTCGACAAGATGTTTGATAGCCTTCTTCATTCCGTTGACAATGGTGATGGTGTTGCTGTCGCCTCCCTGTTTGAAAACGGGCACATAGACAGAACGCTGTCCGTCGATGCGCACGATGTTGTACTGCAGCGCACCCGAGTCTTCGGCCTTGCCGATGTCGGCTACCAGGACCGAGGAGTTGCCTACCGATTTGAGCGGCATCTCGTTCATCGAGTTGGCGTCGGGAAACTGGCTGTTGGCGTAGATGTTGAAGTCCTTTGAGCCGATGCGCACGTCTCCGGCGGGCAGAATCAGATTCGAGCTGTTGACCGACTCCACCACGTCATTCAGGCTGAGGTTACGCGCCTCCATCTTCTGGGGGTCCACATAGACCTGTATTTGCCGGTAGGTTCCGCCATATGGCTGGGGTACCGACGCGCCCTCGACATTGGAGATCTGGTTGCGCACCTGGAATTGCGCGAGATCTTTCAGGTTTGTCTCGTTGAGCCCTTGCCCCTTGAGGGTGACAAGGCACACAGGTTGGGTCGAGGCGTCCATGCCTAAAACCACGGGGGGCAAAGTGCCCGGAGGCAGCCGGCGCAGGTCGGCCATGGCCAGGTTGGCGATATTGCTAAGCGCAGCATTGGGATCGGTGCCCGGCTTGAAGTAGATCTTGATCAGACTCACTCCGGTGAGCGATCGCGATTCGCTATGGTCGATATTGGCGCCCAGCGTGAAAAAGCGTTCAAAGGTATTTGTAATGTCGGCTTCGATCTGCTGCGGCGGCATGCCGTTGTAGAAGGTGGCCACCACAACGACCGGCAGATCGATCTTGGGGAACAAGTCGACCGGCATGCGGGCCACGGTTTCTCCTCCGACCAGGGCCACCATCAGGCACAGCATGATGATGAAGAAGGGATACTTGAGAGCAAACTTCGGCATTAGATTCGACCTCCGTTGCTCTCGTCCTGCTCCGCTTTCATGTCGATCACGCTGCCCGCCTCGCGCATTACGTCGGAGGTTGGTTCGGGGGTGAGGATCGGCGAGACCTGCTGGCCTTCGCTGTACTTTTCCTGAGCGCCAAGGATCACACGATCCCCCGGCTCAAGGCCGCTCTTAATCTCTGCGAGTTTCGATCCGCGCAGCCCCACTTCTACCCTGCGTGCGTGGACGCGGTTGGTCGCGTCCAACACGAATACGTTCTCCTGGTTCCCGCGCAGAACCAGCGCTTCCACCGGAATGGTTACCACGCTGTCTGCATGGGCAAGTTGCAGCTGCGTATTTGCATACATTCCAGGCGCGATGGACAAGTCCTGGTTCTCGACATCGATTTCGGTCTCCATGGTCCGAGTTTCAAAGTTCACGTCGCGGGTGAAGCGGACAATCTTGCCTGTGAAGGAGCGGCCAATAGCATCGACGCGAACCTGCATCGGGTCGCCGATGTGAACGAACTGAACATCGTTCTCGGGGATGGGCATGCGGAGACGCAACAACCCGCTCTGCGAGAGCTTCACGATGGGAATGTCCTGTTCGTTGGAGTTGGTGCCGCTCTGGATCAGAGCTCCCGTGTCGGCATAGCGCCAGACAATGACCCCATCCAGAGGCGCCACGACATTGGTGTAGTTCTGGATCGCCTGCACGCGATCGTTGTCCGTGCGGGCCACCTCCGCGTGCTGCTGCGCGGCAGCCGCCGCGGCTTTGGCGGCATCCACCTGCGACTCCGAGGACAGATCCTTGCTCTGCGCATCATCCAACTCCTGCTGTGCAATCAGTCCCGGCTGGGCTTTCGAGGTTTCGAGCAATCTCTCATAATCGGCATGCAGCGCTGCGTGAATCGCCTCCGCTCGCGTGATCTCGTGCTGTGCGCGAAGCAAGTCGTCCTTGGCCCGCTGGATTTCGAAGACAGTGCCCTTCAACTGGGCACTCAACTCCGGAACTTCCAAAACGGCCAGGGTTTGCCCCTTTCGTACCCGGTCTCCGATGTCCACGTTGATCTTGACCATGAAGCCGGTCACCTTGGGGTGAACGTCGACCACCTGGTAGGGCTGGAACTGTCCGGCGAGGCTCAAAATGTGGGCAATATCTCCGCGCGCTGCCGCGGCCACTTTTGCCGAAGGCATCTCTGCGGCGCTCGCATCGGAGTGCCGATCTTTGAAATTGCACGCGACTAAAACGGTCAGAAGGGGAACCGTCAATCCTGCGGCGAGGATCGAGGAGGATCGCTTTCGCATATCTCTAATGCACCTCTAAGTGATTTTTGGGGTTGTAAGGTCAGCAAAGGCGGGACATGTTCTCAAACAGAGGATGCGTCCCGCTGCACTCGACCATTGAACCCGATCGAATGCTTCAGCTTGGACTTTAGGGAATCGCTAGAGGAGAACCGGAGGTGGGCGAACGAAGTGGGCTCTCAGGTGAGCACGGCGGAGATGCCAGAACCGGCTGGCACGCTGCTCCCTCTGCCCTGATATTGGAGGATTCGATACGCTGAGGACCAGCAACAGAATGAAAATGACGACGGCAGGAGCAGTGTAGATAACTCTCGTAGATGTCCGAGTCCGAACTACCAGTGGGCTGTCTGTGGAACTGGATTGCTCGTTTTTCGAGAGCAGTTTGGCCGTCGGCACATGATGGGAAGCGGCCTCGGGCGGATCATATAAGGAAAGCTTGTATTGCAGTCCCCATGTGAAGAGGCAAAAAGCCAGAGCGACGCACGCGAGTGTGCGCATGCGACTGAATGGCCGATTTTTGCTCCGATAACGCATAGAAACCAGGATCTTTATTCAGGCCCACAGGCATTCGCTCTCTCTACAAAGTGCCCAAGCGGGCGGAGAAAACTCATATTGTTTGATAGCGCAACGCCATAATAAGGTTGCACAATTATTTTATATCTTTCATAAGAAGCATTGGCGAATTTAGGAACGCTGGACTGTGACCGCTGGCGGCGAGGATCAGTCAAGTGGAGAAGTTGCTTTTGGACACGTAGCCTGGGTTCCCTCTTATTCAGGCGTTCGATCGGGTCGAGTGTGGCTGGTCGCATTTCCGTGGTTGGACAGGTCCGTTAGGTGTGGACGGCAGCCAGATCATTGACCGTCAGTTCGATCCTAATCTCCGGTGGTGACAGGAGGGTGTTGTGTATGAGGCAATGGTGCACACTCCTCATAAGCGCCTCTGTCTGTTCTGCGGAGAGAGAAACAGGGCACACAACTTGCACGCGGAAGTTCCCAAGCCTGGCCGGCTGCATTAATTTCTCGGCGGTCACTGAGACTTCAACGCCGGTCTCAGCAAGACTGCGCGCCCGGAGAAACTGCGCGGCATAGAAGGCTGCACACGATCCAAGTGACGCCAGCAACAGCTCCGGCGGTGTCATGCCCGTGTCATCGCCGTTATTGTCTGCGGGTTGGTCGCACAGAATCGTATGAGTTCGAGACTGAATGGAGAACCTGACACGATCGAGATGCGTGATCCTGACTTCCATGATGGATTTCCTTTCCCACTAGATCGAATCCACGAACGCGGCAAATCGTTACACCATGGCGGCAGATTCTTTGTTGACGGGAATCGCCAGCATACGCAGGTATTCCCTGGTGAGAATGGCGCGAAGGCGGGGCGCGACAGCAGGATCGCAGGGAATCTCCAGTGAGCGGCAGCGATCAATGGCCGCGCGCAGGTCGCGCAGAAAGGCCACGCAGGACGGACAGGCTTCGATATGTGTGCGCATCTGCTCACAGGTTAGCGGCTCGACTCGGTCGTCGAGATACTCCGAGAGGTTGGCGAACAGATTGCGGCATTCGGCCGGGCGTTTTGAACCCTTGCCCCTGGAGCGGCTGGACTTCCCTTTGGAAGACCTAGCTTTCCTCGGTTGCTCCGAGATGCCCGAAAGCATCTGGCTCATCTCCTTGCGCACGCTTAGCCGTGCCCGGTGGAGGCGAATCCGCACTGTTCCTTGTTGCAGCGAGAGCACCTGCGCAACCTGTTCGGTGGTCAACTCTTCCATGTCGTGGAGCACAAGAACAATGCGCAAAGTGGCCGGAATGCGCAGGATAGCCAGATGGAGCAAATGGCGCTGCTCGGCGGCGAGGACGTTGCTTTCCGGTCCTGCCGCGGCATCGGCTAGCAGCCTGCCCAGTTCTTCGCCATCCGGCATCAGCTCGTCGAGCGAGAGGACATGTGCCGGGGCATGAGAGGGCTTGCGGCGCATGCGCCAGCAGCGGTTTCTCGTGACCGTGTAAAGCCAGACGGCCATCTGTTGCGGGGTCTGGATCTTCGAGAGGTATCCGATGGAACGGGAGAGCACCTCCTGCATGGTGTCTTCCGCATCTTCAGGATGGCCGCAGACCTTCATGCTGAAGGAATAGACCGTATTCTGCAGCAAACCGATCGCTTCTTCAACAGCTTCCGGAGTGTTGCGTTGCAGCAGGTCGGTGGCTCGGATCAGTTCAGGTCGCATTGCATGGGTGTGTCGAAAGCAAGTCCAGTATATGCGCTGGTGCGGATAAAGGAACTGGATGTAACCCGGCCCTTGCCGATTTACCGGATAGAACAATCAGCAAGTAGGTCACCGCGCGTAGGGAAGCGCAGTTCCATTCGCTTTCCAAGCTGCCTCAATCATCTCAAGGCAGATGGGCGATACCTTTCTGATCCATAGTCGATCTTCGCCATCTTGGGGCTTGCGGTCAGCCGCAATCCATGCGCGCAACAAAGCGAGCGCGAGGCCCATCTCGGCTCCTGGACGGTTTTCCTCCAGGCGGAACATCTCACGGTAAACCTCGTCCTTGATTTGAGTGGTTCGACGCCGGGCGTGCATGGCTGCCTCACTGTCCGGAGCCGCAGGCGGTGTCCTTCAGTCCCATGGCGCGCAGTATCGTCATGGCCGGGCACCAGTTGGTGAATGCCGATTGCAAGAGGTTGACCCCGACAAAGGCCGTAAGCCAAAGCCAGTAGAGGGAAAAGAAATGCGCAAGACCAAGCGACAACAGCACCATAACGCCCGCCAGCAGGCGCACTCCGCGTTCGACCGTCATAGGGATTCTCCTTGTTCGGTATTTGGTTCGTGTTGGACTTTGCGCCGAGAGTTAAGCATGTAATAGAGCACGGGAATGGTCGGCCACGAAAGAAATGTCGATGCCACTGCCCCGGCAATCAACGAAAGGGCGAGCCCCTGAAAGATGGGATCGGTCAAAATGACGCTGGCCCCCACCACGACCGCGGCCGCGGTCAACAGCATGGGGCGGAAGCGTGTTGCGCCGGCATCGATCACCGCATCAGCCACAGGCATTCCCTGGCGAATGCGAAGTTCGATGAAGTCGACGAGGATAATGGAGTTGCGCACGATGATGCCGGCCCCGGCTATGAAACCGATCATCGAAGTGGCCGTAAAAAATGCGCCCAGCATGGCATGTGCAGGCATGATGCCGACCAGAGTGAGCGGGATGGGCGCCATGATGATCAGCGGCACAAGGAAGGAGCGGAACCACCCCACTACAAGCACGTAGATGAGCACCAGGACAGCGGCAAAGGCAAGGCCCATGTCGCGGAAGACTTCGATTGTGATATGCCATTCACCGTCCCATTTCATCGAGTAGTGGTCTGTAGATTCCGGCATCGATGCGTTGTAGCGGGTGAGTGTGTAGCCGGCCGGGAGCGTGAGATGGTCAAGCTCCTTGTTCATCTGCAGGATCGCGTAGACTGGGCTTTCTACAACCCCAGCTACATCTCCAGTGACGTAAACCACGCGACGCAGATTCTTGTGATAGATGCTGGGCTCGATTGTCTTGTGCTCGACAATCAGCAGTTCCCGCAGCGAGACCATCCCGCCATCGGCTCCAGGCAGCCGGATATTTTCTAGTCCCTGCTCGGAGGAGCGATCCGCACGGTCAAGTTCGACGACTGCGGGCACAGGCTCTCGCGAATTCGGATCATGGATGAGGCCGACCTCTGCTCCAGATAACGCAAGCCCGAGGGCACGGGACACGTCAGAGACTGCAATTCCGTGCTGCGCGGCCTTGACCTCATCCACGTGCATCACCACTCTGGGCTCGGGGTCCTCGACATACCAGTCGGTATCCACCACGCCCGCAGTGTGCTGGAAGATCGCTTTGATCTGTTGGGCAACCCGGGTCTGCCCCGCGAGGTCAGGGCCATAGACCTCGGCAACCAACGTTTGCACCACCGGCGGCCCCGGCGGAACTTCGCTGACCTGGACGCGCGCTCCGTAGGCATCGCCCACCGCGTCGAGCAACGGGCGAAAGCGCTTGGCAATGGCATGGCTTTGCAGGCCGCGCTGGTCAGCGGGCAGCAGATTCACCTGGATGTCAGCCTGATTCGGCTGGCGGCGCATGTAATAGTGGCGCACCAGGCCGTTGAAGTTGTAAGGGCCTGAGGTTCCGGTGTACGTCTGGTAGTTGAGAACGTCCGGCTGCCGCGCAAGCTCTTCACCCAACGCCTGAGCCACCCGCGCCGTCTGTTCGAGCGGTGTGCCGTCGGGCATGTTGATGACCACCTGCAGCTCACTCTTGTTATCGAACGGCAGCATCTTTACCTTCACGAGTCCGAGGGGCACAAGCGCCACCGAAACCAGGAAGAGCAACGCCACTCCGGCAAAGAAGAAGGCACGATTGCGCGTGGACCGGATCAGCGGCGTCATAATGCGGCGATAGAGCCTTGTGCGCCAGTTCTCGGTCTCGGGCTCCAGCACTTTGGCCCCTTCAAGATGGCGGCCGATAAGCCGGAGCGCCGCCCAGGGCGAGACTACAAAGGCAACCATCAACGAGAAGAGCATGGCAGCAGACGCGCCTACGGGGATAGGCCGCATGTAGGGGCCCATCAAGCCGCGTACAAAGGCCATGGGCAGCACAGCGGCGATCACGGCGAAGGTAGCCAGGATGGTGGGGTTGCCCACCTCGGCTACTGCTTCGACTGCGACTTCACTCATCGGCCGGCCATGATTCTCCGGCAGGCGGAAGTGGCGGACCATGTTTTCGACGACGACGATGGCGTCATCGACAAGAATGCCGATGGAGAAGATCAGGGCAAAGAGCGTGACGCGATTGATGGTGTAGCCGAGAAAGTAAAACACCGACATGGTGAGCGCGAGCGTGACGGGGATGGCAAGCAGAACCACACCCGATTCACGCCACCCCAGGAACAGTGCGACCAGTAGCGTGACGGAGAGCGTGGCCAGCAGCAGATGCTCCAGCAACTCGTCCGACTTGGCTTTGGCCGTTTCTCCGTAGTTCCGTGTGGTGGTGACGGTAACGTCATTGGGAATGGTCACGCCCTGCATCTCATGCACTCGCTTAAGAACTGCATTGGAGATATCGGTAGCGTTGGTTCCCTTGCGCTTGGCTACGGTAATGGTCACGGCCGGGTACTGGCGCGCCCCACCCGGGCTCGCGTTGGTGGTGCCGTAGACGACGTAGTCTGCGGGCTCTGCCGCGCCATCGATAATTCTGTCGGCCACGTCGCGCAGATACACCGGGCGACTGTGAACCACGCCGACGACCACGCCTTCAAGATCCTCGCGCCGGGTGAAGAGGTTACCGGCATCGATGCGGACCTCCTGGTTGTTTTCGGAGAAGTTTCCTGCCTGCACACTCGAATTCGCGGCCTGCAGATGCCCGACGATGGCCATGGGTGACAGGCCGTAGGCGCTCAGCTTTTCCGTGCTCAGAATAACGCGCATGGTGCGTGGAAGCCCGCCTATGATCGTCGTCTCCGAAACATCGGAGATCCGTGCGATGTTCTGCTGTATCTCCGCGGCGATGGCGCGCAACTGATCGCCGTTGTAGCTCTCGCCCCAGAGCGTCATGGCCAGGATCGGCACATCGTCAATGGAGCGGGCCTTGATCAGCGGCTGCGATACTCCCGGCGGCATGCGGTCGAAGTTCGAATAGAGCTTGCTGTAGACCTTGATCAACGCGTCTTCCTGCGGCGTGCCGACAAGAAAGCGCACAATCACCAGGCTCTGCCCAGGCGCCGACGTGGAGTAAACATATTCGACGCCCGAAATCTGATGCACGAGGTCCTCGATGGGCAGGGTGACCCGCTCTTCGATCTCTGCAGGTGACGCTCCCGGCATCGCGGTTGCGATATCCAGCATCGGAACGAGGATCTGCGGCTCTTCTTCTCGAGGAATAATCGCGACCGCGAAGATTCCGATAGCCAGCGATGCGGCAATGAAGAGCGGCGTCAGTTTGGAATTGAGAAATGAATGAGCCAGGCGGCCGGCAATTCCAAGATCGTGGGTCATTGCCGGACCTCAATACGTTTGCCTGCGAAATCACCGTCGGCGGGATCGCCAACGAGTTTTTCGCCGCTGGAAATGCCCGACAGCACTTCGACAAGATCGCCCTGCTGCGCACCGAGCGTGACAGTGCGGAGTTGCGCAATGTCCTGGGCATCGAGAGCGTAGACGCACGTGAGCGAGCCGCGCTGGACGAGCGCGATGCGCGGTATGAGTATCGCGCTCCGGACACCATTCGGAAACTCCGCGACTCCGTACGTGCCTGCACGCGTCCGACTGGAGGAAGGCAAATCGATCTTCACGAGAAAGCTGCGACTCGATGGATCGGCTGCCGGCACGATCTCGGCGACCGTGCCTGCCACAGCAGCACCATCGATCTCCACTGGCGCCTTCATTCCCATGTGAATCGCGCCGATGGCCGACTCATCCACCGAGGCCTGCAGTTGCAATGCGCCGGCCATGTCCACCTGGAGCAACGGAACGCCCGGCGCGGCCATCGTCCCGGGATCCGCCATTCGAGCCGTGACCATGCCCGCAAAGGGCGCAACCAGATGTGTATAGCCCATCATCGTGCGCGCCGCGCTCTCCTGCGACCGCGCCGCCTCGGTCTGCGCACGCGCAGCATCTAGGTTCGCTGTCGCTGCCTCTGCCCGATGCGACACCTCATCCATCTCCTGGGAGCTTACGCTCTTCTGAGCTTCAAGCTGTTTGTACCGCGCTAGTGTGCTCGTTGCCAGGGCGGCACTGGTTTGGGCCGCCAGTTCGGCATTCTGCGCCGCTTTCACGCCCGCCTGTGCCTGTTCCACCTGCGCGCGCAAGGCCGTATCGTCAAGCACCACCAGCGTTTGCCCAGCCCGAACGATGTCGCCCTCGCGCACGAGCACTTGCTGGATGCGACCCATCACCTGGGCCGATACCGTTGCAGTTTCCCTGGGATGAACGGTGCCCGTGGATCGGAGGATCTGCGGCACCTGTTGCCCGCGGCTCTCGACAATCT
Organism: uncultured Occallatibacter sp.; assembly: GCA_964445025.1. Taxonomy (GTDB): domain Bacteria; phylum Acidobacteriota; class Terriglobia; order Terriglobales; family Acidobacteriaceae; genus Telmatobacter. The sequence goes on along the minus strand of CAYUJM010000023.1, from coordinate 5,869 downwards.
GCGCCGGCATGGTTTGCACTGCTCCCGCCGCCGTGGCTGGTTCACTGCCATGGCAGCCAGCCATCATCGCGGCAGCAGAGCCAAGCAAACTTGCCCACAAGAGATTCTTCATTGCAATTCCTCCGCAGCATCGGGGGTCAGTGTCCCGGTTGCGTACAACAGTTCGCTATAGGCCATGACATTCCCGTACACGGCATGCCAGTAATTGGATTGACTCTGGCGCTCCGCGTCCTCGGCCCGCAATAGATCTGTAATTGTGGCAAGTCCGGCGCTGTAGCGATTTTTCAGAATGCGCAGACTCTCCGCCGATTGATCCATCGCAGCCCGTGCTGTCTCCAACTGCAGTGCCGCAGTCTGGAGATGAATGTGCGCCTGGCTCACTTCCAGCCGCAGATGCTGCTCGGTTGCTGCCACCTGCGCGTCGATCTTCTGTTTCGCGGCACTCTCCCGCGCAACCTGATTGCGCTTGCCGACGGGCAGAATGTCCACGCTGATCTGCACACCGGCGACCCAGTTGTTTCCGCCGGAGCCGCCGAACGATGTGCGGTCCTCCTCCCAGTTTCCGTAGGCGCTTACGCGCGGGCCGAAGTCCGATTTGGCCGCTCCAATCGCGGATGCCTGCGCTGATTGCGTCTTGCCCAGGGCCGCCAGGTCGGGCCGCGCTTTGGCGGCTGTCGCCATCTCCTCTTCCAGAGAACTTTGCGGAAAAACATGCGGCGCAATCGGCTTCAGTTCGCTCGCCTTCAGGTTCGGAGCGCCCATCGCTTCGCGCAGCGCAGCCCATGCCAGTTCCAGGTCGCCTTGTGCCGCAATCAACTCCTCTTTGCGCGCAGCCACATTCACCTCGGCCGACATCCGGTCGGATTCCACCGCGAGGCCTGCCTTGACGTGCTCGTCCACCGATGCCAGCAGCGCCGCCGCCGTCTCCTGTTCGTGCTGGGCAACGTCGATCTCCCGGTGCGCATAGAGAACTTGCTGGTACGCCTCCACGACGTGGACAGCGATCTGCTGGTCCACCGCCTGAGCTGCGGCGGAGGCGCTTTCCTTGAATAGATCGGCGCGGTGGATCTCCCTCTGTGTCTTGAAGGAATCGAAAGCCATCCACTCGCCTGAGAAGCGTGTGGAGAAATTGCCGATGGGCGGAGGAAAGTTCAGAGCATTCAGCGCAAAATCGGCTTGCGTGAATTGCCGCTGCCGAAGGCGCGTGCCGAATGCATATACCGGGTCGTTGCCGCGCGAGATGTCTTCCGTAAATCCAAGCTGTGGCAGCAGCCGGGTGCGAGCAAATCCGGCCGCCAACACGGCATCTTGTTTGTCAGCACGGGACATCGCAGCCTCGGGGCTCTGCCCGAGGGCCTGGTTGATCGCTTGTCGAAGCGTCAGCGGTTCCTGTGCGCCGGCGGCTAATTCTCCTATGCACAGGAATAGAGAGAGGCTAAGAACTCGGCAAACGCGAGGGGTCATGGAGTGAAATGTATTTGGCTGGTGCATTCCAATGAACAAAGTCATGGAACGGGGAATTCGTTACAAACAAAGTGCAATGGAGTCGGCCGACGGCCAAAACGCCCATGCCAAATCCGCTTCCAAGTGATAAGAACTCCAAGTTGGGAAGATAGGGCCTCTATGAGTCGGGTCAGAATTCACATGAGGGCGTCGCCCAACCTTCCCTGCGGCGTCGGCCAACCAGCTCTGCCGGTTGGCCGGCCATTATACCGGAAGCGGACAAATGCCCTCGCTGAGATCAAAGCGGCAGCATCGCCAAGGTCATCAGAGCCAACGGCTTCGTATGGAAGGTCCGCTTCAGCGAAATGAGAAATGGAAAGCGATGGCAGCGCTGCCTGACCTACAACGGCGACGAGTACCCCGCCGGAGCCTCGGTCCGCAAGGCCATCGAACAGCCGGTGAGGATGCAGAACATCGAATCGGAGCGGGCCAAGGTCGATGCGTCCTCTCGCGCCATCATCGATCTCGACAAGTCCAAACACCTGACGGGCCTCGAGGCGTCTACGCAGCAGACCAACCGGTACCTCCTTGACCGGTACATCGAGCCCCGTTTCCCGGTGATACGCTCGCAGGGCAACTTCCCCTCCCCGAATCCTGTGCCCGGAGCGTTCGATGACTCGTTTTCTCGCCTTGTCTCTCTGCGTCCCTGCGTTCGCGTCTTCGCCAAATTCCTGCATGGCGGCGGACCGGATTCTCTTCGACCGCCTCGGCCCAACCCAAGCTACACTCTTCATCTCGAACGCCGATGGCCCCGCAGAGCGCCCCTCACACAGCCGGGCTCCCTGGACTACACCCCTTCCTGGTCTCCAAAGGGCGACTGGATCGTCCTCATGTCGGAGCGTTCCGGATCGGCTGACCTCTTCCGCATTCATCTTGACGGGACAGGTATCGAGCGCCTGACCGACGACCCGGCATACGACGATCAGGCTGCGTTTTCTCCCGACGGCGCCAGGATTGCCTTCGTTTCCACCCGCGCCGGCGGGAGGGCAATCCGGTGTCGCTGGCCGCATTCGGGCTGGAGCGTGGTTTGGCCCGTTGGCAACTGCTGAGGGATCAGACCGGGAAGGGTCGTCGACCATGGACCAACTTCTCATCTCGCTATCGCGATCTTCGAAAACCGGTGGACTCGGTTAGCTCTTATGGACGACTTCGAATGAGTATCCGTCGGGATCGAATACATCCGCCGCGTAATATCCTGGATAGTATTCGGTCCGGGCTCGCGGCGAGATATTGTCCTTCGCACCAGCAACCATTGCCGCCCGATAAAAGTCATCGACCTGCGTGTTGTTCTCGGCCTTGAACCCCCAATGGACCGATCCCGGATCGGGCGCGCCCTGCTTTAACCAAAAGCAGGCTCGCTTCCCATCACCGAATCCCCAAAGATCAGGATGGCCATTCTCACCCTTGTAGGGCATGAAGAACCGGATTTTGATGGGCTTGAGTGCCGCCTCGTAAAATGCCAACGAACGCTCGACGTCGTTTACTGTCAGAATGATGTGATCCAGCATTGCTCTCTCCTTCATATTGCAAGTGATTCGATTAATTTTTCGCCATCGGGAATCGCGTGGTCGGAAAGCCCTGGTATGTTCATGCCCTGAGCGCGTACAGTCTGTACATCGGTGATCCCGATGAAGCCCAGGATCAACCGGAGGTAAGGTTCCTCCGTATCCCACGATTTCCAAGGGCCTTCAGTAAAGACCCCCCCAGAGGCAAGCACCAAAATCGCTTTTTTTCCCCGGGCAAGCCCCTCAGCCCCACCGGCTGTATAGCGGAACGTCTTTCCGGGACGAACAATGTGATCGATCCATGCCTTCAAGGAGGACGGCAGCCCAAAATTCCACATTGGAGTGGCGATAACCAGAAGATCCGACGACAGTACTTCGCCGGTGACTTGGTCTGACAGTCGAAGTGCTTCCTGCAAAGACTCAGCTTCCGTACGATCTCTTGTAAAGATGGCCTTCACCGTTCGGTAATCCAGATGAGGAAGAGGGTTTTCTGCCAGATCACGCTCAACGAATCTCGCCTCTGGATATTGCGCTCTTAGACGCCCTGTGATTCTGCGTGTAAGGTGGCGGCTTGCGGATTCAACTCCCCGCGGGCTCGACTCGATTACCAGAATTTGCTTCATCGGTATTCTCCTTTTCTTGATTTATTCGCCATTGCGGCAAGGAAGCCGGCTTGAGATCAAGATGAACTTTGCTCTCTGCACCGCATCCTCAATGTGGGGGTGGGCTCAGACAAGGGTCCTGCCTTCGAACACGCGATAAACCTCCGCGCCCCTGCCGGAAGATATCTGCTCGAACTCGACCATAACTGGGGTATTCGGGATGCGCCCGCCGAACCAGTGTGGGGCACGTACGTTCATCGAAAGTCAGTTCCGGGCGCGCACAGCCTCATACAGGAACCAGGTTCGGCGTTCAGCCTCGTCTATCCAGACTTCGAGCAAACTTACCGTGGCCACGTCCCTGAACTCATTGCAAACGTCATGAGCTGCACGCATGAGCTTCGTCAAACAACGGCTATCGGCAACCAGCTCTTCGAGCATGGCCTTGGGCGTGACGGATTGCTCGTTGTTATCGAATAACCGCTGATGTTGCGCGATGTCTCCGATTGACCGCAACGTTGTGCCACCGATCTTGCGAGATCTCTCGGCGATTGGGTCCGTCATCGCGAAGATCTCGGTCGCCTGTTCGTCGAGAAGCAGGTGGTAGTCGCGGAAATGAGATCCACTCATGTGCCAGTGAAAGTTCTTCGTTTTCAGGTAAAGTGCGAAGACATCCGCAAGCAGTTGTCGCAAGGTTTCAGAAATGGCCGCAACGGCTGCCGGCGAAAGATCCGTTGGATTATTGAGGCTTGCCGGCATGCTTTTCACCGGGGAGTGCTTCATTTGCTTGGATGTCATTCCACTCTCCTGGTTCAGTAGTGGGTCTGGCCGACAAAATGCCCGCAATTGCGAGAGGAGGATAAGCTCGGCCGTGCGACAAATCTCTATTTGGGATCTGTCGCACGGGAGACTGGGCTACTACTTCTTAAGGAATGCGAGGAGCTCATCGTTGACGATGTCCGCATGTGTGGTGCAGAGCCCATGCGGCGCTCCCGGGACTACTTTCAGGGTCCCGCTCTTCACCAGCGTGACGCTGAGGCGGCCGGAGTCATCGATTGGTACGATCTGATCTGCGTCTCCGTGGATCACGAGTGTCGGGACGGTAATCTTCTTCAGGTCTTCCGTTTGGTCGGTCTCAGAGAATGCCTTGATGCAGTCGAAGGCACCGATGATGGAGACCTGCATCCCTTGAAGCCAGAACGAATCCTGTACCCCTTGGGATACCTTCGCACCCGGCTTGTTGTACCCGTAAAAGGGTACTGTCAGATCCCTGAAGAACTGCGAGCGATTCTTCACGACGTTCGAACGGATCTCGTCAAAAACTGAAAGGGCCAGGCCACTTGGATTGGCTTCGGTCTTCAGCATGAGCGGAGGAACAGCCCCGATCAGGACGACCTTGGCGACGCGCTTCTCGCCGTGACGGGCAATGTAACGTACGACCTCCCCGCCACCGGTGGAGTGGCCGACCATCGTCGCATCCATGATGTCGAGATGGTCCATTAGACCGGCGAGGTCATCCGCATACTGATCCATGTTGTTGCCTAGCCAGCTCTGACCCGAACGGCCGTGGCCACGGCGGTCATGGGCGATAACGCGATAGCCCTTCTGCCCAAGGAACAGCATTTGTGCGTCCCATGCGTCGGCACTCAACGGCCATCCATGGGAGAACGTAACCACTGGGCCGGTGCCCCAGTCCTTGTAGTAGATCTCAACGCCATCGGGTGTAGTGTAGGTCCCCTTCTTCATAGCTCCCTCCTTCAGTTTGGTTTCTTTAGTTGAAAATGCGCTGGCTCGTTTGCTGAAGCTGGTTGCCATAAGCCCAGCAGCTCCCGCCGCAAGCAGCACTGCACGACGCGTCGTGTTTCCTTTCGCGCGTGCGGATTGAGATTGCGTTTGACCTTCAATCATCGTGCCTCTCATTTGTCACTTCCCGATCTGCCCTGACAAATCCAGATATATTCGCATCGATGATTCGCGGTCTTGTACATTTCGGGCACCGCTGGGACATTCCGGTCATCTAGTAAGGGGAGGTTGCGATCTGAAAAACAGGGTGTGTATGATTTGATACGTAAGGTCAATTCCCCGGAACCTCAAAAACTCAAGAGATGAATACCGATCGGACAAAAGCCGGCTCATTCGACGTTCCTGGTTTTGTGAGTGAAAATCGCCCGGAATTTGAGAAGGTTCGCTCGGTTTCAAGCCGCTCAGAGCGACCGCTCTTTTTCGCGAGGTATCGGCACGACAGACCTAACCTCGGATTGC
>CAYUJM010000022.1:0-38512 GCA_964445025.1 uncultured Occallatibacter sp. | reverse complement strand
CGTGGCGCCAGCAGCGGCCGTCGATCACCTGCTCGTTGGCCAGCACGGTGGCGCAATCGGGGCACCAGTTGACCTTGCTTTTCTTGCGGTAGGCGAGGCCCTTCTCGTACATGCGCAGGAAGAACCACTGGTTCCAGCGGTAGTAGTCGGGCAGGCAGGTGGTCACTTCCGTGGCCCAGTCGAAGGCCATGCCGAGGCGCTCAAACTGGCGCTTCATTCCGGCAATGTTGGAGAGCGTCCACTCGCGCGGCGGGGTGTGGTTTTTGAGCGCGGCGTTCTCGGCGGGCAGGCCGAAGGCGTCCCAGCCCATGGGGTGAAGCACGTTGTAGCCGCGCATCCACATGTGGCGGGCCAGCGCGTCGCCGATGGAGTAGTTGCGCACGTGGCCCATGTGCAACTGGCCGCTGGGATAGGGCAGCATCTCGAGGACGTAGTACTTGGGCTTGCCGCAGGTCGCGGGCTCAGCCGCATAGAGTGCGGGGTCCGCAGCCCACCGCTTCTGCCATTTAGGTTCAATCGCCGCCGGGTCGTAACGCAGTTCTTTATCTTCCGCCATAAGCCTTTAGTTTAAATGGCGCGGCGGCGCTTGCGGACGCGGCTCACTGCGGGCAACGAACTTCGTCGTGGACTTCCTGGGTCACTACTTCGTAGTCCTGGGGCGGCTGGAACAAGGCTGAGTCCGGCTCGCCCGGCGTGAGCTTCACGAGTTCCCTCGTCATATTGCCCGTGAGCGGGTCTTCGCTTACCTGACGAACGACGATGCCCTCGAGCCCCGGAGTGGTGGAATGCCACACCTCAAATGTGCGTATCAACTGGTCGCTGTTGCCGATTTCGCCCGCCGGGATGGTGCGGGTGGTTCGGCGACCTTTGGCCTCAACCCCCTGATAGGTCCGCGTCCCCAGATCTTCCGTGGTGGACTCGATCCGCTCACTCTCCGCGGGCTGAAGCGCGCGAGGCAGGGTGACTGCAGCGCAGGAGGAGGGCGATGCACCCCGGCCGGGGAGATTGACCACCATGGCCCGCTGTCCCGGCACGGCCCAGGAACTGTGGGTATGAGCCACGGGATCGTTGACATTCACGTTGGTGTGCGGCGCCTGGTCTTCCGAGATGGGGATCGTCGTTGTCGCCGACATCCAGCGGCCCTGCGAATCCCGTGCCACGGTTTCCGTCGATTTATGCGTGATCGTGCTACCATCGGCCAGCGTTTGCACGCGGGTGATCCGGAACTCTGCCGTGTAAGGCTGCGGAGCGGCGTGCGCGAGGTTGCCCGTCGTAGTCGTTTTGGCCCGGTTCTCGTCAACCTGCGCAGCAGCTGAAAGCGCCAAGCCCGCAAGCGCAGCCAATGTCAACACTCCGTACATGCGTACGCGCATAACTCCTCCTCCCGATGTCCAATCTAGGGAAGCTTTGACGAACCCGGTCCTCTAAGCTCTGAATTCCCTCGAAGTCTACAGCCCAGATGGCTGTTCTGCAGGTGCGTACGGGCTGAAGCCCGTCCCCTTCGAATACCGGATCTGCCCAGAGGCTTCCTGGCGACACACACAGTCTGACGCCAGAGCGGAAACAAGACAAGCAGGAATTCTGAAGGTTAAAGCCGGGTTACTTTTTTGGGCGCGACTCGGGCGGCACCAATCCAGCTGCGCGGTAGTAAACAACCAGCTGCCCGTAATGCTCCCCGGAGTGTTCGATCAGACCCCAGGCGAGGTCGGAGAAGCGGGTTTGCTGGTTGTCGAACGGATTGACGCAAAGGTCGCTCATGCCAGCATCGCCTTTGGTCTTGATCAAATCCGCGCCATCGGCGAAGGACTTCTTGACATAGTCGACCACCGCGGCCTTGGTTTTGTAGTCGGATCGATTCGGGTCGCCAGTGGGCATCTTCAGGCCCTTGACGGGGTTGATAAAGAAGTAGTTCGCGCCTGCGGCGTGCAGAAGCTGCTCAGCAAAGCCGCGCTGGGCAGGATTTGGCTTGAAGTCGTACTTGTCTTCGGGAAAGTCCTCGGCCATGGCAATCAGTTTTCGGCCGATGTCATTCCAGGAGTCAAGCAGGGCTTTGGACGGGCTGTCGGGAGGCTTGGGTGCGGCATCCTTTGCCGGCGCGTTCTGGGCGTGCGCCAGCGGGGTGAATAGCGCGGCCACCAGAACGAGAAAAAGACTCTTGGTAAGCACTTTCATGCGACGATCTCCTTTGCATTCCATCTTTGAACCTCAACAATAGCGCTTTTTCCATGCAAAGGGACATTAATTTCGGTTCGCGCCAGGGGGCGCTGCAGACCGGCTTATCACTTTCGATTCGCGGGTGATTTTCGGGAAGGTGCGACGAGGCTTTTCAGCACGCGGACGTTGCGCTCCTCATCGCCGGGCTCATCCACAGGGGTTTCGGCGATAAAGGCGGCGTGGGCATAGCGCGCGTCGTTCAGCAGACGGCGGAAGGGTTCGATACCCATGGTGCCCTGACCGATATGCTCGTGGCGGTCGAGCTTGGAGCCGCGCTCGGCCTTGGCATCGTTGCAGTGCCAGACGCGAACGGATTCGAAACCGACGGTTGCACCCACCTGCTTCATCGTGTCCTGGTAGCCTTCCGCGCTCACCAGATCATAACCAGCGACATGCGTGTGGCAGGTGTCCAGGCAGACGGCAACAGGCGCCGTGGCCTTGAGACGAGCTACAAGTTCGGCCACCTGCTCAAAACTGCCGCCCAGGGAGAATTCGGCGCCGGCGGTGTTTTCAATGAGGATGTGGAAGCCGGTTCCCTGCCACGGCAGGCCGTCGATGGCGCGGGTGATAGAGTCGGCGGCGAGCTTCAGGCCCTCGTCGCGGGTGAGACCCTTCCATGAACCGGGATGGAGCACGAGGTACTCGGCGCCGAAGGCGAGGGCGCGCTCGATCTCCCCGCGAAATGCTGCGATGCTCTTTTCGCGCACCTCGTCCGACTGGCTGCAAACGTTGACCAGGTAGCTGGTGTGGATGACCAACGGGCCTACATCGAGGGCGGCACGAAGTGCCTTCATGCGCTCGGCCTGCTTGGGATCGACCTTGGGGGCGCGCCACATGCGCGGGCTGGAAGAAAAGAACTGAAAGGTGCTGGCGCCGATCTCGCGGGCGCGCTCGACGGCGTTGGATGCGCCGCCCGCCGTGCCCAGATGCACACCGATTCGCTTGGTCATGGAGATAGTCTAACCGGGGGTGCGCGAAAGATGGTTCGGGATTGTCGTCTCTTACTTCAACTTGAAGCCTGGAAGTTCATTCCATTTGAGAGGCCCGAAATGCAGGTCCTTCGACTGCGATCGGCGCAAAAAACGCGCCGATCTCGGCTCAGGATGACAGGTTCTTAGGCGCTCCAATCCATTTGGGCCATGATCAATCGTCGTCGTCCTTGGCCGATTTCTTGCGGCGCTCTTTGATCATCGCCGGAACGGGCTTGTCGCCCATCGCGTCCTTCCACAGAATCACATTCAGCTTCTGCGCGTCGGCGTGGTCGGCGTGGCGGAAGTCCATCTTCATGCTTTCTTTTGCGCCGGGGGCCGTTTTCGCGTTGGCAGTGTAGATGAGGCCGTTGTCGCGGTTGGCGTAGTCGGCCGCGTACGCGGGTTGATCGCCGGAGCCGGTGAAGAGGGTCGAGATAAGAGAGCAGAGCGCGTCGTTGTTGTTCATCGGCGGCAGGCCAAGCAGCGACTCCATGGTGCGGACCACACTCACGGTCGAATAGAAGCGGCTGTCGACGAACGCCGCGCCATTGGCGGCGTGCGGGGAGTATTTACTGATGACCAACGCGAGGCTGCGATGCGCGTCGACGTGATCGGCACCGTCCTGCGCATCATCTTCGAGGACGAAGAATGCCGTGTCATCCCAGAAGGGCGAGTGGGAGATGGCGTCCACGGCGCGGCCGACGGCAAGATCGTTGTCGGCTACAGAGGACTTCGGAGTGGGACCACCGGGGCGCGTACCGGCGGTGTGGTCGTTGCCCAGGCGCAGCATAACGAAGGCGGGCATGGTGTCTTTGCCCTTTTCCTTGTCGGCGACCCAGTCTTTGAGATGACGCTCAAAAATCTCTACCCTGATCTGATCGGGAATGGCCAGTTCGAAGTCCGGCGCCTCCTGGGCAAAATGACCCACCAGTTCCGGCTTGGTGGCGATGTTGGTGGCGATAAGCGGGATGGACCAGGGCCACCGGTTGACGCCTCCACCCCACACGGCGGGAATTTCCTCGCCGGGAGCGATGGCCTCGCGCGCGCAGTTTGCTCCTGGAAGAATGGGCCCCTGCTGTGGGTTCGCGGTCTTCACCTCGTTGCAGAAGGTGGTAGCGATGAATTCGCCGAAGTGGTAGTAGGTTTTTCCGTGCGCGGCCAGATCGCCCCACAGGTAGCCGCTGGCAGGCTCGTTCACGTCGGGAATATTCTGCAGCAACGGCAGTCCCTCAGCCACCACGCCTTCAAAATCATAAGTCCGCTGCCCGCCGCGATAGGATTGCTGCCAGGTCTTCTCCAGGTAATCTGTCCCGATGGCGGCGTTGGACCATACGTGCCCGTCGCCGGAGACCTCGCCCGAATCGTAGAAGTTGTCGAGCACGCCGAACTGCAGGGCCAGCCTGTGCAGGTTGGGCGTAACGGCCTCGCCATACATGGTCAGGCTGGGGTTGCCGTTGCCCACCGGCTTGCCGTCCTTCTTGAGGTCGCCGAAGATCTGATCGTAAGTCCGGTTTTCCTTGATGATGTAAATCACGTGCTTGATGCGGTTCTGCTCTCCGCCGGCAAAGGCGATCTTTTCCTCGGCCGCTTTCATGCGGTTGGACTCCATCACCACATCGGTCCAATGCGGCAGGTTGTTCTCGACTTCCGCGGCGTCCAGCGCGGCCAGAGAACCGTGCAGCAACGTGCAGATATAGGTGTATGGCCGAATGAACCGCTTGCCTCGCGACGTATCTGTTACATCCATGGGCGCGCTGTTTGGCCCGGCGCCCTTGCCCTTTGCGGTAGCCACATAGAGCTTGCCCCCGGAGGGTGTGGGAAGAAAAGCCAGGTCCATGGGCATCCACTCGGTGGGAATGAAGCCGATGGGCTCCACCATTCCCTGCTTCGCGGCTGCACGGGTGAGCTTCTTTGTGTCGATCACGGCAACGGCATCGCTGATGGCATTGGCCACATAGAGGCGGCTGCCGTCCTCATTCACCGCGAGCGCGTCAGGCTCGGCGCCGAAGTAGCTTTGCCCAGGAAGGCGGGTATCGAAGTAGCCTTTTACCGAGAATTGGCCATGAACTTCGCCCGGACCTACGTCGATGACGGCTACAGCGTCGCGGTTGGCCAGAGCTACGTAGAGGGTCTTGTTGTCCGGCGAGAGCTGGAAGGCGCATGGGTGCGTTCCTGCAGCGGTTGGGCTCGACGGCTTGAGCAGATTCAGCCGGCGATCCACCGTTCCTTTCGCCAGGTCGAGTTCCACAATCTCCGATGCGTTCCAGAGAGCCACAAATGCCCGCCCGCCATACTTCGGGACTGCCAGCGCAATGGGAAACGTGGAGGGCACGGCATTGCTTTCGGAGAGATCGAAGCGCTTCTGGATTTTGCCGCTGACGGGATCGAGAAGGAGCACATCGTCGGAGAGATTGTCCGCGACCAGCAGCTTTTCCGCGCCGGCGGGGCCAACCACGGCAATGTCTGCCGGGAACGGCACGCCCTTATCGCCGTCCGCGTCGCCGATCAGCCTGGTCTTCCTGCCGGGTGCGAGCTGTTGCAGCGGCAACGGGATGAACCGCTCGGGCGCGATCTTGCCCGCTTTGAAGCTGTACACCACAATGCCGCTGCCGGTGGAATTCTTGGCAGTTCCGAGCGGGTCCGTCGTCGAGCCCATGCTGGCATACAGGTGACTGCCGTCGTAGCTGAAGGCCAGACCGGAGTAGAGAGTCTGTTTGGCGTTGACAAGGGTGCGGTCGTCGGGAAAGTCCTCGAGGGCGCCGGTTTGTGTGTCAAACACTGCCAGCGACTGCTCATACTTCGACTCGAAGGTTCCGTAGCCGGCGTTGACCGTGACCACGTAGCGCCGGTCAGGCGAGACAGCCATGGACATGGGCAGGCTGTTGAGGCGCTGCGGATGGCCCGGAATTTCACCGATCAACAGTTTGCTGGTGGGGAGATCGACGGTCTGAGCTGAAAGGGAGGCGGTCGCAAGAGCGAAGATTGGGCCGGCAACTGCCAGCAGAGCCCTGCTATTCATTCCAAAACATTAACAAAGATGACGTCATCCGCACGTCAATACGCCGTTACAGAAGCTCGCCGACCCTGCGTTTCGGGTCCATTACCAAGGTCTAAACACCCGTAATCGTGCGTCCTTGCCAGTTTCTGCTTAGAATCTGCTCATGAATGACCCTGTTGCGTCGCTCACCCAGCTGTTTGCCGAGGTGATCCTGCCCAATCTGAAGACGGTGCAGATGAGCCAGGCTGAGCAGATTGCCGCCAACGACCGGCTCGAACTGGCCATTGCGGAGCTGCAAACGCACCTGGATTCCCAGTTCGCGCTCCTGTTTGCGAAGCTGACGGCCTGCCAAGCGGAGTTGGCCGTAACGCAGGCAGCACTGAAAGCGGCACAGGGCCGGACGGGCTTGCGAGAGCCGGACCGCAAGCTACTGGTCAACTAGGCGCCGGTTCAAAGAACGAATTCGACAAAGGCAGTTTGGGGCTCGTGGTTTCACACCCTTTCGCAGAAAACGCGAAAGGATGGGGCACGGGTGCTTTTGGCCGGATGAGAATATTCTAGAGCTTTTGGGACGGGTTCCAGGAGCCTTTCGGTGATATCCCTGTTTGGCGCACGAAGCAGTCACCTTCCGAGCGAGAGCAGGCAGAGCGTGGCTGCGATGCATTAGTCTTTTCCTATGCGAACGGTGCTGACGGCAGAGAAGCTCTGGAACGGATCGGGCATAGTTGAACATCCAGTGGTTGTAATTGAGGATGGGCGAATCGCGTCCATCGGCTCCCGCGCGGCGGCTGAGGCGCCAAACGGAAACGGAGACCATCGCCTGGAGTTTCCGGGGGCAACACTGGCCCCGGCGTTTCTCGACGTGCACATCCATGGAGCTGCCGGCCACGACGTCATGGAGGCCACTCCCGATGCTCTCAAGACCATGGGGCGGCTTCTGGCATCGCACGGAACAGGAAGCTATCTGGCCACCACGGTGACTGCTCCGCTGGATGCGACGCTGAAGTCGCTTTCCGGCCTGGCCAGGCTCCTGGCGCAACCGCCGGACCCGGCCGAATCCGTGACCTGGCCGATCGGAATTCATCTAGAGGGACCGTTTCTTTCCCACGCCAAGCGCGGTGTCCATCCTCCCGGACTCCTTCTGGATCCTGATATTTCCGTCTTTGACAAGCTCTATGAAGCAGCCGAGGGCCATGTTCGACTGATGACGCTGGCTCCCGAGTTGCCCGGAGCACTCGAATTGGCGGCGCACGCCACTGCGCGCGGTGTCCGGGTGTCGCTGGGGCACTCCAATGCGACCGCCGAGGAGACCCGCGCAGGGATTGCCGCCGGCGCTGTTAGCGCCACGCACACCTTTAACGCCATGCGCCCGCTGGATCACCGCGAGCCCGGAATTCTGGGCGTTGTTCTGGCCACCGATTCCCTGTTTGCCGAGCTGATCTGCGATGGCATCCACAACACCCCGGAGATGGTGAAGATCTGGTGGCGCTGCAAGGGAGCGGAGCGCGCCATCCTGATTACCGACGGAATGAGCGCCACGGGCATGCCCGACGGCGAATATCAGCTGGGCGGATTCACGGTCCAGGTGGCCAACGGCAGGGCTTCGATGGGCGACGTGCTGGCCGGGAGCGTGCTCACGCTGGACAGGGCGCTGGCCAATTTTCTCAAGTTCGCCGCCGGAACGCTGGAACAGGGATTGCGATTGCTTACGGCAAACCCGGCCGATATGGCCGGGCTCGGCGACCGGGCAGGCGCCCTCAGCGCGGGGAGGCCTGCCAACCTGGTGGCTGTGGATGGTACGGGAAGGCTGCTGGCATCGTTCCTGAATGGGCAAAGGGCGCCGGCAATTCAATAAGCCGGTGCGGGTATCCTAGGTCAATGCCAAGGGTTCCTGCGCCAGAATTCAATGGACTGATCCGGCAAGGCGTTTGGCGCGCCAGACGGCGCCTTCGATCCCGGACACCTCTTTCTGGCCTACGGGCATCTCGGGGGCGGCCGCGTGAAGGCCGGCAAAGAAGCCTTCGCGGACCAGGCGTGCCTTGCCTATGACGCTGCCAATCCAGGCCACCGGAACTTCCTCAGTCAGCCCATGTTTGCGGCGCAGTTTGGCGCGCACCAGGAGGACAAATCCCACCAGGTCGGCCGCTGCCTGCTGCATCACCGCAACCGCAACCGGATCGCCGGCCTCGGCCAATTCATTGATGGCCGGCGCCAGCGCGGCGAAATCCGGTCCGGGAGAGCTGTCGCCCAGACTGACAATCTCTTCAAGGCTGGATGTGCCCCAGATTTCGCCCACTTTTTCGAGAATCCGCGTGGGCTCCTCGCGGTCATGAGCATGCAGCGCCCGGCGCACGCTGTGCAGGCCGATCCAGTAGCCGGAGCCCTCGTCGCCGAGCCGCGAGCTATAGCCGCCGGCACTTTCGCGGCTGCCGTCGGGAGCACGACCGATAGTGTTGGAGCCGGTTCCAGCGATTTGGAGAATCCCCGGCCCTCCCTGGAAGGCCGCGTCCAAGGCAATAACCTCGTCGCCGACTACCTCGCTTCGCTCGGCGCCAAACTCCCTGAGGATCTCGGTGATCCACTCGACGGTTCCCGGCAGAGTGGCGCTGGCTACGCCGCACGAGGCTGCCGAGACACTTCGCACGCCGGCCTGCGCGTAAGCGTCTCTGAGGATTTCACGGAGGTTCTCTTCGGCAGCTTCTTCTCCAACGCGAAGCCGCTTGATGGAGCCGTTTTCAACATAAGCTAATCTCTGATCGCCGGCAACGATCGAGGCGCGGGTTCGAGTCCCTCCACCATCGATCCCAAGTACAACGTTCATTCTCTTTGCGACTCCTTGAAGCGACTTCAACGACGCCTATCTTTGCTTGTCGGCGCCGCCATCGCGCAGTGTTCCAGACAGCACATCAAGGCTGCCATCGGTCTTTGGAGGGGTGAGACCGAGCATGTGAGCCAGCCAAGGGTACAGATTCACGTTCTCAAACGGTGCGACCGTCTTTCCTTCAACTATATCGGGTCCGGCGGCAAAAAAGCTGGCCTTCATCTCCGGAAGCCTGCGCGGGTCGTAGCCATGCATGCCGGGGATGGGAGGCTGGTCAGGCTTGCCGGTTGCAGGGGCGTGGGCGCGGATGGCGTAAGGGCCGGTGGCGATAACTACCGGGTCGCCTTCGCGCGGATTCTGGTTGTAGTTCAAGTCTGCCGGCACGTCTTTGCGGCGGAAGGCTACAAACTGCGACGAGGCTTTCTTGAGCTGGTTGTAGACGCGGGCCCGGTCTTCCTCGGTCTTGCCATAGAGCAATGTCCCGGCAGTCTCAAAGCCGGTGAGATCGGCGAACTGGTCGAGTGTGATCCAGCCACCCTGAACCTTGGCCATACCGTGGTCGCTGATTACCACCAGATCGATGGGCAAGCCCGTTGCATCGAGGCCCGCCTTCAGCTTACCGATCAGGCCGTCCACCTTGAGGACCGCGGCCTTGGTCTCCGGGGCGTCAGGGCCGAACTCGTGGCCCTCGTGGTCGGGCTCGGAGTAGTAAAGCGTGATGAAATGGGGCCGATCCGCTTCCGGGAGTCGGAGCCAGGCGAGCACCTGCTGAATGCGAGCGGTGTCGTCGATCTTGTCGTCGAAGTGCAGATAGTAAGTGGGCAGAAATCCGGCGATTTTTGCCTCTGAACCAGGCCAGAAGAAGCAGGCGGAGCGCATGCCCTGGCTCTCGGCCAGGCTCCACAACGGGGTGCCGCTGTACCAGGAGCCGTCGGTGACGGCCTTCGCGTCGGCGATGGCGTAGCGGGACTGTTTTGTCTCATCCCAGAAGCTGTTGGCAACCAGGCCATGGTGCTCGGGATAGAGGCCGGTAACGATGGTGAAATGATTGGGAAAGGTGAGCGAGGGGTAACTGGGTAGCATGCCCTCCGGAGCCCAGACTCCGTGTTTGCCCAGCGCCAGCAGATGCGTGGCGCCATCGCGTTTGGCGTAGTCCCAGCGGAAACCGTCGAGCGACACCAGCACCACGTAATGCTGCTTTTGTGCTTCGGCCGAGTTGGGGCCGTTGTCGACATGAATGACCGGGAGCGGCGGGTTGGGCGCGGCCTGAACGGACGGCGACTGGGCGGGCAGGCGCAGAGCGAGCAGCAGGACAAGCGACGCAAGAGCCACGCGGCCCAGGGCGCGAAAACGCATGGAGAATCCCCCCGCACCAGCTTAACGCACGGGGTGGTGCATTGGTTAACAAGGAGCCTCGGAGTGCGAGTCAGCAGATCGGCAACCCGCGCTTCTTCTCTGCGCGCCAGCCTTCGAAATTCTGGTATACGATTTCCGCATGGCTCGCTTGCGCGTTTTTCTTATCGCTGTTTTGGTCGTTACATTCTTTTCTCGGACTCAATTACCAGCACAGAGCGTTGCATCCTCCCCGCCGCTGGGGTGGAACAGTTGGGATGCATACGGGCTGACCATCGACGAAGCCGACTACCGGGCCAATGCCACGGTGCTAGCCGGGCTGCGCGAGTTCGGCTGGGAGTACGCGGTGATCGACGAAGGCTGGTACATGGAGAATCCCTTTGGCGACAAGGTGGAGACGCGCAGGTACGTGTGGGACGGCAACGGCATTCTGATTCCGGCCCTTAGCCGCTTCCCGTCTTCCGCGGGCGGAGCCGGATTCAAGCCGCTGGCGGACTGGGTTCACGCCAAGGGACTGAAATTCGGCATTCATATTGTGCGCGGCATCCCGCGCCAGGTGGTGAAGCAGAATCTGCCCATTGCCGGATCGAGCTTTCACGCAGTGGACGCGGTGGATTTGAACACTCCCTGCCCCTGGGATGAGGGCAACTGGGGCGTGGCAGACAACGCCGCCGGACAGGCTTACTACGACTCGATGATGCGCAAGTATGCGGCATGGGGGCTGGACTTCATCAAGGTGGACTGTATCAGCGACCATCCTTACCGGCCGACCGAGATTGCTCAGATTGCGTTGGCGATCAAGAAGACAGGACGACCAATTGTGCTGAGCCTTTCGCCGGGGCCCACTTCGCTGGAACATGCGGCGGAAGTGGCTGAACACGCGCAGATGTGGCGCATCTCCGACGACCACTGGGATGTATGGACAGCAGAGCACAAACCGGGCAACGGCGAATTTCCCTTCGGTACACGCGATGCTTTCGACCGGCTGGCCAAGTGGGTTCCTTACGTGGGGCCTGGAAGTTGGCCGGACGAGGACATGTTGCCATTCGGATTCCTGGGGCCGCATCCAGGATGGGGCGATGCGAGGCAATCGCGGCTAACTCCGGACGAGGAGAAGTCTGAGTTCACTCTGTGGGCCGTGGCGCGGTCGCCGCTGATCCTGGGAGCGAACCTGACCAAACTTGATGGCTACACGCGGTCGCTGCTCACGAACCAGACACTGCTGTTCATCGACCAGGCCTCGACGTTGAGCCGGCCGGTGGAAGCGGCGAGCCTGCCGGCCGGATTTGAGAACGCACGCGTATGGCGGGCCACGATCAACCAGCCCGGCGCTCGCGGTTACGCGGAGTATTTTGCGTTTTTCAATCTCGACAGCAGGCCGGTTACCCTGCGCGCATCGTGGAAGGAACTGGGGCTGGACAACGGGAAGCATGCGGCTGAGGACGCGTTTTCGGGTGACACGAGCAAAGTGTCGAAAGATGTCACGGTGACCCTGCCGGCGCATGGGAGCACGGTGGTCGAGGTGCAGTAGCAGTAAGGCGAGGCGGGCAATGTGGTCTCCCAGGTCTCAAAGTCGAGATCTGGGGCACCCGGCAGTAAGGCGGGGCACGCATTGCGGTCTCCCAGGTCTCAAAGTCGAGACCTGGGGCACCCGGCAGTAGCAGTAAGGCGAGGCGGGCAATGTGGTCTCCCAGGTCTCAAAGTCGAGATCTGGGGCACCCGGCAGTAAGGCGGGGCACGCATTGCGGTCTCCCAGGTCTCAAAGTCGAGACCTGGGGCACCCGGCAGTAGCAGTAAGGCGAGGCGGGCAATGTGGTCTCCCAGGTCTCAAAGTCGAGACCTGGGGCACCCGGCAGAGTCTGGCGGCCAGTTCCACATCCTGCTCGAGTCCTGCGTACCCGAGCCAAGTGTGCGAAACTGATTGGTGCGGCAATTGGGCCCCAGGTTAGGGTGCTTGCCGGCAGGATAGCCGATGCCCGTTTTACGTTCCGCTTTTATTGCTCTCTCCCGCAATCGATCTTTGCGCGGTTTTTGTGAAAATTCCCGATTCGGCCGGCAGATGAGCTCCCGGTTTGTGGCGGGGATGGAGATTGGCGACGCACTCCGCGTGGCCGAGGCCTTGAACCACCAGGGAATGCTGGTGACGCTGGACTCGCTGGGCGAAAGCGTCAGCTCCGAGGTGGAAGCGCAACGCGCCGCGGACATCTACCACGAGCTGCTGGATTGGATTGACGCGCGCAAGATCCGAGCCAACATCAGCGTGAAACTGACGCAGATGGGGCTCGAGATCTCACCTGAATTGGCCGAGAGTATTGCCCAGGGCCTGGCCGAGCACGCCCAGGCCAAAGGCAACTTTGTTCGCATCGATATGGAGGACTCGTCACTGACCCAGGTGACGCTGGACATTGTGCGGCGGCTCCATGCGCGGCCGGAGCTGCGCGACACGATTGGGATCGTGATCCAGAGCTACCTTTACCGGTCGCAGTCCGACATTGAATTACTGATTACCGACGGCATCCGCGTGCGGCTGTGCAAGGGCGCTTACAAGGAACCCGCCGAGGTGGCTTTTCCGGGCAAGCCGGACGTGGACAAGAACTACATCCGGCTGAGCGAGATTCTGCTGAAGAGCCCTGTCTACCACGGCCTGGCGACGCACGACGAGGCCATGATCGCCGCGGCAAAATCGTATGCCAGGGAGCACGGGATCGATCCCGGCCATTTCGAGTTTCAGATGCTCTATGGAGTGCGGCGGGATCTGCAGCGGAGCCTGGTTCGCGAGGGCTACAACGTCCGGATTTACGTTCCGTTTGGCACCGATTGGTATCCCTACTTCATGAGGCGGCTGGCAGAGCGACCTGCGAATGTGCTGTTCCTGGCGCGGAACTTCTTCCGGTCCTAGCGACGATCGTTTGCCAGGTAATTTGAGGAGGAAAGCGGCGCGGCTGCAGGTGCAGCGTGGCCACTATCGAGCCAGAGGAATCCAAGCAACTGCTCCGTGAGCGGAGGGAGACTTATTTGGCGCTGCCTTCCTGGACGCTGTGGCTTCTGCGCTGCTGCTGTTTTCTCAACATTGTTGTAATTCTGCAGAGGGGACATTCCCAGGGATAATATCCAAGCAGCGGATAGATCCTTTGTTGCATGAAGCCGTGGCGCGACACTCGGCGCATATGCGTTCCGCACTTGCTGCAATGCAAGCCGACCTTCCGCGCTTCTCTCTTCATTGTTCCCGGTGACGGCAAACCCGAACCCTCCGTGCCTCGCCAAGACGATATAGTTCAATAGCATAGCGCGTCTACGGGTTTTTGTTCGGAAATTCCTGCCGACCGCTGTGGGCGGCTGCGCGAAAGGGCTCACTTTCCCTTGACGCCTACCGGGATTGCTGTCGAACAGCATCCTCCAACCGTGCCAGCCCCTGCCGTGCGAGGTCCGCAACGGCCCTTGCGAGGGTTGGAGAAGCATTCAAGGACTCCGGCCTTTCCAGCCTGATGCCCAGCTTGGCGGCATAGTCGTGGAAGAGAATGTCCACGTCAAAGAGAATCTCCACATGGTCGCAGAGAAAGCCTATGGGCTGGAGGATGAGGGCTTTTGCGCCACCGGCGGCGATGGTGTCGAGGGTGCTCTCGACTGAGGGCCCGATCCATGGACCGCCGCTAGCGCCCTGGCTCTGGAAGGCGAACCACCACCGGGGAATTTCGGGAACGCGCTCGGCGACCAGGGCGGCGGTGCCTTTGGCCTCTTCCGCGTAGGGATCGGTGCCGCTGCCCGGCCAAAGACGCGGCTCGACATCCTGCTTCTCGCTCGGCGGCGGCGGCTCGACGGTGCGGGTGGGCACGCTGTGGGCGGTGAATAGCACCGGGACGGCGTGGCCGACTTCGGCGGTGAGCTTGTTCAACGCCGGGCGCAGGCGCTCGGCAAAGGCTTCGATGAGCAGCGGGTGATGAGCCCAGCCTGGGGTAAAATCGACGCGCAGGCCTGCGGCCTCGGCTTCCACGGCGCGGCGGTAGAGGCCAACACTGGTTCGCGAGTTTTGCGGCGCCAGGCAGATGACCGCAGCTTCCTCCACCCCGTCGGCGCGCATCTGCCGGACGACGTCGGGGATGTAGGGACGCCAGTTGCGCATTCCAACGTAGACGGGAACCGCCTGCCCGCGGGCGGCCAGTTCTTTTTCGACAAGACGGGCGTGCTCGAGGGTAATCTCGGTGAGCGGGCTGCGGCCGATGAGCGCGTAGCGATGCTGGATCTCCTCGATGACGGCTTGCGGGAGCGGACGGCCGCTGACCACGTTGCGCAGGTACTCGGGAATCTGCTCGACGGTCTCGGGGGTTCCGTGGGCCAGAAGAAGGACGGCTTGCTTAGGCATGGGCATCTTCGTAAGAAATGAGGCGAGTTGAGGTTTGTGGCCTCCCACCCTTGCGACAGAAATCCGCCGCGGCGGACGCAAGGATGGGGCATGGGGCCTGTTTTGCTCGATCAGGCATTGGCGCCCGCCGGATCTGCATTCAGCCGGAATTCGCGTACCATGCGGACGACGGCCTGGACGTTTTCGACGGGAGTATTGGGGACGATACCGTGACCGAGGTTGAAGATGTGACCGGGACGGCCATTCGCGGCGCGCAGGATCTCCTTGACGCGGAGTTCAAGGACTTCCAGAGGTGCAAAGAGGGTGATGGGGTCGAGATTGCCCTGCACTGCGTGTCCATGCCCGACGGCGCGCCAGCCTTCATCGAGAGGCTGCCGCCAGTCGAGGCCGATCACGTCGGCGCCGGTGGAGGCCATCTCGGCGAGCAGACCGGCGGTTTCGACGCCAAAGTAGATGACGGGAACACCCATTTGCTGCACTGAGCGCACCAGGCGTTTGGAGGCCTCGAAGGCGTATTCGCGATAGTCGGCCAGAGCCAGCGAGCCCACCCAGCTGTCGAAGATCTGGATGACATCTGCCCCAGCCAGAACCTGCAGACGGCAGTAGTGCTCGAGGACGGTGACGATCTTGTCGAGGAGCAAACGCCAGGTGAGGGTATCGCGGTACATCATCCGCTTGGTTTCGATGTAATTCCTGGATCCGCCGCCCTCGATCATGTAGCTGGCCAGGGTGTAGGGCGCGCCGCAGAAGCCGATGATGCCCAGGCGGTTGCGAAAGTGCGCGGCAACCTTCTGAATGGCGCGGGCGACATAGGCAAGGTCGTCAGCGCGGTCGGTACGCAGGGCGCGGACGTCCTCGGCGGTGCGGACGGGCTGGTGAACCACCGGGCCCTCTCCTGCCTGGAACTCGAAGGGCAGTCCCATGGGCTCAAGCGGCAGCAGCAGGTCGGCAAAGATGATGGCGGCGTCGACGCCGAGCTTTTCTGCCGCGGTAATTGTGACCTCGGCGGCAATCTCCGGCTGCTTGCAGATCTCCACAAGCGTGTGGTGCTTGCGGACATCGCGGTACTCCTGCATGTAGCGGCCGGCCTGGCGCAAAAACCAGACGGGAGTGCGGTCGACGGGGCGGCGCAGGCATGCGCGAACAAAGCGGCTGCCGTCGAGAATGGTGTCGTGGGTTGATTCGACGGCGGGGGTTGGGTCGGTGGGTTGCATACATTGTAGATTTTAGCTGCCCGAATGGACCAGCCGGGGCCGGGCGCGCAAGAAAGGTGGTTTTGATTTGATCCAAGCCAGTGTGCAGGTCAAAGGCTACTTCGTATCCACGTGGATGATGCGGATTTCGGGGTAGGCGCCGTCCCAGTCGGGATGGACAGAATCGAAGATGAGCCGGAAATCCGCCTCGGCCCCAGGAGCGAGCGGAGCGGCGGAGACCGGCTCCACATCGATGTAGGGCTGCCGCATGCGGATGAGCTTGAGGGGCTGGGTCTCGTTCTGCGCGACCTCATGTGCAAATGTGCGGAAGAGGACCTGGACGGTGATGCCGGTCACGGTGCGGGAGCCGGTATTGGCAATGTGGCCGTCGATGTAGGTGACCTTGCCTCCGGCCAGATTGGACGACTCGCTCATGGCTAGACCGGTGAGGGGCAGGCTGGCCGCATAAGGGTCGGGAGATGCCGAGATGGGCGTAACCGCTGCCCTGGACTTGCCGTGCTCGAGGACCAGAACGGCGACAGTGGCGATCACAACAACAACCGCGGCGGCAATGGCCATGGGAAGCCAATTGCGCTCCGGCGCTTCCGCGGAATGGGAGGCGGAAGGAACGAGTTGAGGCCCCGTGCTCACGACAAGAGTTTACACCCGAACGCAAAGGAAATGTCGGGCATCCCCCGTTCTTGTTAATCGAGAAACGCTTTTTCGCCATTGGCCGATATACAGGTGAAGAGCGAGAATTCTTGCCGGATATTCACAAGTATCTGCGAATCTCCGCAAAATATCGGGCGTCTATTGGTGTAGGAACAAGGAACGGGACAAGACGCAGTTACGTACCCTTGACCGAGGCGCAGAAAGGCAGGCCACGATGCAGCCCTCCCCCCCATCCGCGCGTATCGCAATGCAGCCCGGTCCTGTGGTTACACAAGGTCGCAGGCGGGACGATTTGACCTACCAGGTGGTTACCGTGGCCGCCATTCTGCTAGTGCTGAGCAGCATGTGGGTCTTCTAAGCATACAGAAATTACATCCCCGCCAGTCCTCGCTTCATCTCTGAATCAACAGCGTTGAGAGTTGTCTTTGCTTCGGCATTTGGCGGCCGACCCGTGCGCCCTTTGCCGCCGGCCGGGCCTGAAGCCGGCGCGCTGCACTGGTTTGGGATCTGTTTGCCATCCCAAATCCAGCGGCTGCGAGCGGCTGCACGCAAAGAAAGAGTCGAGAATCAAGGGGATTGCCTCATGAGCTTGGTATTGGTGACGGGCGGGTCGGGTTTCGTAGGCAGCCATTGCATTTTGCAGCTACTGGACGCGGGCCACGAGGTGCGAACCACGGTGCGCAGCCTGAAGCGCGAGAGCGACGTGCGCGCTCTGCTGAAGGCGGGTGGCGCGGAGCCGGGCGACGGGCTGCGGTTCTTCGCAGCCGACCTGGAGCAGGACGCGGGCTGGGCGGAAGCCGTGGCGGGGTGCGATTACGTTCTTCATGTTGCATCGCCTTTTCCCGCGCATCTTCTCCGGCATGAAGATGAACTCATTGTGCCGGCGCGGGAGGGAACGCT
Organism: uncultured Occallatibacter sp.; assembly: GCA_964445025.1. Classification (GTDB taxonomy): domain Bacteria; phylum Acidobacteriota; class Terriglobia; order Terriglobales; family Acidobacteriaceae; genus Telmatobacter. Next base: position 21,030 of record CAYUJM010000022.1, on the reverse strand, counting down.
GCGCGTTTTGCGCGCCGCGCGCGATGCGGATGTAAAGCGCGTGGTGCTGACCTCGTCGTTTGCGGCCATCGGCTATGGGCACAAGCAGCAGGCCAAGCCCTTTGACGAGACCGACTGGACGGACCTGCACGGCAAGGGCCTAACGCCGTATGTGAAATCGAAGACGCTCGCGGAACGGGCAGCGTGGGATTTCATCGCCAGGGAGGGTGGCGGTTTGGAGCTTTCGGCCGTTAACCCGGTAGGCGTGTTTGGCCCGACGCTGGGACAGGATACCTCGACATCGATCCTGATTGTGCAGCGGATTTTGGAGGGAGCTGTGCCGGGGTGTCCGCGCATCACCTTCGGCGCCGTGGATGTGCGCGATGTGGCGGATCTGCATCTCCGGGCGATGGCCGATCCGGCCGCCAAGGGGGAACGATTTCTCGCGGTGGCCGGCGATTTCCTATCTTTTATGGAGGTGGCAAAGATCCTGAAGGAGCGAATGGGCGATGCCGCCAGGCTGGTGCCAACGCGGGAGTTGGGGGATTGGCTGCTGAAGTTTGTAGCGCTCTTCAATGCAGAGGTGCGACAGATTGTTCCCGAACTGGGAAAGGCGAAAAACGCCACCAATGCCAAGGCGAAGCACCTTCTGGGATGGATGCCGCGTTCAAACGAAGAGTCAGTTGTGGTGACAGCGGAAAGCCTGGTGCGACTGGGATTGTTGAAAACCAGTCAGAAAAAGGTCGCTTAGCCCCTGCTGGCCGCGCGGAACATGGCTGCAATGTGCCCCACGATCGTTGCAAGAATGGCCAGTACGAACAAAGGCATCTGCAGCGGGGACATATTGAGGCGACCCTGCCGTGCCGAGTCCACAATGGTCCACTGAATCCACGCAAAGAGGCAGACAATTTCCGTCTTAAGCCAAGCGATCATCTGGAGTGTCAGCGCCTCCAAACGAGGACGATTTTCTGCCGTTACGCGGACCGGGTAATTGAAAGCCGAAGGAATCCGACCGACGATGGTCATGCCCAGGTAGAGCACCAGGGCTACAACGGGAAACAGAGGCAAAACGGAAGACGAACCCCACCCGTTGGGATGACCCGCAAGGTCAAAGTGCGTGGGAATCCAAGCCGGAAGACGCTGGGGTCCGTATAACGCGGCGCAGGTGATCCCAAGAAGGAACGCAAGCGCACCGATGCCAATGGTTTCCAAAGTCCTTCGCACGGGGTCCTTTCCGGCGGGAGCGATTGTATCGAAACGATACAGTCGCCGAACTGGTGAGCTTACCCGAATCGAGCCCGTTTGACCGTCTGGCGGAAGTCCTCGCCGGTCATCTCGACACGGACGCACATCTCGGCCAGGCGGGAGCGCATTCGGTCGCCGATGCGGTCGCCGAGGGTCTGCTCGCGGGCGGCGCGTTCCACTTCAGTTTGGCCGCCGCCACCGGCCGGCAGATCCGGGTAGTTGGTGGTGATGATTGTGGTCTGCTTATCGTTGTAACGGGTGTTGAGGATGAGAGCCACCGTGTCCCAAACCCACTCGTTGGGTTTTTGCGCGCCCAGATCGTCGAGGACCAGCACCTCGGCGGCAAAGACCGGCTTGAGGAGCTCCAGTTCGGTGGTGTTCACCTGCGGGTTGTAACTGTTCTGGATGTTCTTGAGCAGTTCGCGGTAGTCGCAAAAGAGGCCGCGGACGCCGCGCTCCTGAACCAGACGACGGAGAACGCCAACGGCCAAGTGAGTCTTGCCCACGCCGATAGAGCCCGTGAAGAGCAGGCCCTTGCCGGCGGTATCGACCGGGTAGGCTTCGACGAATTTGCGCGCGGTAAGGTGAGCACGGCCCAGGGAGGGGTCCGCGCCGCGAAAGGCGGTCTCGTAGCCATCCAGGGTGTAATGGCGGTAGCGCTCGGGGATTCGCGCGGCGGCCAGGCGGCGCTCCTCGCGCACCATCTCCTGGCACTCACAGGGTCGGGACACCCATTGTCCGGCCGCGTTGACCACCCGCACCAGGCCGACTCCATCGCAAATCTGGCAGACACTCATCTGGATTCAAGCCTAGCGCATGCGGGGCGGGAGCGTTGCAGTGCAGGTTCGGTGCCGGAATGTGGAAAAGCCATTCGCCAACGGCCAACCCGATTCCCTACAATCGGAGCCGCGAACGGCGGGACGTTTGGGAGCTTGTCTTTCCCGTCCGCGAGAGAGAAATGGAGAGTTTCCAAGTGAATCGAATTCTTAAGCACGCTGCTCTCTTTGTTCTTGTGGCACTTGCCGGCCTTCCGGTTCCCGCTCTTCTTACCGCGCAGGAGCCCGGGAACCTCCCGGAAACCAAAGCGCCGGCGGCAACCCAGGCTGCGCCTGCCGCGCCGGTGGATAGCTGGGAAATCCAGCACAACAGGCAATTGAAGGAAGACTGGCCCTGGCTGGGTAAGTTCCGCGATGCTGATTTGAAGCTGGCTCCGGTGGCGCCGGGCGAGGACCGCGTGGTGTTCATGGGCGATTCGATTACCGAGGGGTGGAAGATCGAGGGGCCGGAGGGTTTCTTTCCGGGGAAGCCATACATCAATCGCGGGATTAGCGGGCAGACCGCGCCGCAGATGGTGCTGCGTTTCAGACAGGACGTAATCGACCTGAAGCCAAAGGCTGTGGTGATTCTGGCCGGCACCAACGACATTGCCGGCAATACCGGGCCGGAGACGCTGGAGCAGATCGAAGGCTATCTGGCGTCGATGGCCGATCTGGCGATGGCCAACCACATCCGCGTGGTGCTGTGCTCGATCCTGCCGGCCTATGATTACCCGTGGAAGCGGGGATTGGAGCCGGCGCCGAAGATTGACACTCTGAACAAGTGGATCAAAGCGTACGCTGCCGAGAAAGGGTACGTCTATGTGGACTACCACACGGCTATGAAAGACGCGCGCGATGGCCTGCCGGAGACGCTGAGCAAGGACGGGGTGCATCCAACGGCGGCGGGGTATGCGGTAATGGCACCGCTGGTGGAGGCGGGGATTCTGAAGGCGCTTGCCCAGTAGAGACTGGGAAATGGGAATCGGGGTAGTTATTGATCCGGCCCTCAAGTAGCGTTGGAGCCTCCCAACCACGGATTTAGGGCCGGATCGACAGCGCCGCGAATCCGTTGCGTTGGCTCAGCCGGGCAACGTGTTCATGATTCCGCTTCCCGTTGCAGCATCCGCAGGAGCGTGCGTCTGCCTTGTTCCCGATCTCCTGTAACCAGATAGACAAGGATTGCGCCCTGAAAGAGCTGGAGCAGCTCTTCGACGGCGCGTGGATCCGGCAGAAACTTCAAAAGCAGGTCTTCCCAAAGGCGCTGCTGCTCGACGTAAAAAGCTCTGGCACGCTCTGAGCCGCTCCAGCCACGGCGATTTACATCCATGATCAATAGCAAAACTCCGCGAGATTGGGGCGCCGTGGATTGGTCCCAAAGCGCCGTGACCACGGTTGCAACAGAAGCGCCCTGAGGGAACCGGCTGGCGCTGAATCGCTCGCGAAGGCGATCTTCCAGGAGCGCGAAGGCCTTCTGCTCGAGGATTTCCCGGCTGCCGAAGTAGTGAATCAACATGCGCTTACTGATTCCGACGGCGCTAGCTAACTGGTCCAGACTCAGATCGAGTGTTCCCGCGGCAATGAAGGCCGCAAGACAGCCTTCGACAAGCTGGACGAGGTTCCGGGAACTGCTCCGCGACAAGCTTGCCTCCTGATGTACCAAGTGGTACAAGTATTGATGTACCGATCGGTACATATCTTACCAGCCATGGAGGATGACGTGCGAGGACGCGAAGTTGCTCTACTTTTGGGGATCGGACTTGCGTTTTGGGTTGCGGGCACGCTTTGGTACGAGAAGCGTGGGCCGCATGTTTTCGAGACAACGGCGCTGCGGTATTGGATCAATTTTGCGGTTACGCCGATGGTGACTTCTGCGATCTGCATTCTCATTCTGCGCTGGCGACGGATCCTCGCTCCCGAGTGGGCATCGGCGATGCTACTGATCGCCATCCCAGGCATGGTGGGCGAAGCGGTGCTGCTGTCGAATTTCTCTGCACTGATGCCGGGCATGCGTGAGGCCTCCGCAGGAAGATACGGAGCCTTCCTGTTTGCAACCTATGCACTGGTGCTGGGCTTCGCGGAGGTTGTGACCTTGAGGGCTGTTCGGTGAGGACCCACGGCCTTCCGGCCATCATTGAATTTCGACTGGCCAATCTTTGGACTGCGAAGGCGCATCGGGCATCCCGGTTCGGTAAGCGCCCAGGTCTTTCGTCATGCTCTCCAACTCGGCTGCATGTGCGGAAAGCCCGCAGGGATGTCCCTCGGTCTCGAGCAGATGCGCATTCTCCCGGATCATGGAGAAGAGAGGACTAGCCAAGGCCTCGCGCAGGTTTGCGGTCCTCAGGTTGTGGGTGGCCAACGGGGAAACGGGACAGGCGGTAACGTCGCCGCTGGGGTTTACGTGGGCAAATCCGCGACCGGCGGAGACGCAGCCACCAAGGGCCTCTTCGTCGCCGGGCGAGTGGATGATGAAAGCGCCGCCGGTGGCGCGATTGCGGTACTGGACAACTGTCTCACGAAACCGGACGCGCTGCTCGGGCGTGAGCACAGACCCGCTTTCGCAGCCGCTGGTTGGAATCTGCTCGATAAACATGGCGAGCGGGCCGCAGTGGGCGATGAGGCCGTCGATGTGGGCGGGGTCGGACCAGTAGTCGACGTTGGCCGAGCCGATGGTGACAGCGATGCCGGTCAGAACGCCTGCATTCTGCAGGCGGTCGAGGGAGCCGAGGGCTTTCTCATAGACGCCGCGACCGCGCCGGAGATCGGTGAGGTCGCGATCTCCCTCAAGACTGACGACAGTCACCGTATTGGAGCAGTTGCGAAGGACCTGGTAGTCGCTGGGCTGAAGAGCCGTCCCGTTGGTGAAGACCAGGAAGAGGCGGTCGGGGTGGTCGCGGAAGAGGTTCACGATGCCGGGCAAGAGGAAGGGTTCGCCGCCGGCAATCATGAAGGCCATCACACCCAGACGGACCGCTTCGTCTACGATCCCGTACCAGTCGCGCAGGCTGAGTCCCGGCTGTGCGGGCTTGGATTTGACGGTTCCGACGGCTCCGGCGTAGCAGCCGAGGCAGCGCAGGTTGCATTTGGATGTGACACTGAGGACAAGAAAGGGCGGGACTCGGACGCCGTCGGTCAGGGCGCGGGCCCGGACGCGCTTCGATTGGCTCAACGTCCGCGCCAGGCGGAGGTAGCCTGGGAGGTAGCGTGGATGCTGGATGACCCAGGGGACCAGAACCCGCGACAACTGCGGGTCGACTCCTTCGAGCCGGTCCGTCAGGGCGAAAAGACGGTTGGAGAGAAAATCCGTCCGCGGGCCGGGCGATGCAGACGTGGAGGTCATTTGGTGAATTGTACGAGTTCAGGTGCTGTTTTGTTCCGGCCGGCTGGCCGGGACTAGCTGAGCGGGGAGGGTGCAGGTTGGCCTGCGACAAGGCCTCGCGGCAATTGCTAAACCGGCGAAATGCCCCTACAATAGAAGAGGAAGCTTGCAGGAAAGGTCTGTCTCTAGAGATGCCCAAGGAAAAGATCCATCCCAAATACGACGCGGTGCGAGTTTTGTGCGCCTGCGGAAACAACTTTGAGACCCGTTCGACCCACAAGGGCGACATTCACGTGGAAATCTGCTCGAATTGCCACCCGTTCTTTACCGGCAAGCAGCGGCTGGTGGATACGGCAGGCCGCGTAGAGCGGTTCCGGCGCAAATACGCCAAGGCCGGCGAGGCGACGGCAGCCAAGTAACGGGCGCCGATTCAATCGGGTAGCACGCTTGGGCCTCCGCTGCGGCGGAGGCCCAAGTTCGTTAGGAAGACGGCTGGAAGGCACTTATGGCTGGCAAAGGCTTTACGGTGAAGAAGAACTGGGACAACCCCATCGAGCATCCCATGCCCGCGGAAGCGCGTGTTCCGGCGGAGTTGCGCGTGGGAACGGTCCTGGTGACTCCGGCTACCGTTCTGGCTCCTATGGCCGGCGTCACGGATACGGTGTTTCGCCGCTTCATCCGCCATGCAAGCCTGTTTTCCACCTGCGGTGGGGCAGACGCGGATTCGCCGCAACTGGACCACGCAGGAGCCGCGCTTGGTGATCCGCTCTCCGTCGAATCAACCGTTACCAACGCCCAGTCGGGCTGCGGGCTGCTGATGACGGAGTTTACCTCGGCGGACGGCCTGGCGCGCATGCGGGAGTCGAAGCGGCGCCGCTATCTGACCTTCTATGACGATGAACACCCCATCGGGGCGCAGTTGTTCGGCTCGAATCCCGAGACGCTCGCCGAGGCCGCGCGCATTGTGGAGGAGACCGGCTTCGACACCGTGGACCTGAACCTGGGCTGCCCGGCCAAGCGCGTGGTGGGGTGCAACGGAGGGTCGGGGCTGCTGAGCGATCTGCCCAAGATCGGCGAAATCTTTCGCGCCGTGCGGAAGGCGGTGACGATTCCCTTCACCGTCAAGTTCCGCATGGGCTGGAACGAGAAGCAGGTGGTGTGCGTGGAACTGGCACGGATGGCCGAGGCCGAAGGACTGAACGCTGTTGCCCTCCACGCGCGGACGCGCGAGCAAGGCTATAGCGGCCAGGCGCAATGGCAGTGGATTGCCGCAGTGAAGCAGGCGGTCGGGATTCCAGTGATCGGCAATGGCGACATCCGCACGCCGGAAGACGCAGCGGCCATGGTGGCGGAGACGGGCTGCGACGCGGTGATGATTGGCCGCGCGGCCCCGGCCAACCCATGGATCTTCCGGCAAATTGCCCAGTACACCGCGACGGGCAAATACGAGCGGCCGACGGTGGAAGATCGCTACCGGATGATCCGCGCGTATTTCCAGATGCTGCTGGATGAGGCCGAGGCCACTAAAGAGCTGCCGCGCGGCGAACGCATGGGGGAGACGGCCGGCAAGATGAAGCAATTCGCCACCTGGTTTACTCACGGAGTTCCCGGCGGAGCGAAACTCCGGGCGGACATCTACCGTGCGCACACCGGGGCGGAGGTACTGGGGCAGGTGGAGCAGTTCTTTGCGGCGCGGCGGGCGGAGGGGTTGAGCGGCGTCTTCGAAGCAGAGCCGGAGGACGCCTCCGCTGCGTTCCCGGAAGGCGCTCTGGTTTGCGACTGAGCAGCCGCTTTCCCGTAGCGGCTTCTTGCTTCGCCCAGGACCTGCGGTAGGATAAGGGCCAAAGGCCGGGTATATAGTGAATTCATTCCAGCTAGAAGGATTCGCTTTGCAAAGCATGGCGCGGAAGCTGACGGGGATTCTGAAAACCTGCGTGTATGGATTGGCTGCGCTGGGACTGGCCGCGCCCGCGTGCAAGGGACAGCAATTCAGCTTCAGCACGATGACCCAGGGGCTGGGCAACCTGAACGTGAACTGCATCGCGCAGGACCGCACGGGTTACCTGTGGGTGGGGACTCAGAACGGCCTTTACCGCTACGACGGGCGGGAGTTCCGGCAATATAGCGCTGCCGATGGACTGCCCGGACACATTATTCAAAGCCTATTTGTTAGCCCCGATGGAACGCTGTTTGCGGGCACCACGGACGGCATCTTCTTTGAGCGGCAAGACGGCCGGTTCAGTCAGATTCATCCGCCTGCACCGGTCACCGATTTCTCGCAGAGAATCGGATCGGTCTTTACCGCTATCGCGCCTGGGCAGGTGGTCACTGCGGACAGGAGCGGCGTGTTTCTGCTGCGGAAGATTGGTACAGAAACTTGGGCAGCAGAAACCATGCACCTGGACGGCGCCACGATCTGGAGCGTGCTGGCCGAGCCGAACGGGGCGCTGTGGTACGGCTGCGATGACGATCTGTGCCGGCGGCAGAACGGCGTGACCACGCACATGGGCGCAGCGCTGGGCCTGCCTGAAGATCGCTGGCTTCACTTGCGTATGGCGCGCGACGGGCATCTCTGGATGCGTGGCTCCACGCATCTGGGCGAAGTGGTTCCCGCGGAGAGCCGCTTCGAGGAGCACGACATTCCCGGCCTGTCCAATGCCGCGTCCTACGCGCAGATCACCGAAGACGCCCGCGGGCGCATCGTTGCCTCGCAGGGGCCTGCGTTTGGCCTGTGGCAGAACGGGCAATGGCGCGTGGTGACGGCCGCCAACGGCCTGACGCGCTACGACATTTCCGAGCTGTTTGTGGACCGCGAGGGGTCGCTTTGGATTGGCGTTGTGGGCCACGGCTTGATGCGGTGGGTGGGCCAGGACGAGTGGGAAGCCTACACCGCGGCGGACGGATTGAGCGACAACATTGTGTGGGCTACGCTGCGCGACCGGAGCGGACGTCTATGGATCGGCACCGAAACCGGCCTTGATTTGCTCGCCCCCGGCAGCAATGCGCCAAAAGCCTGGCAGGCTCCAGGAATTCAGATTGCGCGCGCTTCCGCGCTGGCCGAGAGCGAAGACGGCAGCATCTGGATGGGATCGACAGCAGGAAACCTGGTGCGCATCGATCCCAAAACGCTTGCCGGGACCCAATGGAAGCTGCCGGAGGTCTTTCGCGTCCTCAGCGATGGCGGGCATCTGATCTGGGTGGCCACGGACGGGGGACTGTATGTGGTGGACACTGCGGCTGCGGACCGGTCTCCGCGCCTGGTGGAGGACGTGGGGATCGCTCATGCGCGGCAGCGCTTCATCGACCTGAGCCTGGAATTGCGCCCGGGCAAGTCTTCTCGTATTTGGGCAGTATCGGACGGTGGAATCTACAGGCTGGACGAGTCCGGCTGGCGATCCATCGATCCTGGGCTTTCCGGTGCGACTCCCTACGAGATTGCCGCAGATGGGGAAGGAAACCTGTGGGCAGCGGGAGCGTTTCCGGGAGTCGTTCGGTTGCGCATCTCCGGCAACCGGGTGGTGGAGGCGGAGCACGTTGTGCGCCCGCAACTGCTCTCCGAGGAGGTGGTTTCGCTTGCCGTGGATCGCCGTGGCTGGCTGTGGGTGGGGCTGGACGCCGGTCTGTCTGTGTTCGACGGGCACGCATGGCGCAGCTTTACCCAGGACGACGGCCTGATCTGGAACGACACCGACAGCTATGCGCTGGCGGAGGATACGGACGGAAGCATGTGGATCGGCACCTCCGGCGGCTTGTCGCACCTGATGGAGCCGCAGGCCATTGCGATTGGGCCGCCGCCGGCACCGGTCATCTCGGAGATCACATTCGGCTCGAAATCAATCACCAACGAGGCCAGCGTTCCCTGGAGCGCAAGCCCGCTGACCATCGCCATGGCTACGCTGAGCTTTCGGGATGCAAGCCACGTGAGCATTCGCTACCGGCTACTGGGGGTGGAGTCGGACTGGGTGGAAACCGCGGAACGGAGCGTGCGCTATCCGCGGCTTGAACCCGGTGCGTATCGCTTCCAGGCGGTGGCTGTGGATGGGAGCGGCGGAGCCGTGTCTCCGATGCAGGAGTTCTCGTTTGTGATCGCTCCGCTGTGGTGGCAGAGCGGTCCGCTGCGGCTGGCTCTGGTGCTGGCGCTTTCGCTCGGCGTGGTGCTGGCATGGCGCTGGAGCGTGCATCTGCTGGTGAGTCAAAAACGGCAGCTGGAAAGGGCCGTGCAACACCGCACCGAAGATCTGGAGAAAGAGAAGAACGAGCTTCTGCGGGCGCGAGAGCAGATGCGCCATTATGCCGAGCACGACGATCTGACCGGTCTGTGGAATCACCGCATTATCATTGAGCGTTTGCGGCAGGAGGTGGACCGCTCGCGGCGCGAGGGCTCGCCGCTGAGCGTGGTCCTGGTGGACCTGGATCACTTCAAGCGCGTGAACGATACCTACGGCCACCCTGCCGGCGACCTGGTGCTAAAGGAGATCGGCGCAATCTTCCAACGCTCAGTTCGCTCCTACGACTGGGTGGGGCGTTACGGCGGCGAGGAGTTTCTGCTGATTCTGCCCGGCTCCGGGTCCGCCGGGGCGCGCCTTCGCGCCGAACAGCTGCGCATGGCGGTGCAGTCCGCGAACATCCACGACGGACATGCGGCGATCCCGATCACGGCCAGCTTCGGCGTGGCTTCCGGATGTCCCGTGAAATACGAGCCAATGATCCATGCCGCCGATGCGGCGCTCTACCGCGCGAAAGATGAGGGCCGCAACTGCGTGTTCGCTACCGAGCTGGCGCCGGAGGAAAGCGCCGATATGGCGCAGCCGCAGGACGAGTCAAGCTGAATCGGAGTGGATGCTCGCGCGCACGCGCGATCTGCACAGCTTTCCTCCTGGAATGGAGACCTTTGGGACACTCCAGCCAAAGGCATGACGACTCCGATTCTGCCCTACTGAACCAGCAGAGGCAGGCGGATGGTGGCGCGCGCTCCTTCGCCGTCTTCGCGGTTGACGAGGGAAATTTCTCCGCCGTGGGCGCGGGCAATCTGCTGGGCCAGAGCCAGGCCCACGCCGCTGCCTGCTGGCTTGGTGGTGTAGAAGGGGACGAACAGGTTTTCAGCGTTCGCGATTCCCATACCTCGATCTTCGATGGTGACTACGAGCGCTGACTCGTCAAGCCGCCAGCCGGCGCGCACCGGCTGGGCTCCATTGGCCAGCGAGGCGTCCACAGCGTTGCGCAGCAGGTTGATGAACATCTGTTCCAACTGGTCTGGATCGGCATCGAGCACCACCGGCGGCCCTCCTTCAAGATTTACCGGCAGGCGCTGTTCAAGCAGGACAACGCGCTCCACGAGCGGACCAAGCGCCACGCGCTTGAACTGCGGCGGAGGCAACTGGGCCAGCAGGCGGTAGGACTGCACAAAGCGGTGCAGCGCGTCTGCCCGGCTCTCCACCACGCCCAGCCCGCGGCGAAAATCGCGCATAGTTGTGTCGTCGCCCTGCATGGCGTCAACGCGCGCCAGCAGACTTCCGGCGATGGACTTGATGGGCGCGAGCGAGTTGGATAGCTCGTGGCCGAGCACGCGAATCAGCCGCTTCCAAGCGATCTGTTCTTCCTCCTGGAGCGGCAGGCTCACATCGGCCAGAAGAAGCAGCGTATGCGGCACGCCGTCCTGACGAAAGATGGCCTTGCGCAACAACCAGCGCGTGGATTTCGAGCCGAAGGAGTGAATGCTCTGGTCTGGTGAGGCCAGCAGCTCTTCCAGGCCGAGCTCTTTCGCGGTGTGTCCGAAGCTGCGGGCATGGGTGAGGCCGAGGAGTTTGACGCCTGCGTTGTTGACCAACTGAAGGAGGTTCTCGCGATCGAACGCAAACAGCGGCGCGTGCATGACCTCGAGGATGCGGGCCAACAGGGCCGTCGCTTCAAGTGAGCGAACGCGCTGCTTCTGCAGCAGGTCCGCGAGCGCGTTGACCTCACCTGCCAGCTCGCCGAATGCGTCGCCAGTGCCGGCTCCGCGGGCGCGGAAAGAGTAGTCGCCCTCGCGCAACGAGGAGACAACGTTGGAAAGCGTCTGCAGCGGGCGGATCAGGCCCTCAATCAAAGCCGCCGCGACAATGACAAGGTAAAGAAGCAGGCAACCGATGAGCAGAAGAGCGGGCGCGAGAGTTATTTCCTTCTGATAGATGAAGATTCCGGTAAAGATCAGACCAGGCAGGGCAAGCAACAAACTGAAGAGCCACGCCCGGCGGACAGCCGAGCGCTTCCGCCTGCGTGCAACCCGCTCAGATGCCATATTTCTCGATGCGGCGATACAGAGCGGCTCGGCTGAGCCCGAGGGACTCGGCTGCCTGGGATATGTTGCCGTCGCAGCGGCGAAGAACCTTGCGGATGAGCAGGGCCTCCACTTCGTCGATGCTCATGTTTTCAAAAGACTGCGGGGCAGATTTTTGCGCCGCGATGGCGAGGTTGGAGGGTTCGATCTCTTCGCTGCGGCAGAGCAGGACGGCACGTTCGACGGTGTGCTCAAGTTCGCGCACGTTCCCCGGCCAGGGATACTGCATCAGCTGCTGCATGGCCGCGGAAGAGAAGTCGTTCACCTGCTTGCGGTAGCGGCTGCGGCTGCGGTTGAGAAAGTGCGCGGCCAGCAGCGGGATATCTTCGCGCCGTTCACGCAGCGCGGGCAGGTGGATTTCGACGGTGTTGATGCGGAAGAGCAGGTCTTCGCGGAAGTTGCCGGCCTTGGCTTCATCCACGAGCTGCGCGTTTGTGGCGGAGAGAACGCGGACATCCACGCGACGGGTTTGCGACGAGCCGACGCGCTCCAGTTCTCCGGTTTCGAGCACGCGCAGCAGCTTGGCCTGCTGGCGCAAGGCAACGTTGGCGATTTCGTCCAGAAAAAGCGTACCGCCGCTAGCCAGCTCGAAGCGGCCGATGCGGTCGGTGCGCGCATCGGTGAACGCGCCCTTAACGTGGCCGAAGATTTCGCTCTCGAAGGTTCCTTCAGGCAATCCGCCTGCATTGACCGCAACCAGCGGCATGCGCGAGCGGGGCGAAGCGGCATGAAGCAGTTTGGCGACAATCTCCTTTCCCGTGCCATGCTCGCCGGTAATGAGCACGTTGGCGTCTGAAGGCCCTACCTGCGCGATCAGTTCGAGGACGGGCTGCATGGATGGTGCGCCGGCCACGAACTCCGGCATGCCCTCGGCGCGTAACAGGCGATTCACCAGCTCCAACTGCCGTGCGCGGCGCAAGGCGGAGTGCAGTTCGGCGTGGACGCGGATGAGCGAAACAAGGCGCTCATTTTCCCATGGCTTCTGGATAAAGTCGCGCGCTCCGCGCTTGATGGATTCAACAGCCAAGTCGATATTGCCCCAGGCCGTCATCACGATCACCGGGAGGCGCGAATCGTATTCCTGAATGCGGGCCAGCAGATCGAGCCCTTCCTGCCCGGAGGTGGTGTCGCGCGTGTAATTGAGATCGATGAGCAGGACGTCGTAGTCGCTTTGGCCCAACGCCTCCAAAAGCAGTTGTGGCGAGCGCACGCAGTCTACCGCGATGCCCTGCGGGGAGAGAAGAAGTTCGACGGCCTCAAGGATATGTGGTTGATCGTCGGCGACCAGAACTCGGATTTTCTCTTGCTTACTTGGAATGGTCCGCCTCCACTACGCTGCTACGCGCATCTGCAATCGAGATACCGTTGGAATTAAGTATGGGGCCGGGGACGCGCCGGCGGCCAATGCGGCAGCCTTCGCCGGGGAATCGAGTGGATGACTGGCGGCTCCAGTGACCGGCACGGCCAGGCGATGGAAAGACAGTTTGCGCTAAAGCGAGCATGGTCCCTTTCCGTGATTCTACGGCGATTGTGTCACGACGCCCAATTTCGCGTCGTCGATAGAGACCCCTGTCCGCTCCAGCGTCTCGCCGGTGGCGCGGTCGATATCAACCTTCGCCTTCTCGTAGGCTGTTTGTGCCGCGTCCAAAGCGGACTCAGCCAGGGCAAGCGCGCTTTCCGCGTTGAGCGTATCGAGGCCGGATTTCGCACCAAGCAGCTGTTCCTGTTTGGTGATGTCGAAGGTCTTCTGGGCCAGGTCACGCGCTTTCTGGGCTGCTTCAACGTGGGCCTGCGCCTGTTCGAGAGCAAACTTCGAGTTGCGAACGTCGAAGCGAATGCCCTTCTGCTGCTGCTCTGAGGAGATCTGGCTCTGGCGGTATTGCAACACCGCGCGGAATTGATCGGCCTTGGCCTGGCGATTGCGCAGATTGATGGAAAGCGTCATCCCGACCTGATATTCCGGGGACGAGTAATTGAATGTGTTCAGGAACATGCTGCCGAAGCCCATGGGCAGATTGGTGGAGCAATCCTGCGTGCTGGGGTTGCACAAGGGATTCACGGGACCGGCGGTACCCGCGCCGGAGTAGAGACCATACATGTTGAGAGTCGGCAAAAGCTCGCTGTTGATGTCCTTCAGGGCCTGCTTTTGCACTTCGGCCTGCATCTGGTAAATGGCAACTTCGGGCCGCTTCTTCTCCGCCTCGGCGATGAGGGCGTCGATGGACTTGTCGGCATTCGTGTCGGGGCCTCCTTGCAAGTCGAGCGGAATGACAGGCATCTCGTCGATCGCAGGATCGTCGACCTTGGTGAGCGCATTCTTCATCAGGAGCTCATTCAGTCGGAGGCTGGCGCGCGCCACCGTGAGGTTGCCTTCGGCTTGAGCCACGGCAGACTGATCCGTCATGACTTGCATCGCAGGGATAGCCTGGAGTTCGAGCTGCTTCTGATCGTCGGAGAGATTCTTGTTGGCGAAGCCGAGAGAGCGCTCACTGATCTGCTCGGCCTCGTATGCATTCACCAGGTCCCAATAGATATTCTCGACCTGAGTCACGGTGGCGATGACCTGTGCTTTGAAAGCAAGGTCGGTGATCTGAGAGTTGCGCTTGGCAATGCGGATAAAGCGCTCGTTGGTAGCGACCCCGAAGCCAGCTAGAAGGGGCTGGGCAATCTGCACTTGAAATCTGGAATAGAGCTCGGGATTGATGAGGTTGTAAGGTGTGTTGCTGGCGGCACGCTGGCCGAGATAATTGACCTGAACTCCCGTGCCAATGGGGAACGACTGGGAGTAGGTTGACAGGACCTCAATCGTGTTGGTCTTCAAGGTCGGCACGCCGGTCGTGACCTCGTTGGCCTCCTGGACCACGGTGTGATCGACATATCCCTGGAAAGTAAGGTAGGGATCGAAGGACGAAACGCTGGTACCGGCGCCAAGGGTTGAGGTCACGATACCGCCTGCTCCGGCGGAGAATCCGGATCCTGCCGAGCCGCCTCCGCCGCCGGTGGAAGCGCCAAAACCGCCCTGGGTGGACTGGACGACGGCTGTGTTGACGCCGTTGGCAGGGCTGCCCGCTTTGGTGCGCAGGATATCGGTCTGAGCGATGGGGAAGTTATAGCGGAAATAGGCCAGATCGAGGTTGTTCTCGATGGCGACGGCGATGGCATCACGCAGTGAAACATATATCTTGCCATCGCGGATAAGGTTCTGCAGGCGCGGTGAGTTGCTCAGGTCCAGCTCAGGCGCGGTACTTGCTCTATAAGGCGCAAGCGGATTATGCGAATGGGGCATTGGCACCCGAAACGGTTGCGGGGGAGCAAACAACGGCTGCTCTTGCTGCTTCATCTCTTGCGCCAACGTAGCAGGCGCTGCGCCGGCCGTTGTGCTAGTCCCCTGCGTCGTGGGCGAGGGTGCATCCGGCGCAGTTTGCGTAGACGGCGTTGAGGTCTGGGGCTGCTGACTCGGCCCCGGATTTTGCGCTTGAGGTTGAGACGGATCTTCGAACTCGGGTTTGGCCAAGTGCTGAGCGGCAGCCGGTACAGTCGTCAACGCGAGGTTCACCTGCAACAGAAGGATCGCTGCTACTGTCTGCGTGCTCTTGATGGATGCCCTTTTTGTAGACCTCTTCCAGGAGAAATTCACTTGGCGCCAACCTCCGTTACCCTCGGTTCAACTGCTTCATCGCGCGTGAGCCATCCGTCGCGCAATTCGAGAATGCGCTTGCCGTAGCGCGCGTTCTCTTCAGAGTGCGTCACCTGCACAATGGTTGTGCCCTGGCGGTTGAGCTGGCAGAAGAGCTCCATGATTTCGCGCGCCTGGGTAGAGTGCAGGTTGCCGGTGGGCTCGTCGGCCAACAACAGCGCAGGCGCGTGCACCACGGCGCGGGCAATGCCAACCAGTTGCTGCTGCCCGCCGGAAAGCTGATTGGGATAGAGATCTTTCTTGGCGACGATCTGAAAACGGTCGAGAATGTCCGCTACCATTCCCTGCCGCTCTTTGGCGGGAAGATTCTTGTAACTCAGCGGCAAGTCGATGTTCTCGGCCACCGTCAGATCGTCCAGCAGGTGATAACTCTGGAAGACCATGCCGATGCGCTGGCGGGCGAGGTCGGCGCGCTGCTTGCGGTTGAGCTTGTGTGCGGGCGTCTCGTCAAACCAGTACTCACCGAGCCAGCCGTCGTCGAGCAGGGCGAGCACGTTGAGCAGCGAAGATTTCCCTGCCCCCGAGGGTCCCATCACCGTAACAAATTCGCCCTCGTTGATGGTGAGCCGAACCTGGCGCAGCACCCAGGTTTCGGTGTGCCCAGTCTTGTAACTGCGTTCCACATTTTTGAGTTCAATCATGATGTTTAATTACTCCGATCTCAATGCAAGAATAGGGTCGACCGAGGCGGCTCGACGTGCGGGCAGCCATGCGGCCAGGAAAGAGGCAGCCGCCAGAACTAGAGCGACTCCTGTAAAGGTGAAGCCGTCATGAGCGTCAACTCCAAAGATATAGCCGCTCGCGAACCGGACGGCAAACCAGGCCATAACTCCGCCAATCGACAGGCCGACAGCCACCAGCAGAAGTGCGCGGGACAAAACCAGCTTCAGGATGTTCATTTGCGGAGCGCCCAGAGCAATGCGCAGGCCGATCTCGCGTGTCCGCTGCGCGACCGTAAATGAGAGCAAGCCGTAGAGTCCCACCGCTGCAATCATCAGTGCCAGTGCGGCGAATCCTTCCAGCAGATGTGCAATGAGTTTCTGGCTACCGAAGGAGTCCTCGACGGCCTCGTGAATGGTTTTCACTTCGGTGGTTGTGGCGTCGGGGTCAACCTCGTGAAGCACCTTATCGAACTGCGCTCGCAGCGCGTCGGCAGGAACCCGACCGCGAATAGCCACCTGAATGAAGGCGACCGCGATCCCGTAGAGCGGCGTTCCTGGCTCAACCTGCGCCAGGCAGAAGTAAATCTCGGGCCGCGTTGCATCAGTCACATTCGACTGCTTGGTGTCGCTAATGACGCCGACGATGCGCATTTCCGCGAATCTTCCCTTTTTGCCCATAGAAAGAGTGTGCCCAATAGCATCCTGGCCGGGCAGATACTTATTCGCAAATGCTTGATTGATGACCACGACCGCGGGAGCACTGGCTGTGTCGTCTTCGGTAAAGAAGCGGCCGCGGCGCATGGGGATTCCCAACGCATCGATCAGACCCGCAGATGCCAGCCGGCCATCCCCTCGCGGCTGCTGCGAAAACGGCGCCTCCTTGTGATCGACATTGGTAATTATGTTCACGCTCATCTCGCTGCGCAGCGGCAGCACGGAACTGAGCGCGGCCACCTGAACACCGGGAATAGCGCGCAGGCGTTCCAGGAGCGGCAGATAGTCTGTGCGGACAACGTTGGTCGTTTGATCGGGCGATCCCGCGAGTTCTTCCAGTTGCCCACCCTTATTGAGGATGATGCCCCCGGTGAGAACATTCTGCTGCGAGAAGCCGAGCGGCACCTGGCGCAGGGCATGAATCGTGCGCAGAAACAACCCCGCTCCGACGAGAAAGACGAGGGTGAGAGCCAGTTGCGCAACGACGAGAATTTCACGCGTCCGATTCTGGCTCGCCGAGGCGGTAGTGGTCACACCGTGCAGCGACTCCTGCACATTGCGCCGTGAGGCGCGCAGCGCGGGGACCATGCCCGTGATAGCAGCCGTGACCAGCGTGAGCGCGGCCAGCGCGGCCATCACGCGCCAGTCCACCTGGATGGCGGAGGTCAGGGGCAGATTCCGGTTAATCTGATGCCACAACAATTTAATTACGGACTGGCCCACCAGCATGCCGGCCAGCGCGCCAATGCCACTCAAAAGCAGGCTTTCTACAATGGACTGCTGCAGCAGACGCATGCGGTTGGCGCCCAAAGCGGAGCGCACCGCCTGTTCACGCACGCGAGAGACGGCACGGGCGAGCATAAGGCTGGTCACGTTAAGGCAGGCAAGAGCCCAGATGCCGAAGACCACACCTGCGAGGAGAAACAGCGGCTTGCGCGCTTCGGAGTTCAGCGAATCCTGGTAGCCCGCGACTTTCACGCGCGTGGGCCACTCTTCGTCGTCCTTAGGCACCTCTTTGGCGATCGCGGGTTGCGCGCGGTTGAACACATCGGCCAACTGCGCCTGCGTCATGCCCTCAGGCAGCCGAGCATAAACGCTATAGGGGTATTTCGCGGCAGCACCGCTCATTGCCGATCGGGCCGCAGCAGGTATCTCAGCCGGCGACCAGATCTGCAGAGGATTCTCGCCGGCTGGAAACGCAAAGCCATGCGGCATTACGCCAAGAATGGTGTAGGAATCGCCGCGGATTGTCACCGTCTTACCCGCGATTTGGGTATCGCTCAAGAACAGCTTGCGCCATACGTCTTCGCCCAGCAGCACGACGTGGTCGCGGCCTTTTTCCATCTCCTCTTCGCGGAAAACGCGGCCCAGGATGGGCTGCACGCCCAGTGTGGGCAACAGGTTCGCGTCCACGTCCGTGCGCTCCACCTGCAATCGTCCGCCAGGCCCAACAATGCTGGCCATCGAGCCGCCGAGAGCGGCTCCCATCTGCAAACCGTGCCCAGCCGCATCGCGCAATTGCAACATGTTGGCGTAGGTCATCACGAAAAAGGGCATGGGGGCGGCAAGCTCCACCGTCACTATTCGATCGGAATGCATATAAGGCAGCGGGCGCAGCAGAATCCCATTCATCACTGTGAATACGGCGATATTTGCGCCAATGCCCAGCGCCAGCACGGCCACTGCCGTAAACGTGAATCCAGGCGATCTCCGCAACTGCCTCAGAGCGTAACGCAGGTCCTCAAAGATCGATCGCATTGGAAATCTCCTTTCTCGCGAGTGCATACCCGGCGCGTTCCGCTACTCGTTGCGCAACGCCTTCATCGGCTGAACATTTGCGGCTCGGTGCGCAGGCAGCGCCGCTGCCAGAGCGACCATGACCATGGTGAGAAACAATGCGCCACCCAACGTAATCGGATCAAATGTCGCGACGCCGTAAAGTTGACTGCGGAACAGTTGTGCCAAGCCGACCACGGACGGCAGCGCGACCAAAACCGCAATCGCGGCAATGAGCGCCATTTCGCGCACGACCAGCAAGATCACGCCGATGCGCCGTGAACCAAGCGCTAACCGCACGCCGATTTCGCGAGTACGCTGCTCCGTGGCGTAAGCCAGCACACCGTAAAGCCCAACCGCGGCCAGCAGCATGGCCAGCAACGAGAATCCAATGGCAAGGAATGCGAGCGCGCGCTGATCCGATGCGCTGGAGTCGATCCGCTGTTCCATGGTGCGCAGGTCGTCGACTACCAGTGTGGCATCGAGCTGATGAATGGCCTGGCGGATCGCCGCCTCGACAGTCTCCGGAGTCTGCACCGTGCGAACGTACACCTCGACTCCGCCAGGATGCTTTTGCTGCAGATAGGGTTGGTAAACGGCGGGCCCTAGTTCGGTGGTGAGGTTCTCGTGCCTTGTATCGCCGACCACGCCGACAATCGTCGTATCGAACTTCGCGCTGCGGTCACCTTCGGCAATGATCCGGCCCAGCGCGTTCTGCGGCGTGCCGAAGAAGCGTTTGACCAGCGCCATATTCACGACCGCGACATTGGGCTGCCCCATCGTGTCCGCAGGAGTGAGTTCCCTGCCCGCCAGCAGCGGTTGATGCAACGTGGCAAAGTAGCCGGCGGTGATTCTGCCGTCCTCGAAATTCATCTCTTCACCTTCGGCCGGCTTGTATCCCTGGATCGAGAAGGATGAGCCGCTCGAATCTCCCTGAAGCTCCGGATCATCGGTGGCAGCGGCGGAGACGGCGCCGGCAATTCCGCTCAGCCGCTGGAGCGCTCCGGTAACGATCTGCGCCGTGCGGTCTTCCCCGTATCCGGAACTGGTGGGATCGAGATTAAATGTGACCAGGTTCGACGTATCGAAGCCCACCTGCTGGTGGCGCAGATTATCGAGCGTGCGCACAAACAGTCCGGCGCCTCCCAACAACACAACGCTGAGCGCAATCTGCACTCCCACAGCGAGCTTGCGGAAGCGCTGCGAATTCTTCGAGGCTGTCCCGGCATTCTGGCGCAGTGCGTTGGCCAGATCAGGACGCAGGAAGTGGAAGACCGGCGCGATGCTGAACAGCAGACTGGCCAGCAGCGAAACAGCCAAGGTAAACAGGAGAACGCGGATGTCGATCGCTGTGGAGTAAGGCTCCTGGCCGGGGTCGGAACTGGTGATGAGGCGAACCAGTACGCCGGCCACCATCGGCGCAAGCGCAAGTCCCGCAGCCGCTCCGGCCGTGCCAAGGAGACCGCCTTCGACAAGCAACTGCGAGACTATCCTGATTGGCTTCGCACCCAGAGCGTAACGCATCGACATTTCGCGCGTCCGTCCGGCAGCCCGTAGCAACAGCAGTGTGGCCACGTTGATGGAGCACATGGCCACCAGCAATCCGGCCATGCTCATCAGGATGATCAACGGCGTCTGGAGTTCCATGCGGCCGGGGTTGAATCCTCTGGAGTCGTCCAAAACATGGAGTTGCGAGTCGTCGAGAAACCCTTTGCGGAAGCGCTCGGAATGGCTTTTATAGAGCGTCAATTCATACGCACGCAGCGAATGCCACAGCGGTCCCAGGCCGGCTTCCGCCTGCGCCATCGTCACACCCGGCTTGAGCCGCGCGACAATCGTCAGCCAGATGGACTGGTGGTTGTTCAAGTCGTCCCGCGGCGTCATCCATGGCATGGCGATCTCGACCATGCTCATGGGGATGAACACCCCGGGGCGGTAGCCGCCGATGGCGGAGTCGAAGTTCTGCGGCGCGACGCCGAGAATGGTGAAGGAGTGGCCGTTGAGGAGCACTGTTTGGCCCACTGCATCCGGCGATGCGGCGAAACGCGTCTTCCAATAGTCGTAACTGAGCACCAGGACAGGATTGGCATTCTTCGCGGTATCGTCCTGCGGCGAGAACAAGCGGCCCACGGCGGGCCTGAGTCCAAGCACCTGGAAATAATTGCCGCTGACCACCTCCGCATCTTTGCTCTCCGCCTGGTTGCGCCACGAGACGCCAACGCCGGTCCTGTCAGCAGCGAGCACGCCGGCGAAAACCTGGTTCTGATCACGCAGGTCTTTGTACATCGGATAGGAGAAGAAATCGTGTTGGCTACCGCCAAAGCTGCTGGACGACCCCGAGAAGTAGCCGGTCCATTTGAAGCGCACCAACTCCTTCGGCCGGTCGACGGGGAGCATGCGCAGCAGCACCTGGTCGAAGAGCGTGAAGACCGCCGCGTTGGCGCCGATACCTAGCGCCAGCGTCACAATCACGGTGAGCGTGAAGGCCGGCGACTTGCGCAACTGGC
>CAYUJM010000021.1:0-38612 GCA_964445025.1 uncultured Occallatibacter sp. | reverse complement strand
GGCAGCCAGGTGGTACTGGCAGACCATTCGCGACAATATCGTCAGCAGGGGATTCGATTCGCTTTGGGCAGATGAGACAGAGCCCGACCTTCCTCCGAATGGTGCTTACTACCACATCGGTCCGGGAACGCAGTTTTTCAACGTCTACCCGCTCTTCCACACGGCGGCGCTTTACGATGGATTTCGCAGGGACCAGCCGGAGCGGCGAGCCCTGATTCTGTCGCGGGATGCGTACACCGGAGCGCAGCGCAACGGGACCATCTTCTGGTCGTCGGATATCTATCCTACCTGGGACACGCTTCGCCGCCAGATTCCCACCGGCCTCGATTTCGCAGCCTCCGGGCTCACTTACTGGTCCAACGACACCGGTGGCTGGCAATACCTGCCCGCAGAGCACCACCCGGCCCATCCGCCGCTGCTTGACCCGTCCGATGCAAGGGACAATGTCGGCGGCTACGACGACTACCCGGAGCTCTACACGCGCTGGTTCCAGTACGCCACCTTTTTGCCCATCATGCGCAGCCACGGCAGCCGGATTGCAAACGAGGTATGGTCCTACGGCAAGCAGGCGGAGCCAATTCTGGAGAAGTACCTGCGCCTTCGCTACCAGTTGATGCCGTATATTTATTCGCTCGGCTATCAGGCCTGGCTGACTGGCGCACCCTTTATGCGGGCGCTGCCGCTTGATTTCCCTTACGACCCCAAGGTGGCCGATCTGCGCGACGAATACATGTTCGGACCGGCGTTCCTTGTGGCGCCGGTCACCGAGCAGGGAGCGACCAGCCGGGAAGTCTATCTACCTGCCGGAGCCGACTGGTACAACTACTGGACCAACGAGCGCGTGAAAGGCGGCCAGACCATCACGGTGCAGGCCCCCATCGATACCATCCCTCTGTTTGTCCGGGCCGGTTCGATTGTTCCATTGGGAGCTCCGGTGGAGAGTACGCACGAGGTGCAGGCCATCGAGCGGGTGAAGATTTACCCGGGGGCGGATGCGCAATTTGCCCTCTTCTCAGACGACGGCAAAACCTATGCCTACGAGAAAGGCGGCGGCTCATTAACCCATCTGCACTGGGACAATGCCGGGCAGAGGTTCAACCACGACGGCGAAGAAAGCTGGAACGGGACGGCTATCCCGGTCGTGGAGGTGATTGGTAGCACCCCTGGACACTGATTCCGGGCCCTTCTCAACACCGCACTGCCTCAAGGCGAGGGTTCAGGCGGCGGCAGGCTGTTCAGCGCAGATACCGTTCCGACCTCTCAAGACGTCTAATGGAACAGCACCCCCGGCTGCCTGATTTACAATCACACAGTAAGCAGGAACGAACTGAATGAGTATGATTCCCATGAATTTAGGCCAGGCGCGAGCGCGGTTGGTTCAATGGGGCGCGGCACTTGCCGTTGTGACCCTGATTGCCGGGTGCGGCAGTAACTATCGGCCCGTCGTTACGCCCGTTACACCCAGCGGGCCGGCTGCGCAACCGTCATCCTACGCGGTAGTTGTTTCAGCGCCTTCTCCAACAACGCCGGGCGTCGCCACCATCATCGACTACTCCGGCGACTCGGTGCTGGCTCTGGCGCCCATCGGTGTCGGCCCCTTGACCTTCACCATCGATCAAGTCGGCGGCAATGGCTACACCGTCAATAGCGACGGGACTTTGAGCAATTTCCCCATTTCCAGTAATCTGCAGGCTAAACAGGTGGATTACACGACGCTCCCTCCCACTGCGGAGCCGGTAGATCTGTTTTCGCCATCGTCGGGAATGTACGTAGCCGATCTGAATGGGAACGTAGTGGATTTTTTTAGCGGGTTCCCCCAATCGTTCAAGCTGGCCATTCCTGTGCATGCTACGCCTGTAATGGTTGTGGGCCCGCCTTCCATCGGCCAGCGTGTTTTTGCGCTCACGCAGGGAAATGTTGCGAGCGGCGTGGCCTGCAACAACTCCCCCGCCACGGGGCCGACAGGCGAGGCAGACGGTATCGAACTCTCCAGCGACACGGTCTCATCGAATATTCCCGTGGGTAGGTGCCCGGTATACGGAATAGAGAGCTCCGACTCCAAGCGGCTGTTCGTTTTGAACCGTGGCGACGACACCATTACGGTGATCAACAGCCAGAACAACACGCTGGATGCCTGCACGCCGTTCCAGAATCAGAATGGCCAGACGGTGTACTGCCATCCCACGCTCCCGCTTTCGCTGAATGCGGTGACTGCGACGGGAATTACTCCCCCCAACGGCACCAGCGGAATGACCGCAACCGCCGGTCCGGTCTACGCCGAATACAATCCTGCGAGCTCTCAGTTGATTGTGGCCAACTATGACGGGGGAACCATCAGCGTTATCGACGTGAGCGAAGACGAATACGGCAATGACAGCTCGACCTTCGGCACCACTTTCACGATTCCGGTGGGCAATAACCCCGCTTCCGTGACCGTGCTGGCTGACGGCAGCCGCGCCTACACGGCCAACCAGACCGACCAGACCGTGACCATCGTTGCCCTGGGCAGCCATACAGTGGAAAAGGTCTTGCCGACGACTGGTCATCCTCGCACCGTGCTTTCGACCCAGAACTCGCAGTTCGGCAAGGTTTATGTAGCTTCCCCGGATAGTCCCTACCTGACCATCCTCCGCACCGATCTGGACATCGTGGATACAACGGTCCTGGTGGAAGGAAACATTGTGGATGTCCGCGTCACTACTCAGACAGGTTCCTCGGGGAACTCCAACACGCTCAGCCGCCGGCCTGGTTACGGCCAGCCTTGCTATCTGCCTGGGGCCAGCAACTCAGGCACGCTTGCAGATTGCCGGTTGTTGCCGCAATAGCGTCATAGGGATTCTGCCCGTCATGAAGAAAGCAAAGGGCCATTCCGCGCGACGGGATGGCCTTTCGGCGTTTTAAGATCGCCAAGGCAGGCCGTGTTTGGAAAAGAAACCGATCGCAAAGAAGATCCGCGTCGATCTGGCGCTGGTGGAGCGTGCGCTCGTTCCCAGCCGCGAGCGTGCCCGTGCGCTGATCCTGGCCGGGCGGGTGCTGGTTGGCGAGCAGAAAGTGGACAAACCCGGGACGGCAATTTCCGAGGATGCCCCCCTCCGGATTCTGGGCGAGGAACAGCCTTACGTGAGCCGTGGAGGACTGAAGCTGGCTCATGCGCTGGAACACTGGCAGATCGCCGTTGACGGCAGGGAGTGCCTCGATGTGGGCGCCTCCACAGGCGGGTTTACCGACTGCCTGCTGCAGCACGGCGCGGCGCACGTCACAGCAGTCGACACGGGGTTCGGTCAAATCGCCATGAAGCTGCGCAACGATCCCCGCGTCCGGCTGGTGGAACGCACCAATGCGCGACTGCTGGAGCCGGACGCCCTTGCCGCTCAACCGGGCGCGCCGCAACTGTCGCTGCTGGTCATGGATGTTTCGTTTATTTCGGCCACACTGGTCCTGCCGCCGGTATTGGCGGCTGCGCCTGTGCTTCAGGAGGCGGTGATCCTGGTAAAGCCGCAGTTTGAAGCCGGGCGAGGCCATGTGGGCAAGGGCGGCATTGTGCGCGACCCCGAGGCTCACCAGATTGCCATTGACCGGGTGGCCGATTGCGTCCGGTCTCTGGGCTGGGAAGTCGTTGAGACGATCTCATCGCCCATCACGGGCGCGGAAGGCAACCGCGAGTTTTTGCTGTATGCCCGCCGAAGCAAGCAGCTCTAATGGCGCGCAAGCGCCGCCCGCCCCACCGCAGGAGGCCGTCGGCTTTCCGCTGGCGGCGCATGCGGTCCGGTACACTGGGAGTGCATGATCCGCGTCGCGATTGTTTCAAAGCCGCAAAAGGAAGAGCTCACCCGGGTATTGCCGGAGCTGATCGAATGGTTGCGCCAGCGCGGGTATGAGCCCCTGCTCGATCACGAGGGCGGCAAGTACACGACGGCTGCTCCGGTGATCGAGCGCGCCGCCATGCCTGCCAGTGCGCCGGGACTGGTGATCGTGCTGGGCGGGGACGGCACGCTG
Source organism: uncultured Occallatibacter sp. (assembly GCA_964445025.1). GTDB lineage: Bacteria > Acidobacteriota > Terriglobia > Terriglobales > Acidobacteriaceae > Telmatobacter. Next base: position 34,616 of record CAYUJM010000021.1, on the reverse strand, counting down.
CTCTCCGTAGCGCGCATCTTTGCCGCAACAGGAACGCCGATTCTCAGCGTCAATCTGGGTGTTCTGGGCTTCCTCACGGAGGTGCGCCTGGGAAATCTGTACCAGACCCTCGACGGCTGGTGCAAGGACTGCTACGACCTGGACGAGCGCACCATGCTGCACTCGGAGCTGTGGCGCGCCGGTGCGTTGCACTCCAGCTTTGAGGCGCTGAACGACGTGGTCGTTTCCAAGGGCGATATAGCCCGCATGGGCGATTTCGCCGTCGAGCTCGACGGCAAAAAAGTGGCTGATTTTCGCGCCGACGGCGTCATCGTCTCCACTCCCACTGGTTCGACCGCCTACAACCTGGCCGCCAACGGCCCCATCCTTACTCCGGACGTGGACGCCATGGTGGTTACACCCATCTGTCCGCACCTGCTTACCCTGCGCCCCATTGTCGTGCGCGGCGACGCGTCGCTCACTGTGCGGGTTGTGGGAGTTCCCAACACTGCCTTGCTCACCGTCGATGGCCAGCAGGCGGTTGAGCTCCAGCGCGAAGACGAGGTTCGCTGCCAGCGCTCCGTCCACACCGTCAAGCTCGTGCGGCTCAACGAAAGCAGCTTCTTTGAGGCTCTGCGCACAAAGTTGAGCTGGGGCGAGCGCTAGCCTCCGAGCCCTCGCCGGCTTCACCAGCTCGCATCGCCCGTGCACAATCCTTTCGCCTTTTTTCTGGCGAAAGGGTGGGAGACCACAACACTCGATTGGCCTCCCGTTATTGCGTTGCCGGCGGCGAGGCAACACGCGGCTCCAGGCAGAGCATGCGGATCGCTGTCATAGACCCGGCCAGGCGCGGATCGCCCCGATTCACGGCGCGCGGCGAGTGGTAGACAGCATTCGCCTGGTTCGCTTTGTTGCCGGTTTGAATGAACTCGCTCCAGGTCATGAAGTAGGCCCAGCGCGGCTGCTTTTCGAGTATCTCGGGGCTCGGCATGCCGCCCACCTCGGCCAGCGCAATCGGTTTGCCCGCGGCCAGGGCAAGCATGCTGTCGTAGTAGTCCTGCTTGAACGAGCTGTAGATGTCGATGCTGACCACGTCTGCGAACTGCGCGCCGGGATAATAGTCGGCGATCGGACCGGCACTGCCGCCTGGCGCGTTCACGTTCCACACCCAGACCAGGTTGTCGAGATGATGCACGTTGACGAAGCGGTCGTAAATCTGGCGGTAGAGCGCCGCGGAGCCATCCTTGCCCGGCCGCCCGCCCCACCAGAACCAGCTGCCGTTCATCTCGTGATATGCCCGGAACAGCACCGGCACATGGGCGTCCTGCAATTGACGCAGATATCCGGCCACCACATCCACCTGGGCGCACCAGCGGTTGTAGAGCGGCGTGCCCGGAGTCAGCAGCTCCTTCCACTCGCCATCGCTCAAGTGCCCCTGTACGCTGTCGTGGAAGGTCACAGGCTCGTCGTCGGTGGGACGAACCTCGTGCCAGGTGAGCGTAATCACCGCGCCGTTGTGGTACTGGCGTTCGGCTTCCAGGATCATGGCCTGGCGCGACAGCACGGAGTCCTTGTCATCCCCGCCGGAGAAGCCGAAGTCCTGTCCGAACAGACCAGGATATTTGCCCGTGATGCTGTAGGCGAGTTCAGTGTAGTGGGCTCCGGTGTTGGGATAGTTGTGCTGCCCGGTGACGATCCCCTGGCCGGAGATGGAAGCAAGATATTTGAGCAGGGCCCGCGCCTCGGGCGTGGCATGAGGGTTCACGGGCACCGGGTCCGGGTTCACCGGCTCCTGTGTAAATGCCGGGCGCGCGTAACCAAACAAAAGCGCCAGAAGCGCCGCAGCAATCCGCAGGGCATTCGTCCGCATGTTGGAGACCCAACCTTTCGCGGAGCGAATTATAGCCGATAGCGCTACCATGTCGACGTTGGCCGGAGCCCCCGGCCGGAACAGATTATCCCGCCTTTTCCGTCAGTTCCGCCCAGCGTGCGTAGAGAGCGTCGTTCTCGTGCTGCGCGGCGTCGAGTTCCTGCAAGGCCTCTTGGAGCGCGGCGGCGTTGATCGCCACATCCGGGTGCTCCACGCGGGCGCGTGCGGCGGCCAGCCGTGCATCGGACTCTTCAACGCGCTGCTCGATGGTTGCAAACTCGCGCGCCTCAAGATAGGAGAGCTTCTTCTTTCCGCCTGTTGGCGGCGTTGCTCCAGCGCCGGTCTGCTGTCCGGTGCTCGAACCATCCACCCGGCGGTCTGTCTTGCGCTCTCCCGCGCCACTCTTCTCAAACTCGTCCTGCTCCTCCAGCCAGTCTTCCCATTGCGCATAATCGGCAAAGCGGCCCGTGTTGCCGCGACCGTCGAGGCCCAGCACTGTCGAAGACACGCGGTTGAGCAGATAGCGATCGTGCGTCACCAGCACCAGCGCACCAGGAAAATCAAGGAGGTTCTCTTCCAGGATCTCGAGCGTGGGAATGTCGAGATCATTGGTCGGCTCATCGAGCAGCAGAACGTCGGCCGGTTCCAGCATGAGCTTTGCGATGAGTACGCGGGCTCTTTCGCCGCCAGACAGATTGCGGACGGGCTGGTTGAGCTGTTCGCCTGTAAACAGGAACCGCGCGGCCCAACTGGCGACATGCACGGTGCGTCCCTGGTGGATAACACCATCGCCCTCAGGCGCCAGCGCTCGCCGCAGCGTAAGGTCCTCGTCCAGCTCGCGCATCTGGCTGAAGTAGACCATGCGCAGAGCCTCGGCGCGCTTGATGGTTCCCTCGGCAGGCTCGATCTCGCCGCGCAGCAGCCGCAGCAGCGTGGTTTTTCCGCTTCCATTTGGCCCCACCAGGCCGACCTTCATCCCGGCAGTCAGGATGAAGTTGAGCCCGGTAAAAAGCAGGCGCTGCTGGCCTTCTGATGCTTGTTCTTCGGTCGACTCGGATACAGGCACCGCCAGCGCCACATTCTCAAACTCGACAAGGCGCTTGGTCTTGCGCTGGCTGGCCTCGAAGTCGATGCCCGCGGTGTTGACGATGGTGCGCGTGTCCATGGCCTTTAGCTGACCAATCATCTCGTTGGCCGTGTCGATGCGCGCTTTCGATTTTGTTGTCCGCGCCTTGGGTCCGCGCCGCAGCCACTCAATCTCCGTCCTGACGCGGTTGCGCAGGCTCTCCTGCTGGCGGCTCTGCGATTCGAGGTAGGCTTGCTTCTCTTCCAGAAACCTGCTGAAAGTCCCCTTCACCCGGAACAGTCCGTCGGCAAAGATGCGATTCAACTCGACAATCTGGCTGGATGTCGATTCCAGGAAGTAGCGGTCGTGGCTCACGGTAACGGCCGCGAAGGAGGACGTGCGCAACAGTTCTTCCAGCCACTCGATGCCTGCCAGGTCCAGGTGATTTGTTGGCTCATCCAGCAGCATCACCTCCGGCTCAATAACCATTGCTTCGGTAATGGCCAGCCGCTTGCGCCATCCTCCCGAAAGCGAGGCCGCTTCCGCATTGAGGTCCGCAAAGCCGGCGCGTCCTGTGAGCTCCCGCAGCCGCCCCTCGCGCTCAGCCTCGTTGACATGTGCGTTGGCGAGCGCCTGCTCCAGCACCTGGCGGATGCTCAGCCCGGGCGCAAAGCGCGAGTCCTGCGGGACATAAGCCGCGCGAGCCCGCTTGCGCACGGCGACTTCACCGGAATCCGGCTCAACCTGCCCTGCCAGCACCGCAAGCAACGTGGACTTGCCTGCGCCGTTAGGCCCAATCAGGCCGATGCGGTCGCCGTCGTCCACGGTAAGGCTGATGTTCTTGAACAGCGGTGTAGCGCCGAATTGCTTGGTCACGGATTGTGCGTTGAGGATGGGGGGCATCTACTTTAAGGATACTGTGCCGTGCCCATCCTGCTGCAGCGCTTCGTGGGCAGGCAAATCGCGGTCGCGCAAGCCGACCAGGTAGAGCAGTCCGTCCAGGCCGAGCCGCGAGATGGAGTGGTCGGCCTGCTCGCGCACCTTCGGCTTGGCGCGGTAGGCGATGCCCATGCCGGCGAGCGAGAGCATGGGGATGTCGTTGGCGCCATCTCCCACGGCGACTACTTGTTCGAGGGAGATGCCTTCGCGTGCGGCGATCTCGCTCAGCAACTGCGCCTTGCGGGCGCCGTTGACAATAGGCGGAATGACGCGACCGCTGACCTCGCCATCGACGATCTCCAGTTCATTGGCGTAGACATGGTCGATTCCGAAGCGCTCCTGCAGCGAGCGCGCGAAGAAGTTGAATCCTCCAGAGAGAATGGCTGTCTTCATGCCCAGCAATTTGAGCGCGCGGAAAAGTCGCTCCGCGCCATCGGCGAGCGGAATGGCGCCGAGCAGCGAATAAACCTGCTCGGCGGGCAGGCCCTTGAGCAGTCCGACGCGGCGGGTGAAGCTCTGGTCGAAGTCGAGCTCGCCGCGCATGGAAGCCTCGGTAATGCGCGCCACCTGCTCGCCGACGCCGGCCAGGCGAGCCAGTTCGTCGATGACCTCGCCCTGGATCAGCGTGGAGTCCATATCGAAGGCAAACAGGCGGCGGTTGAGGCGGAAGATGCCCTCGCGCTGGCAGGCGATGTCGATGGAGAACTCCTGCGCAACGCTGAGCAACTGGCAGCGCAGCGCCGTTTCCTGCGCTGCGTCGCCGCTTACGGCCAACTCGATGCAGGCGTTTGCCGGCTCTCCGGTGGCCGGGGACTGACCGCACTCCTGCCAGCAAATCTGCGCCGACAGCCGCTCGATGCGGTCGACATTGAAGCTGCTCGCGGCCAGCACCCGGCTGACGCCGGCGAGGATGGCCGCAGAGATGGATCGGCCAAGCAGGGTTATGACGAAATGGCTTTTGCCTATGCCCTGCGTCCAATGCGCAAGGGCTTTCGCACGGATGCGAGTGAAGCGTGCGTGCAGGCCGAGTTCGGCCATGCGGTCATGGAGGGCTGCTTTCAACGCGGTGAGCTGCTCCGGGTCAGGGGCTTCAATCAGGATGCCCAGCGCGAGGTTCTCGTGTACCACGGCTTGGCCGATATCGAGGATCGTTGCGTTATGCGCAGCGAGAATCGCGGTGCAGGTGGCCGTGATGCCGGGGCCGTCGTGACCGGAGATGTGGATCAGAAGCGCTTCGGCGGGAGTGGGAGAGGCCATGCCTTGTTCTCAGTATACGAAAGCGAACGCTTGGAACCGGCTGCATAAATCAGTCTCTGAAAGGGCACGGCTCTACAGCTTGTGGAAAAACCAAAACGGAGGGAGGCGGGGGTTCTTTTCCAGTGGTAAACAGCCAATAAATACGCGGGGTTTCGTGGGGTACGACTTGCATGGTCCTGCGTGGTCCTGTATGGTCTTCTGAGTGGGACCACCACCGGAGACCAGCACAATGCCGAAGACAAGCACAGACCGCACAATCACCCTAATGTGGAAGACGAAAACCCCAGCCGGATGGCGCTACTTCCCAGCGCAGTTCCACATGAATCACGGGGATTACGAAGTCAAGCCGGGTGCCGTGGTGGAGAACGGTGTCGAAGTCACCTATCCCCAAGGCAAGTTTTTCCTTCGGTCCTACGTCCATGGAAAGAAGGTGTACCAGCCTGTAGACTCGTGCCATCCCCGCGATGCTGCACAGGCTTTGCGTGCGGCTGTCGAAGCCCAGCGCATCCAGGTGAGCGAGACTGAGACCACCACGGAGCACGCGAGGGCACAGCGGCACATTGCCACGAGAAAGAACGGTATCCCGTCGCTGCTCAAGGATGCCGCCGCTGCATACATCCTGCACTGCGAAAAGCTGGGCCGGGTCGAATCCGCAGACGACGCACGGCAAGTGATTGAGGAGTTCCGCAAGGCTACCGGGGTTGTCTATACGTCGAAGATAACCCGCGCGGATGTCCTGCACTTCTGCTCATGGCTCAAGAGTGAGCGGGGCAATGGAGACCGCACGGTGCATAACAAGTATGGCCGTCTGTTGGCATTCCTGCGATTCGCCAAGGTGACCGTCGAAGGACTCGAAAAGGGTGACCGTCCCACGTATGAAGAGAAGGCAGTGAACACATATGACGCGGGACAAATGGAGCAGCTACGGAATGCCGCAGACGACTACATGCGGCTTGCAATCGACTGCGCACAGCAGCTAGGGCTTCGCTATCAGGAATTGATTCACGCTGAATGGGCCGATCTAAACCAGTGCATGTTTACTGTCCGGGGAAAGGTGCGGGCCGGTTACACGTTCAAGGTGAAAGACAAGGAACAGCGGAACGTCCCGGTGAATGCCGATCTGTGCGCCCGCTTGACTGCGTGGAAGGAATCGCATCCAGGTACCATGCTGATTCTCGGCACGGCATCCGACAAACCGAATACACACCTATTGCGCCAATTGAAGAGACTGGCGAAGAACAACGGTCTCAACTGCGGACACTGCAAAGGGTGCCTTGGACGGGAGAAGGAATGCGCCGAATGGACTCTCCACCGTTTCCGCCGCACCTATGTCACGACGCTGTTACGGGCCGGTGTCGATCTGAAGACTACTCAGCGCATGGCTGGGCATTCCGATCTGAAAAGCACGCAGCGGTACCTTGATGCCATGAGTGCAGAGAACGTCCTGCCAGTCGTCAACGCAATCAACTGGTAGCAGGCACAAACGAAAAAGGTCCCACCAGCGAGCCGGGATTGGCTAACTGGTGGGACTTTTGTTTTTGGTTCTGGTTCGGTGTTCCAGGTGTTCACCGTGGTTAGCTGGCTGCGCTCACGAGAGACTTGACGGCAGTCGAAAGAGCTGCCGATGCACCGAGCCTCGTGTACATGACCATCTCGCGTGTGAAGATGTTCGTCGTCTGCGATTCGGTGATGACCTTGACCTTCAGACCACCAGCGTTCAGCACGTTGTAAGCCTTCGAGTAGTCGCCGAACAGCACCAGCGGAGTGGATGCCGTACCGTTCGCGGCCATGGCGTTGTTAGCCCAGAGACGCTTGCCCGCGATCACGAGGAAACCTTCGCTGTCCACCGAATAGAGGGGACGCCCGGTGCTATCGACTTCAGCACGAAGCGCCGATTCGACCGAAGGGCTGGCCATGAAGGAACCATTCGCGTAGTAGGCACGATCCACTGAAGACGCGAGGGAGTTCAATTGCGCATAGGTGATACCCGCCGCGAGTGTCCCCGCCGTCTGCGTCACTCCTGCTGAGATACCACCCAGGAGACCACCAGCGGGGCTGTTGGGCAGCGCCGTGGAAGTACCGTTGTCGAGTCCCAGCGTGATGGCATGTTCCCACGCGCGGGACACTGCCGGGCCAGCGTTCCGAGTCAAGAATGTTTCCAGGTCGAAGGCATCATCCAGCTCTTGAATGCTGTAGACAATGCTCGACACCAGAGTGTCTGTGCCGTCGATGTTCGAGAACAGAGTCGGCGTCTGCTTCACACCGTAGGCACTCGTGGTGCTTTCAGTGAGCAGTGAGAACGTGCGGGAAGTGTCATCTGCTACGACTCGCTTCATCGGCTCGCCGGTTGCCGAGTCCTTGCGGTTCACCAGATTCCAGACGTTTCCAAAATACTTGGCTGCGTCCGTAAAGATTTCATCGAAGGACTGGCTTACCAGTGCGCCGCCCGTTGTGTCACTGGTCGTCAGCAAGTCACGTTGTTCTGGCTTCAAGCCAGCAATGCCATTGCGGAAGAAGCTACGCGCGGCTGCATTGACTTTTGCCCTGCGACTCTCAGACGTTTCACTTATGATTGCCGGAACTGCGATGGGAGCAGGAGCCGGTGTGCTTCCGAGTGCGCGATCAATGCGATTCAAAGAATCGATGTCACTTTGGATTGTCTCGGCTTCTTTCACCAAGGCTCGATACTGTTCCGATTTACTTCCGTGAGTGTCGAGTGCGACTTGTGCGCGGTGGAGGACTTCGTTTTTTTGCGTGTGCAGCGTGATGAGACTAGGCATGTGATTTTCCTTTTCGATGTTCAAAGACAGGTGTAGGCATAGGCGCACGGCGCGGTCACCGTGGCCTCGGATGTTCAGAAAGTTGTGAAGTGGGAACTATCGACGACGAAGCGAGAGAAGATGCGCGTGGGCGCGGGCGTCCGCATCGTCCTCATTCACTGCATTCGGCGCGGGGAAGTGACCACCGAGGAGAGACCGGCAAGCTGCGCAGCGATATGCGCAACGCTGCTGCTCCTGCATCAAGTCATCCTCTGACAGATTGGACTTCGCCCGCGTGATCTTCTTCTTCGACCGTGCGGCTGGGTCGTCTTCCGTGAGATTGCTCAAGTGCGAATGCTGCGCCAGTGAGCAGAGTTCACAACGGTAAGCGCATCTGAAGTCCTCATCGTCACCTTCGTCGAAGTCGTTCCAGATGTCATCCTCATCACCGTCGTCATCAGGATCAACCTCGGAACCTTGCTCGGCATCCAGGTTGCGCACGTTCAGCTTGCCGCGTAGAGCTACGGGACAACTCCGCAAATCTGCAACCGTGTTCGGATACGCTGGACTGCCGACGATGGACCCTTCATAGAGCCGGACTGATACCAGTGTTCTCACCAGCTTGTCGCTGATGATCTCCCAGGTGTCGCCGTCTTCCCCTACGTTGAAGGCAAAGCTACAGGCCGCTACGTCGCCGCGCTCCATCAAGGTAACAAGGTCGTTCGCGTAAGTTGTGTCCGGTAGCGTGACGTTGAAGCGCAGACCGATGGAGTCTTCCGAAACGGAGAGCGTTCCACTCGACACCCGACCGAGGATCAAATCAGAGTTGTGATTGTAGAGGCACAGCACTTCGGGGTTATCTCGAAGTGATTGCGTGAAGGCCCCAGGCTTGATGCGTTCGACGAATCCGCCAAGGTCATCGCTCAAGGTGTTGAAGGTTGCGAAGTATCCGCTGATGGTTCGAGCACCGTTGGCAGTCCTGCGCACTTCCAGGCCGCGAACGTTCTTGATGATACGCAACTCGTGCTGCGGTAACGCTGGTTTCTGCCGTTGCTTCGTCGGCTTGCTCATCGGGCGTATTCCTCGCGGTTGAAGTAAAGGTCTGGCGTCAGTGGGGCCGGGGCATTCAATACTGAATCGCGCACGGCCTTTGCTTCGTTCAATGTTCCGAACCTTCCGTAATGCTGCTTTCCGATGACAACGGCATATTGTCCAGAACCCGCAATGAAGACGATGTACTGGAATTCGTTGTTCGGGTTCAGCGATTCATGTGGTGTGTTTCTCATGTGTGTGTTCTCTTCTGTTGTTGTGGTGCGTGCGGTGCGTGGACGCGGGATGATATGCCGCGCCCAATAGAAAAGGCCGTCACTCCTCTCGGTGACGGCCAGACGCTTCAAGCCATGAGCAAACAACCTGAAGCAAAAATTGATGCGACTCACAGAGCGCACTGCCACACCCATGGATCATTGCGCTCTGTGGTCCCTCTGCCCGCGTGGTCAAAGGAAGAAAATCCACGCGGACTTCCGCGCCGTCGCGTGCGCAGAACTCAATTACGCTGCCTGCTGTTCAAGCAATCCCTGAAGGTCGTCCAGGATTTTCAGCGGGCTGCGATAGAGCCAATTCTCTAGGGCGATGTGGGATGCGGGCTGCACGTTGTACTCGAAAGTGATTGCGGACTCTTGCAACTCTTGCCGGAGACGTTCGCGCATTGGCATAGGCAGTGAGAGGCGGTCCCGTCTGTTGTTGCGTATCGCATCGACGAAGGTGCGCACATCGCTGGATACGAGAATGCGTCCGTTGGCAATACCTTGCCTCTTCAATGCGGCCAGACCAGTCAGGAGCGCCGACGCCTGCAATACATGAGAGTGAGCATCCAGCGGGCAGGCTATGCGGATGGCGCGTCCGATCTTGCCATTTACCTCAACTGCGAATCGTCCGGGGTGCCGGATGTGGGAGAGGCACAAGGCTGCCTCGTATTTTGTTTCATCAAACTTCATTGCGCTGTCTCCGTTTCTTCGACATACCAGCTTGACTTCAGGAATCCGTGTAGCTCCTCATCGTTCACGCCCCGATGTTTCCGCATTGCGCGTTCGGGGACGTATTCCAAGATGAAGACTTTCGAGTAAGCCGGTGCGCTCGCCTTCTTCGACTTGCCCATGAGTGAGATTGCCTTGTCACTGAGAGTGTGAGTGTGAGCGATGCGCCAGTGACGCGCGTGCGGCTGGATTTTGTGCCATTGATATGCCGCCGCGCTCATCGCCTCAATCGGGGTCATGGCGTCAGTGTCGAAGGGTGCGCTGCTGAACATCGCAGGCTTGTTAGTTGGCGTGACCGCATTCTTCGGGCCGTAGATGAATGAGTGACAGACTGCCCGTGACTTCTTGGGAATGCTCATGCCGCCTGCGCCTCGCTAAACTTCACCAAGGCCGAGCCGAGGTATCGAACAGCCAGGCGCTCACCGTTCGTGGGAGACTGGCGATTGGCAATCTTCACATCGATGCCATGCAGCAACGGTGCGGCGAGTCGGATAGCAGTAGAGTCAGCCAGCGCCACATCGAAGGGCTTGCCGTCCAAGGCATCGCGGTAAGAGGTCAGAACAAACCTGAGCGGGCCTTCGACCGAGTCAATGTATGAGTCGAGTTCAGCGCGGTTGACAGGAGTGTTCCGAAGGGATTTCACACCCTCACGCGCAAGCCTGTCCAACTCACTCACGTGGACGCGCAAACTTTTCCCGAGGCTCACCGATTTTAGGTCGCCTCGTTCGAGCAATCGGAACACGGAACGCTGTGAAATTTGAAGCTGTGTGGCAGCCTGCTTTGTTGTGAGTAAAACCGTTCCGGTGGGAGCCGCGCCCGGATTCGTAAGTTGTGAATTTGAAGACATGAATCCTCTTTCTCGCCGGGTTGCGGCGGATGGTGGTGGTTGGGTTGTCGTTGGGAGTGTGCCGGAGTGGAGAAGAAAGCAGAGTCAACCGCGTGGCATCCCGCCTCGCCGATCTTGTTCCCTGTGTTCCCCTCTAATGAGATAGACACGAGGAGCACCAAGGACCTGACTATGTCGCTGAAAAAGTGGCAGTCTCAGACAATGGCGGGCCGGGGACGGCAGAGCGTGACAGTGTACACCCCTCTACTGTATAGGAGGCTTTTTGGGAAGACATTATTACCATGTCGCTGAATTGATGGCAGGCCATGACAATGGCAGCGGGAGGAGTGCAAGCCGGTGACAGTCTGTGTCCCCCTACCTGCATAGACCTGAAAATAGAACGCAATGAGTCAGTGTCGCTGAATCCGTCAGCCGGGGGACGCCTGCCGGGTGCGGGCTGGGATGCAGACGGGTAGAGTTTTTGGGGCTGAAAAGTTCTGCCCGCTGTTCGCCAATTTTTTGGGGACCCCAACGCAGGGAATAGCGTAGGAATCGGGTGGGGTATCGCCTCTTTACCGCCGACTGTCGCCGGGTTGCCACCCTATGTAGCAATCTATCTATGGTGTTGCTGTCGCTGAAACACTGCCTATTTGGTATAACAAAAGTAGATGCCTAAATCACTGTAACTAATTTATTTTCAACGTTATACCCATTTGACCTGAGAAATCCCCAAGTGCGCTGGTGTACCCAGGACTGGGCGGCGTTCCCGAAGACCGAGTTGTTCGCCATCTTTTGACCCCCCATACCCGGTCCCAACCGTGGGACACGAGCCGGGGACCAAACCGAACACGAGCGCGGTTCACATGACAGCTCGCACGAGATGAGGACCAGGACGGTACCAGACGGTACACGAGCCGGTGTCCGGGGTGGTTGTCGATGGCATTAAGAGCAGACCGGAACTGGCCGATTTGAAATCCGGGAATAGACTGGAATGCGAAGGCACCGACAACTTTGGAGAGGCTACTGAATGGGAGTATTTCTTATCGTTGCCGGAATCGCTGGTATTGCTGCGGGGATTTTTGGCAAGAACTTCTACGCCGAAGGTCAATCTGAATGGAGAGTTCCGACATGGTTTGGGCGGTTGATTTTTCTACTTGTAGGCGTGGTCTTCATTGGGTGGGGAATTGCATTACTCGTGAAGGCGGGGTGAACTCTTCCCTGTCGCAACACCAGACACCAGTCGTGTACGGTCCCCGTGTCCGACTCGCTGGTATGATTCTGCCTCTCCTCTTGGTTTGATCCGTCCTGTTCCCGATCTGGCGGGGACCGTGGCTATTCCTTCAGGTGCGGACTTTGCGTGATTCCTTGACGGTTCCCGCCCTGGGTTCGCGCCGGGATGTGGCGCATGGCCAGACGTTCGAGGGAACAGGCTGTAAACCGCCTGAGTGAGTCCCCGTATAACAAACTGTCGAGCGAAGCGAGGGAGAACAGGTACACACAGGGACATACGAAAACGAAGAGGCAGAGTGACACAAATCTTTTACGCCTTGTATTCATGGATTCGTGGACACGAATTTCGCCAATAATGTGCAGAATCGTCAATAATGGCGCGGGTAAGATACATAATCGACCCAGGTACAAATTCTGTACCCCTTGCGGGTCTAAATGTCGCTGAATGTCGCCGAAACGTAACCCTTTTAGACTCAAGGGGTACAAAATCTGTACCCCTTTTGTGACCGTCCCCGAGTGCAAACTATGCACTAACTGAGTATTTACTCATCAACTAGACCATCAAGCGAATTGTCGCGCCAGTGTAGCTTTTCGTTCTCCTCGGCCATGGACACGAAGGGCTGATTCCATGCACTGACGAACGATTGACCGCGTGAAACCTTGCTCGGTGGTCTCAGCAGCTCTACCGTGTAATCGTCCCCGCCTTTCGACCTGTCAGTGATTCGGATAGCTGCCGATCTCACTAGCACGTCTTCAGCCTCACTCAGATATTCCTTGCGCTTGAGTCCCCGCACGAGTCGCCGAATGGTAGGGCGGTCAATCCCAGCGTCAGACAATCGGAAACGCATCCCCCGCGCCCGTGCTTTCATCAGGAGCAGATTGTAGAGCAAGGCTGCTTTGTCCCAGTCTTCCGGGACCGCGCCGGGATGGGTGACCACTTCCCCCTTTGCGAACGTCTTAGCGAAGTAGTACCAGCATTGCTTCCATGCTTGCTCAAACTCTATCGTGCGCCCGCGTTGCCGTTTCATTGCAGCAGTGTTGGCATACGCTCGCCTGTCTTCGTCTGTCCAGGTGGACGGCACAAGTCTCCCCACGTATCCGGGTGGGAGATCCGTCAAGGGCTGGGGTCCGCTCTTGCGCTTCGTGGTGGTCGCCGTCATATGACACGCCCCAGATTCTTCATTAGCAAGTCTGCCGACACATTGATTGCCTGCATTTCTTCCGTAGACCCGCCGTGATCTGGATGTGCTTTCATTGCGAGCGATTTCTTACCAAGGGAAATAATCCTTGCCATGCGCTCAAGTTTGCGAGCGTCTTCTTCCTCCTGACGCTTTTCCCAACGTCGAGCGCCGTCGTGATCCTGCTCACGCCGCTCGCGTCGTTTTGCTTGGTCGGCCTCCAAGTCTGCGTCGGAGTACTCCTCTTCGGTGTATTCCTCTTCCATTTCGGCCTTCTGGGCTTTCTGTGCTTTCCAGTGTGCATTCGACCATGCCCGAACCTGCTTGTTCAACAGCTTCTTTCTAAGCTTGTCTCTGCGTTCGATCTCTTGTGGGAGCGATTCAAGCCATTCCGAATCGGGTCTGGTTTCCCATTCGTCCAGCAACCGGGGCAATCTCACCACCCCCCTACGCAGTTCTGCAATTATGCTTTGCGAATCGTCCCCAAGGAAATCATCCAAGCTAAAGAATTTACCGCCTTCGCTTTTAACCGCTGCCGCTTTGACGGCGTTAAAGTAAACATCCATCAGGGCCAACTGCAACCCGCTTACGGATTTCCACCATTCCTCCGAATAATTCGCCGGGGAGTGATCCGGTTCCGTGACAGGTTCGGGGTGTGACAACGGAACACCATCGTTCTCAGGTTCGGCATCCGCTGCGTTCGCGTCGCTGGGCTTCGTGTCCGGTGCGGGCTGGTCTTCCAACAACTTTGCCGCCTGCTCACGCGCTCTAAATTCCCACTTACGCACCGTCGCCGGGTTAATACCCAGTCCCTTGTAAAACTCGTGCAGGCTGCCAGTCATGCGACCGTCAGCAAACCGCGCTTTGATCTCTTGCAATGCCGGTAGCATTCGCTCACGTAGTTCTCGCTGGGCTTGCCGTGACAGCAATTCCAGGGCAGAGAATGACTCAGTGACTACAGCACCAAGGTCAGCATCACTCAAGGCTTTGAAGTCGAGTGCAGCCGGTGCAACGATCTCAGCCGGTGCAAACTGTGCAACGATCTCGGCAGCCGGTGCCGTGGAAGTCTGGGCAGTCTGTGCCTCTAACTGTGCAAGTCGTCGCCGCGAAACCGGGGGTCGATAATATTTGTTTAGTGGGCTGTTCTCAGTGACCGATACAGTTGGCTGGTGGAACACATCCGTTTTGGTCATGCCGCCCCCAGTGCAGCCCGCGCAGCTTCCATGCAGGCTTCGTGTGCTACGCGCCGTGTGTGCTTCGTTAGTAGTCGAGAGATGGTCCCTGAGTGAACGTCCCCCAGGTCACGCGCTCTAATGACCTTGCTGTGTTGATTCGTGATCTCCACCACGGGCCGGTGTGGTGGTGTTGTCTTCGTGGGGATGTTTCCCCGCTGTTTACGTCGTGGCAAAAATGGTCTCCAGTCTTGACCGCTCCAGGTCTCGGGTTATGCGTTTGCCTTTGCAATGCTCTCGTTTAAGCGTTCTTCTAAGTCGCTCCAATCGACTAGACGCTCCAGCTCGCCCGCGCTCTTTCGCGGTCTCACGTCCCGTTCGCGTTGCTTCTCCTCTTTCGCCTTGCGTCGTTGCTCTCTCAGTCTCAAAACCTCCGCATCTTTATTTGTCTTCCGCTGCTCTGGCGTCAGTTTCACCCGTTTAACTTTTACTGGTAAAGGATTAGCCGCCCTGTATCCATCCCAGCAGCCGCGACGCGCTGCACTTATCCTTGCTGCCTCTCGTTCCTCGTTCACGTCGTAGCGGATTGCCGCCGCGACTTCGTCAATGCTGTGCTGAGCCGCGAGAAGGAACAGTGTCAGTGTGCGCATGTCCAAGTCTTTACCGTTGCAGAGTTCCACATCGAACACGACCGCGCCCGTTGCGACGTTCACAACTTCGACACACTTCGACGCCCCGTGATAGTGGCAGCGAACACCGTCGCGCCTGCCCGCACGTTTCACCGCGAGTTCATGAGCTGAGAGTCCATGAACGCGCGTATAGCGTTCAAGTCTTCGACGCATACAGGTCATACGACTCGACCACTCCCGTTGCTCTTCCGTTCGTGGGGTCGAATGGCTATCAGGTTTGAACTTGCCCGCGTTCGGTCCCGATCTCCCCTCATTGCTGCCGCGTGCGCAGTGCGTAGGTGAATTTTTTCTCTCTTCCGCGCGTCTCTCCTCTTCTATGCGGGCTTGCTCGGCCATGCCTGCCCGCACCACTGCTAACTCTTCCGGGGTCACTGCCGCCCGCTTCGGGTGGTCACTAAAATCGATCATGCGCCCGCCTTGTGCTTCGACAGATACGCTTCGAGCGCAGCGATTACAGCCTCTTGCTGCGTCACGTCCTTATCGATCATGTGATACTTCAGCCGCTTCGACAGGTCGCATGGAATCCTTACCGTCATGGCTGTGAAGTTGTCTTTCGGTGTCTCAGGCTTTGCCATTGGTTCTCCTCTCGTGGGGTGTTTTCTAAAAAGTGTCCCAGTTAGAAGAATACCACAAAGATTGCATGATTGCAAGAATGCAATGTTGCAGATAACAGAACGCCCGTTCCCGGCCCGTAAACCGGCCTAGGCGCGTCCAGTGACCGTCCGGTGACCCCTTGGCTACCCAGGTGCGCCGGACGGTGTCCGATTTCGGGTGCATAGTGTGCGGTGGGCCGGGGTGCCGAGTCGCATAATGCGTGCGGCAAGTCTCATAGAATGTGATTCAACTCTTTTATTATGATACGTTTCTATCATCCAGTACGTCGACTGTAAATCCCCCAAAACCGGCATTCCATCGGTCTGGAATCAATGGGATTCTCGCTCTGCACTCTCCCAAGCGCCAGGGCGCGGCGGGTCTCGGCTCCCGCGCCCATGACATGATCGAACCCACTAGCAGCCCGGTAACAGCGACGGGTAGAAGGATTGGACACATGCCGAACACGAAGAAGAATCCTCACGCCGATCTCGCAACCGATCAGCGTAGCCAAGTTGAATCACTGCTGACTGTCCTGACCGCATTCACGCCTGCACAACAGAACTATCTCGGCGATGCCGTTAAGCGTTTGGGATGGGGAACGAACTGGACAGGGAAGCTGGCGTAGAGCCGGTGAGCCGATCTATTCGGCTTGCTGGGATAGTCGCATAAAGAGACTTGAGTGTAATGGTGATTTAGATTAATTCTCTCTGGGTATGGGCACTATGTGTGCTTGTTGTATGCCTCGTTTGGAATTCTTTCCAGTCGATTATTGCCCTTCGCCGAATACCCGAAGTAGGTTTCCCGCTCGGTGCTGAAGGCATCCCTGTATCGAACCACTCCATAGATGTATACATGCAATCCGTTCTCTGAAGTGGCGACGCCGCTATCCTCCACCCAAGCGCCTGTGCCTATCGGGTCATCGCCCTGCGAGATCGGATGGATCTCACGGCTTACAAACATCTCTTTGCCCTGTCCGAGAAAGGGAAAATTCGGCGACTCGTATGTCTCCAAAGATGCGATTATCTTGGGAGATACCTCAAGATGAATGAATTGCTCATAAACCCAAGCGGGAGTAGAGCCGGTGTT
This sequence comes from uncultured Occallatibacter sp., assembly GCA_964445025.1. Taxonomy (GTDB): domain Bacteria; phylum Acidobacteriota; class Terriglobia; order Terriglobales; family Acidobacteriaceae; genus Telmatobacter. The sequence continues at coordinate 17,935 of CAYUJM010000021.1, read as the reverse complement.
TTTGATACTCAATACCACGTTAGCCATGGTTTGCTGGCAGGGCGGTGCACCGCGAATCATGAGTCCTCCCCCGTGCTCGAATCTCAATTCAGCCATCACCCAAGCCCTCTCACTATTGACCATATGATGGGTTTGCTTGAGTGCTGCTTCCGCTGCCACTTTCGTCGCATCAGCGGCCTTTCGCGTGTAAATAGCCTGCCACACGATAGCATCCAACGTGAACAGGAGCAGCCAAGCGGTTATTCCTCCGGGCCATGCCACGAGTTTGTACCACCATGGCGGGCTGAGCTTGCCCTGATCCGCATCTTTGCTGGAGTGAATTGTGCACGCGAGGGAAGCCGCATCCGAGGATGGGGGGCTGTCCTGTACGCACTTTATGTCGAAGTCATTGCTGCCTGTGTCGTACTTATCCCCGAATCTGGCCACCAGTATGACTGCGGCGATGAAGGCCACGCCAAAGAATATCGCCAGACGTTTCATCATGATTCAGAATTGTACCTTTTCCAGACGGCAGCCAGTGGGAAACCGCGTGGAAGCGACTGCCGTGGGCAAGAGATAGCTACCGCGTTGCTTCAACACGATGCCGATGGACTCCGCATTTACTTCGGCGTAGCATATAGAGAAGCACTCGACCATTTCAGACGGAGGACACATGGCGAAGCACGATGAGTTGCTTATCGAACCGCGAGACGGACAATGGATTGTCAAGAAACCTCACGCAGAGCGGGTGAGTACCATTGAGGATTACTACAAAGACGCATTGGCCTACGCGAAACAGCACGCACCAGAAGGCGACATCAAAGTGAAGGGACTTAACGGGGAGTTCCGTCACGTTCAGAAGAGCACAAAATAGTGGAATGGCAAACGCGATCTATTGCTTGAACGGCCATTATGTTGGCCTTGTGAATCCTGGACATGGCGGGCGTGTGTCAATGGCGCGACTTCGAGCAATGGCGGAACACCCTGAGAATTATAGGAGAGAGGTTCAAGCCTTCTGCAAACAGTGCGGAGCAAAAAATATAGTCGCCTGCGAAAGTTGTCAGACGCCCATTGACCACCGATACGCCGGGGAGATTCATAACTATTGCGCGGGCTGTGGCAAGCCATTCCCGTGGACGGAGACGGCGCTAGCAACCGTGAGTGAGTACACGGATGAGCTGGACGAACTGAGCAATGAAGACAAGATCATTCTGAAGGGAACGTTCGCTGATTTGACCGTCGATTCTCCCAAGACAGAAGTTGCCGCCAGCCGGTTCAAGACGATTCTGCGCAAGGTCGCGCCGGACGTTGCCGAGACTATCAGGAAGTCCATCGTCGAGTATCTCAGCGAAACCACATCCAAGCTAATCAAGGGATGAGTAGTGATCAGTTCTGGTTCAGGACCGGCCATCCTCGCCGAATCGGGAGGAGACCGCCTGCGGAAACCCTGCATCCATCGCGGTGGCTGGCCTAACGCGCGGGGCTAGAATGGTTGGTTGGCACTTTGAGTATTTCTTCTCGACGAGGTGCACAGGCAATCTTTGAATCTGCTATTGACATGTAGCACGACTCCCGAATTCGATTCGGATGCCTTGGACTTATGGAACGAGTTTTGCATCGCTGAGTGGATGCCGGGACGCGAGATAGTTCCCTACCTGATGTTTGCGCCTGCCTCGTCTGCCGCCTCCATCGATGCGATTGTTTTCTTGCGACCCAACTTGTCATTTGGCTTTAGACGCGGGGCGGACGGGAGTTTGTCCCCTATGCCTGACATAAGTCCGTGGGAGGCGCACTGGATGAATGCCGAAATTGCTCAGAAGATTCGGAACCTTCCCGAAACCTGTGCTATGCGGGATGGGCGCAAGTGGAACCGAATTCCGCAAATTGTCTTGACTGACGGTCGAAGGCTCGCGGAGTATGACGGGCTTGACGTTGATTTCGTCGTAGATGTGACGGAGTGGATGCTCCACAGCGGCTACGCTAGTCCCGTCACGTGGAGCCAGATTGACAGAGCCATTAGCCGGTACCATCAGAAGGCCGTGGCGGAATATGAGCGCGTCGGATTCTTGGTGACCACAGATCATGGGCTTTATCGCGTGAAGCGAGCGTTCCACAAGAAGAGGTCCGATGAAAGCGAGTTTTACTACGGAGGCAAGGACAAGCGTCGTTTTCGTGGGTACGTGACGGTCGGACGCGAAAGTGAGGGAATTGACTATGAGGCACTCTTATTCGAGCGACTTCTCAACGATCCCAAAGCCGGTGAGCGGGAGGTCCACAACTTCTTGGAGCAGCATCCTGATTTACTCGCAGAAGCGATGATGGGCGTCCCAATCTCGCACCAGCCACATTTCCCCGCAAACAAGCAAACTCCCGACTTCGCTATTTCTCCCGCTCTCCCTCGCGACGGAGGGGACTGGGTGAAACTGCTGGAGTTGAAAGGCCCCGATGCAAAGATACTGGACAACAGGCGTTACTTGCATCGGGGTCTAGCGCATGACGTAACTCGTGCCCTCGCCCAAGTAAACGACTACAACGAAAGTGTTCACGATCCTCTGAATCTCAAGTCGGTAGAAAAGGCACTAGGTTACGTTCCTGCATTCTCTGACCGAGCCGTTCTTATTGGCAGAAATCCCCCACCGGATGATATGGCACTCTGGGATAAGAGACGAGCTGAGCAGCCTTCGGTCAGGATAATCACATACGATGAACTGTTGCAGGAACACCAGGTGCGGCACGCTTGGCGTAGAAGGCGTTACGTGTAGTGAACCAGGACGCCCGTTCCCGAGCCTGTAAGCCTCCAGGGCGCGCCTTTGCGATCTGGTGAGGGGATGGGGCAGGCCGAATGCGTGCGCACGATTGTTGTTGAGATCCTGAGAGACTTCGGCTCATCATGTAACAGGTAGGTGACCCAGCTATGAAGATTGGCGATATAGATGTGCGGATGATTCCACCCAGTCAGAACATCCAATGCGAGAATGGGTGCTCTGCCAGTGCAGTTGCATACTTCAATGGCACGCCGTTTTGTGCGGAATGCCTGCATGAAGAGCAGCAACTAAAGTGGAACGCGGAAGGCCAGTTTTTCGAGAACAGTGAAGGCGAACGAACCTACTTTGAGGTAGTGGAGAAACTGATATGAACAGCATAGTGATTGACCAGTACACGCTTGTGGCAGAGATTTTGTTTGAGAATGAGAAGACGCCTTTGACTGTGCGATGGATTGCAACGAATACCGATGACAAGAGCACGGCTGAGGCGTGGCTGACCCTTGAGCGGAGTCTCGATCTGCTCGAATTTGTTTACGGCGAACACGCAGACTCGCAGATGCAACTTCTACGGGAACACCTCTATCTCGAATTGATTGCCCAACAGAGCCCAAAGAGCCTTTGCATCTTGAACACCGCTGATCTTCTGCGCTTCGACTTCTCAGCATCGGACCTGCGCTACTGAGTGGTTCGATCTGGTGACCCTTCACCCGTCCAAACCGGCTACGGGTCTACGGGACAGCGGCAAACCCCTGTCATCCCCAGATTGTCCAATCACTACTGCAGAATTGAGGAGCATAAAACTGTATGACCAAACAAGAGATCACGGCGTTGATTATGATGCTGGAGCACCAAAATCGCCTTTTAGCGGATTATGCCGCCAAGATTCAAGGAATAAAGACCTTTCTCCAGAAGCAGACCAATGACGCATTATGGCCTCACAGTGCAGAAGGCGATCCTTCAGGGGCAGAGGTGGAGACAGACCTTCGGGAATCGCTGCGAAAGCTGGAGAAAGCTCTGTCGGGCCGTCCGTAGTCTCTAAGCCTTCAGTCTTTTGTGCCGCAAACTGCACACTCTGCACTTGGCGGGACCGCACGGGACCACGGCAAGGGACTAGCCGCAAGTTATTGAAACCAAAGTAATGGTCCTGTTTTCCATGTTTTTGGTACCATGCGATTATTGTATGTTATTGAAAACATTGATTAGGTAACGAAGCGGGGGTTTCAACCCCCGCATAAAGCCGGGCTTCAGCCCCGGAAGAACGCTTCTTGCCAGTTTTGCCCATGATCACGAGCCTTTCCGCAGCCTGTTTCGCCGCGCCGCAGAAGGCGCGGAAATCTGGGGCTTTAACCCCTGCGGGATGCTCTGCATGAGTCGGACAGCATTTATGCAACCAGCTCTGCGGAAAGCCGCCGGTTTGCGGGGGAATTAAACTGGACGCATGCTTGACTACGAAATCTCTGCCACCGAGGCCGCAACGCTTTTGAAGGAAGGTAAAACGCGGCTGATCGACGTTCGCGAGCCCTGGGAGTTTGCCACGGCGCACATCGAGGGCGGCGTGCTGATGTCCATGGGCGAGGTTCCCGCCCGTGCCCACCAGGAGCTCGACCCTGATGAACACCTCGTCGTTGTTTGCCACCACGGAATGCGCTCCATGAACGTCGCCGTCTGGCTGCGCAACCAGGGTTTTGAGCAGGCCCAGTCGCTGCGTGGCGGCATCGATGCCTGGTCGGCCGAAGTCGATCCGGCTGTACCCCGGTATTAACGGCCGAAAGAATACGTGAGTTGGAACAGCCCGCTGTCGATGCCCGGATTGGTCACCGCCGTGTCGTGATTGGAGATGTGGTGATAGCGGTATTCGGCGCGTACCGAGCGGTGCTTCGACCGATAAAGCTCGAAACCGGCGCCCAGGTCGAAAGTGAAGTTAAATGCACCCGCCTGGGTGATGGGAATGGGTTGTGTGGAGTACATGTAGCCCCCATGGCCGATGAAGAATGGCTGCAATTTGCGCCGCGGCAGAAAGTTCCACTGGAATCCAACCGGCGAGATGCCTTCGCCGACGGTCCAGCGGCGGCCAGAGCAGAATTGGGTGATGGTGTAGGCGACGGGCGTTCCGTTGGCTTCGGTAAAGCTGTAGGCCGTGCTGACAGGCACGCAGGAAAGAAGCGCCGCGCCGATGCCTCCGGTCCGTGTCGATTGCGTCGGTTCGGTCTGGGAGATGGTCTCCGAAGCGGTGGGGTCGCTTTCCAGAGCTATCGGCAAAACCTCCCCGCTGTATTGCCAGTTGACGATGTGGTTGAGAAAGAGACGGCGGGCGTAGGCAGCGCCGAGATCGAGCAGCTTGCGGTTCTCCGCATCGCCCAGCAGAATGTGGCTCGAGTCGTTCGAGTAGGCGCCAAAGACGGAGAACGTGTTCTTGCGCGCGAAGTACGGTCCGCTCTCGGCCGATTGTGGCCAGGCCGCAGCGGTGGTTGAAGTAAGGATAAAAAAGAGAAGAAAAAGGTGAAAAATTGAAACCGTCCGCGGACAGGCAAATGCCGAAATGCGCAACAAAATACCTCGCTTTCCCGAGGGACTGGTTTGGGATGGAAGGCCTATACTTTGCTTTGACTTCGAATTCGATTTTACGGGAGCAATCTTATGTCTTCGTCTGCTGTCGACTACGCACGCCAGAATTATCAGCGTTTTCTCGATGAACTGAAGGCCCTTTTGCGCATTCCGTCCGTCTCCACCCTGCCCGAGCATGCCGGCGACTGCCATTTTGCAGCCGAGGTGCTGGCTGCCGACCTGGCGAAGATCGGGATGGAGAACGTGCGCCTGATTGAGACCGCCGGTCACCCGCTGATTTACGCCGACTGGCTGCATGCGGCAGGCAAGCCGACGGCACTGGTGTATGGCCACTACGATGTGCAGCCGCCTGATCCGCTGGATGAGTGGCTCTCGCCGCCGTTTGAGCCCACCGAGCGCAACGGCAATCTTTACGCCCGCGGCGCCGTGGACGACAAGGGGCAGGTGGTTGCGCAGGTCAAGGCCCTGGAGTCCCTGCTTGCGGCCACGGGCGCGCTGCCTATCAATGTGCGTGTGCTGCTTGAAGGCGAAGAAGAGGTTGGAGGGGACGGTATCGCCTCCTATGTTGCTTCCAAGCCTGCAGACCTCGAGGCCGACTTCGCCCTGGTCTCGGACACTGAATTGTTCGCGCCTGGCTTGCCAACCTTGTGTGTAGGCCTGCGCGGCATGATCTACACCGAGCTTGAAGTGCGTGGCGCAAAAACCGATCTGCACTCCGGCATGTACGGCGGAGCAGCTCCCAACCCATTCTTCGCGCTGGCGCAGATTCTGGCTAAGTTGAAGGACGAAGACGGCCACATCCTGATTCCCGGCTTCTACGACGACATCATCCCTCCCAGCCCGGAAGAACTGGCCGCTTGGCAGAGCCTTCCCTTTGACGAGGAGCAGTACCGCATCAGCGAAGTGGGATCGAAACAACTGGTAGGCGAGGCCGGCTACAGCGTGCTGGAGCGCACCTGGGCAAGGCCGACGCTGGATGTGCACGGTATTCCCGGCGGGTTTACCGGAGCGGGCGCAAAGACGGTGATTCCTGCCAAGGCGCTGGCCAAAGTGTCCATGCGGCTGGTTCCGGGGATGACCCCAGCCAAGTCCTTTGCCCTCTACAAGAGCTTCGTGGAGAAGATTGCGCCCGCCGGCGTGGATGTCGAGGTGCGGCTGATTCACTCCGGCGACCCCTGCCTGATTCCAGTGGACAATCCCTACATCCAGGCGGCGACGCGCGCGCTTCATGAAGTGTGGGGCAAGGACACAGTGTTTATCCGCTCCGGAGGCTCCATTCCAATTGTTGGTGACTTTGCGCGCCACCTCGGCCTGCCCAGCGTGATGATGGGTTTCGGCCTGCCCGATGACAACTTGCATGCCCCCAATGAGAAGTTCCATTTGAAGAACTTTGCGCTGGGCATTGAATCGTTGATTCGCTTCCTGGAGGAGACCGGCCGTTGAGCATTCCCGGTGCCACGGCCGCAGCGGAACCGGATGCCATCGGGTTTGTGCTGGCCGGAGGTCGTTCCAGCCGCATGGGCGCAGACAAGGCGCTTGTTCTGCTGGATGGCCGTCCCCTGGTCGCGCATTCGCTGGGCATTCTGCGCGAAGTGGGCCTGGAGACGTCTATCGCCGGTGGGGAATCGACACTTGCGTCCTTTGCGCCGCTGGTCGAAGATCGCCGGTCGGGCCTGGGGCCGCTGAGCGGCATTTGCACCGCTCTGGCCTCAACCCCGGCGCGGTGGTCTGTCTTTACTTCTGTCGATTTACCTCTGCTGCCGTCCTCGCTGGTAACTGCCCTGCTGTGCCACGCAAGGATCAGCGGGAGAGCTGTCACCGCCGCCTCGATCAATGGATTCGCCCAGACCTTCCCTGTGGTGCTGGAGCGGTCGATCCTGCCGGTGCTCGAAAGGGAATTGGGGGCCGGGCGCGGGGGCTGCTTCGCCGCGTTCCAGGCCGCCGCTTCCAGCCGGGGCGAGCCGCTGGCGGGGCTTCCGGTTGAGGCGCTGGTTCAATGCGGCCAGGTTGCTCATCCGCAGGGACTGCCGGCGGCGCGATGGTTCCTCAATGTCAACACTCCTGAGGATCTGCGCCGCGCCCATCTTCACCGTCAAGCTCCCATCGCGTAAGCTGAAATGAACGCAATGGCCGACGCTTCCCCCAACTCGGAATTCTCGGAAACTCCCGCACCCGGCGCCGGCGATGCGTTCGGCGGCGAATTGGATGCCGAACTGCGGCCGGCTGAGCGCCCTGGCGAAGCGGAGTCCGGCCCAATTATATCTTTCAGTCACGTTTCCATGTGGTTCGGCGAGAGAAAGATCCTGGACAACGTGAGCTTCTCAGTTAACCGGGGACAAACGCTTTGCATCCTGGGGCGAAGCGGCGTTGGAAAATCGGTGGCATTGCGCATCCTGATGGGCTTTCTCAAGCCGCAGGTGGGCTCCGTTCGCGTGGAAGGCGCAGAGATCAACGCGTATACCGAAGAGGAGTTGCGCGAGGTCCGCAAAAGGGTGACCATGGTCTTCCAGAATGGCGCGCTGTTTGACTCCATGAACGTGCGTGAGAACGTGGCTTTTCCGTTGCGCGAACGCGGCGGGCTGCTCGAAGACCAGATCAACGAGATTGTGGAGCGGCTGATCAAGATGGTGGGCGCTGAGGACGTGTCGGACGCCTTTCCAGCCAGTCTTTCCACCGGGCGTAAACGCGCCGTGGCCATTGCCCGGGCGCTGGCGGCACAGCCGGAAGTGGTCCTGTACGACGAGCCCACCACCATGGTGGACCCGATCATCGCCCGGCGACTGGGCGATCTCATCCAGCGCCTCAAGCGTCAGTTGGGCTTTACCAGCATCGTGGTTACCCACGATATGCGTTTTGCCGAGAGGCTCGCTGACCAGGTCCTGTTTCTCGATCAAGGCCGCGCTGCCTACTTCGGGCCATTGCAAGGGTTTTTGGAGTCCAGCGAGCCGAATATCCAACAGTTTCTAAAGCTCGACGCCTATGTATTACCTTTGGACTGACATATCTGCCATGCAGTAATCGAAGGTTGAGACGGCTTGCTATTCATTCGCCGGAGTTTCCGGCTAAGCTTGGATGATGAGTCCCGGCAAATGCGCGGCCTGGGGGCGTGCAGGGACGAGTTCACTGAAAAGAAGAATAACTGCACCGGACTCGATTGAATGGAGAATGTTGCCGTTCCGTTTGAGGTGCTTCTGCGAGATGCAGTTCTCAGTCTCCCCCTGCGCTTGAGTGTTGGAGGGCCGCGGAGTCGATATGGCGACATCGGAGTTCTGGGAACGGCCTTCTTCCTCGGCATCTGCCGCTCGTCACGTTCGGACAAAATCGACGGGCAATGGACCCGTACGCCGTCTGCTGGGAGATGGCCGGATCTGGATGCTTCTGGATGTGCTGACAATCGTCTGCGCGACAGCGCTTGCCGTGTCGATCCACTTCCATGCTGGTCTTCAGACTTTGGCGCTAGCCGCGTGGCATGGCACATGGATGCAGGTCCGGTCCATGGGTGCCCTGGTGGTGCTTTTGTTCGGCTTTGCAACGGCGTTGATTGTGATCAGCCGGCAGATGCATCTGTATACGCCGCGGCGGCTGAACGGCATCCTGCATGAGCAGAGGCTCAGCGCACAGGCCTGTTTATACTCTGGCCTTCTGCTCATCGCGGCCCTCTACCTGATCCATGCCGACGATATCCCGCGCAGCCTGGTGCTGATCGCGTTGGGGCTGGTTACGGTCTTGCTGAGCCTGCGGCGCCTGATTTACCGCCTGATGATCTACCGGCACTTCGAGCGCGGTGTGGGCACGCGCAACGTGCTGGTTGTGGGCACCGGGCCGGAGGCGCGCGCACTGCGCCATCACCTGGAGAGCATCCGGCATCTGGGATATGTCTTCAAGGGGTTCATCGATTATCCCGGCTCGGTCTCTCGTTCCCGCATTGCCGTCGCTCCGGGCGATGTGGTGGGCACCTTCGATACGCTCTTCGAGAACGCGCGCAAGCAATTTGTGGACGAGATTTTCTTTACCACCCGGTGCGAGCGGGGAGTGATGCACAAGGTGCTGGAAAGGGCGCGTTTACAGGGGGTGGACCTGCGTGTAGTTCCGGATATGTACGACGGGCTGGCATGGAACAGTCCCATCGAGTACATCGGCCAGTTCCCCACCATTCCTCTGCATTCCGGCCGTGTGGCGGAGACCGGCCTGCTGTTGAAGCGCGGCATGGATATCCTGCTGGCCATTCTGACGCTCGCTGTTTTTGCTCCCCTGTTGCTGGCCATCGCGGTAGCCGTGAAGCTGGACTCGCACGGGCCGGTGCTTTACTTTTCTGACCGCATCGGTAAAAGAGGCCGGCTGTTCCGCTGCATTAAATTCCGCACCATGGTTCGCGATGCGGAACAGCGGCGCGCCGATATGATGCACATGAACGAGCGGGACGGGGTACTGTTCAAGATCAGCAACGACCCGCGCATCACGCGGCTGGGCAGGTTCCTGCGCAAGTACTCGCTGGACGAGTTGCCGCAGCTCGTCAATGTCCTGCGCGGCGACATGAGCATCGTGGGTCCGCGTCCGCCCCTGGCCAGCGAGGTTCAGGAATACAAGCTCAGTCATCTGCGCCGCCTGGATGTGATGCCCGGCATCACCGGCCTGTGGCAGGTGCAGGCGCGCCAGGATCCGTCGTTTGATAGCTACATTTCGCTGGATGTGGCCTATGTGGAAAACTGGAGCGTCTGGCTGGATGTGAAGATCCTGCTTCGCACCATCGGCGCGGTGCTGGCCGGGACGGGAACCTGAGTCCATTGCAGGTTCGGAGCCTCGAGCGGCCGACTCTGCGCGGGGCGTCCCACTTGCCTCCGGGCGTAAACTGGAAGTGTGAAGATTGCGCTCGCCCAGATCAATCCCACGGTCGGAGATTTCAGCGGGAATCTCGAAAAGATCGTCGCCTTCAGTAAGCGGGCTGCCGCGGAGGGCGCGCGGCTGACGGTATTTTCTGAACTGGTCATCTGCGGTTACCCCCCGGCCGACTTTCTTGAAAAGCCCAGCTTCCTGGCCCGCTGCCGCACCGCGGTGGATGAGTTGGCCGCGGCCACGGCGGGGTTGCCCACCGCGGTCCTGGCCGGAGTGGCTCTGCCGGCTGAGCTGACCGGCGGCAAGCCGGCTGTAAACGCGGCCGTTCTGCTGGATAAGGGGCGCCTGCTCTTGGAGCAGCACAAGCGCCTATTGCCGTTCTACGACGTCTTCGACGAGCAGCGGTATTTTGCTCCTTCGCGCCAGCAGCAGGTGGTCGAATTGGGCGGCGTGCGGCTGGCGACCACCATCTGCGAGGATGCGTGGAACGACAAGAACTTCTGGTCGCGGCGTCTCTATTCCGTTGACCCGATGGAAGAGCTGATGCGCCAGCAGCCTGCCTTGCATATCAACCTGTCGTCGTCGCCGTTCTGGCACGGCAAACGGGCCATCCGGCGCGAGATGCTGGCAGCGATTGCCCGGCGGGACGGCGTGCCGGTGCTCTTGTGCAACCAGGTCGGCGGCAACGACAGCCTGATCTTCGATGGCTCCTCCATGGCCCTCAATGCGCGCGGCGAGGTCATTGCACAGGCCGCCTCCTTTGCGGAAGACCTGGTGGTGTTCGATCCGCTGGTCTCGTCAAGCTCGGATGTCCCGGATACGCAGGGAACTGGCCTGCAAGACGGCGATACGGCGGCCGCCTACCACGCGCTTGTTCTGGGCACACGCGATTATGTACGCAAGTGCGGATTCAGCAAGGTGCTGGTGGCCTTGAGCGGAGGCATCGACTCCGCGCTGGTGGCGGCCATCGCCAAAGATGCGCTCGGCGCCGACAATGTGCTGGCAATCGGCATGCCCAGCCCTTACTCTTCCGCGGGTTCCATCGATGACAGCAAACGGCTGGCAGCCAACCTGGGAATTCGTTTTGAGGTCATCGGCATCAGTGGCCTGTTCGGTGAGTACAGCCAGGCACTCCAGCCTCTGTTTGAGGGGATGAAGCCCGATACCACGGAGGAGAATATCCAGTCGCGGATCAGGGGCACGCTCATGATGGCGCTCTCCAACAAATTCTCCTCGCTGGTATTGACCACCGGCAACAAATCGGAGATGGCGGTGGGCTACTGCACCCTTTACGGCGACATGGTGGGTGCGCTGGCGGTCATCGGCGACCTGGTGAAGACGCGCGTGTACGCGGTCTGCCACTGGCTGAATCGCGACCACGAGATCATCCCACCCGCAATTCTCGAAAAGCCGCCATCGGCCGAGTTGCGTCCCGACCAGAAGGACACAGATTCGCTGCCTCCTTACGAAGTCCTGGACCCGATCCTGGAGGCCTACGTGGAGCACTATGAGCCGCCTGAGCGGATTGCCGCGAAGCACGGATTTCCTCTGGAACTCGTCAAACAGGTGGTGCGCCTGGTGGAGCGGTCAGAGTACAAGCGCCAGCAGGCGGCGCCGGTGCTGAAAGTGACGAGCAAATCGTTTGGCATGGGGCGCCGGTTCCCCATCGCCGTCAAAGTGCAGGTGTAAGCTGGATGGTGGGAGCCTTCCCGCGTCTTAAGGAGAATCAGCTTGATCCGTATGTCCCTTCGTGTTGCCAGCCTTACAGCGCTGGTTGCGTTTTCCCTGCCTGTCATTGAGGCATCCGCTCAACAGAACGTGCCCCCGGCACCCGCTGCGGAACCATCTGCGCCCGCGCCAGCCACGCCTCCCACATTTCCTCCGCCCGACCCGGCGAACTTTACTGCAACTTCGCCTACCAAGGAGACGGTGAATACGTTTCTCCAGACCAGCTGGGGCTATGACGATACGCGTATTTGGCAGGTGGAAGCCATTCTGAAGACGCAGGTGGAAGGAATCAGCAAGGTCATCGTCTATGTGGGTGACAAGACCGGAAAACAGAAGGCTTCAGGAATCCAGTTTTATTCTCTCCCCGACGGTAAGCACATTCTTGCTGCGGATGAGATTCTCCCCTTTGGCGAGCACCCCTATGCGGACGCCAAGGCCCAAGTGCAGCAGCGGGCCGACGGCCCCTATCGCGGTGCTGCCGCGAAGGACCTGGAGATTGTTGAGTTCGCCGACTTCCAGTGCCCCCATTGCAAAGAGGCGCAAGCCAATATGGACAAACTGGGAGTGGACTTTCCCAAGGCCCGCATCGTCTTCCAGAACTATCCCTTGCCGCAGCATAAGGAGGCAGCCAACGCGGCTGCATACGGTGTGTGTGTAGCCAAACTGGGCGGAAGCAGCTCCTTCTTTACTTTCGCCTCGACCGTGTTTGATGGCCAGGATGGATTGGCTACCCCGGACGGGGCCACTCTGACCCTGAACAGCGCCGTCACCAAGGCCGGTCTGGATCCGGCCAAGATCTCGGCCTGCGCCACGGCGCCCGCAACCACTGCTTCGGTGGATGCTTCCGTAAAGCTGGCCAAGGACCTGGCCATCAACCAGACTCCGACACTGCTGGTCAATGGCCGCCAGATTCCCGCCAACGCCCCCTACGACACCATCAAGCAGATCATCCAATTCCAGGAAAAGCTGGACGGGCTGTCGCAGTAAGAGGGCGGCAGCGCTCAACAGACACACAACCCCCTGAACTGGTGCGTATTCCTTGAACCGCAGGGAGGCACGCCTGTCCAGGGGGTTCGCATTTGTCGTGAGGTCGCAGGAGAGCCGACGCGTGCTTACTGCGCCAGTGTGGTGCGCTCCACGCGCATCATGGGGGTGTGCCCGGCGGCCTGGGTGCCCCGAACAACATGCGGCGTCATCACAATGAGCAGGGAAGAGTAGTTTTTCTGCGTGTCTTTGCTACTGGCGTTATTCAGGCCGGGAATCTCGCTCAGGCCGGGGACTCCGCTGATGGCCAGGCTCTCCTGTTTGTCGAGTTCGCTCACCACCACCACTCCTTCGCCCTGCTTGAGCGTAACTACGCCCGAGTAAGCGCGATTGCTGAGGATCGGGTTCCCATTGATGGACGATCCCGCAAGGGCGTTGATCTTCAGGTCGACGCTGAGGGCGACCTCGCTGTTGCGCAGCACCTTGGTTGTTGCCTTGAGAGTAAGGCCAAGGTCCTGGTACTCAACCTGGGGGACATTGGGCACACTGGCGCCCAGCGTACCGAGGAGAGACGATAGGCTGCTGGAGCTTCCCGCACCGGTCAGTCCCGGAATATTAGGCACGCTGGCCCCCAAGCCGGAGAAGGACGAAGTCTGTATCGGGTAGCGGGTTCCGGATTTGATTGTTGCCGCCGCGCTGTCAGGCGATCCGGACGCGGCATCGGACAGCCGCAACAGCATGTGGTCGAGTTCCCGCGAGTCGGAGGAATTCAGGTTGAGATTAGCGGTAAGCGCACCCGGAGACAGCGCTGATTGAGTGAGCCCGCCGCCAAACAGTGCGATGCCATTGGTAAGCAGGGAACTGGATACCTGGCCCGACGCGAGCAGGATTCCGAGAATAGCCAGCGTGTCTCCCGGTGCAGCCAGGCCCGAAGAGATAATCTGCTGTACCAGGCTTTGGTTGGCATTGAGGATGGACTGCTCTTCGGCGTAGACGTTGAAAGCGGAGATGGATTGCGGCGGTTGAACCCCTGTATTGCGCGTGCTGGTGTGCGCAAGCTGAATCAGGCTTACTTCAAGCAGCACCTGGTTGTGCCCATCGACGAGGTTGCGAAGGGTGGCGTTGAAGGCATTCAGGGTCGATGGCATCGCGCGCAGCGTGATTGTTCCCGCGGAGTTATCGACAGTTGCATGCTGCAACTCGAAGACATTCTTGGCCAGCGTGCCCACTTCCGTGAGTTCCTGTGCAGTCAGGCCCGGCAGGTAGATGGTCTCGAGTTCAAGGCGCTCAAACTGCCTGCGGTTTTCAGGCGTGTCGCGGGCAACCAGCACCCGATGCGCGTCCAGCGGCACATAAAAGGAGTTGGTCAGCAGGCTTACCGCCTCCATAGCCTGGGCAAAGTTGGCGTCATCCACGTCCAGCCGCACAGCCGTTAGGCGGATGCCGTCGTCTACTGTGGCCTCCAGCCCGTACGCTTTGAATACCTCCTGGATGGCGCGGCGCTGATCGGTATGCAGGTGAAAGCTATGCACTCCGCTCGACGGATGAATCTCGATGGATTCGCCGGCCGTGTCCGCGGCCTGTTCGTAAATGGGCGTTGATTGCCCGCGAAGGGCATCGTCGCCCAGTTCATAAAGATGCTCGGTGACCTGAATGTTTTTGGGGTCCAGTGCCAGTGCGTGCTCCAGCGCAGTGCGTTCTGCTGCCGCATCTGCGCGAATGCGGTCCCTGGCAGCGTCCTGGATCAGGGCAGTGACCGCATGGCTGCGCGCAACCTCGGTGGCAAGAGTGTAGTTCCGATTGGTCGGATCGAGCCCGGCCGCCTGCTGATAGCCTTTGAAGGCTTCCTCAAACTGCTTTTTTTCAAACAGCTTGCTTGCCTCCAGAAAGAGCTTGGCGGCCCGGCGCCGGTCGCCGCCGGGCCGCATCTTATCCGGTTTTGCGTCCTTGTCTTCTGAGCCGGCAGGCGCGGCCGTTTGGGCTTCGGGAGCCGAAGCCGCCTGAGCCGGAACAGATGAATTGAGCGCCGCAGCGCTCGACGCCTGGGCCTGCCCTGCAGCAGGGAAGACCGCAAGCAGGAGGCCCGCCGTCCAGAAGTTCACCCTTCCACGCGGCGAACTGCTGTTGAAGGCGCCTGTCCTGCTTGCACGAGTTCTCACGGCGCGGTCCGTTGCTGGGCCAGCAGATCGGCCAGCGACGTGGCGCAAACCTCCGGCTGGTATTGGAGGAGCTCATCGTAGCTGTATTTGCCCGTGGCCACAGCGATGACCGACAGAAAGTTGGCGCGCGCCGCCTCGATGTCGCGCGGAGTGTCGCCTACAACACAGATGGAGGCTCCGCGGCCTGCCATCTCCCTGGCCTTGTTGGCCGCCTGGCCGATCAGTTCCGAGCGAATGGGGAAGTGGTCGCTGAAGCCGCCGAAGCGGAACCACTGGCGCAAGCCGGCCTGCTCCACCTTGATCCAGCCGATCACTTCCAGGTTCCCTGTGGCCACGCCCAGCAGAGCCCCGCGCTGGGCCAGGTGGTCCAGCACCTGTTCGACGCCGGGCATGCGCACCAGGTCCAGCTCGTGGCGGCGCTCGGCTACCGCGAAGCGCATGGCCTCAAGGATGGCCTCGATGCGGGATTCCAGCAACTCCGCTGGAACGCCCGCCTGGTGACAGGCCTCGCGCAGAATCGCCGTGTCCGTGCTCCCGTGCAGCAGGATGCCGGCCAGCGTGATCTCAAAGCCGGTGACCCGCTGCACGCTGGAGGCGAACGAATCCACGTGCACGCGGTCGCGGCTGCGCAGCAGCGTGCCGTCGATGTCGAAAAGATAAGCGTCTTGCGCGTCCCAGGAGAAACCTGGCTCGATCATGACGCGCGCTTCATTCGTCGAATGGAATGTCAGCATGTCCTCAAGGGGAAAATCAGCCTTGGCGGTAAGCCGAACGTACCGCACTTAATACAGGACGTTCACTCCGCGGCGGACGCTTGAGGCTGGCGCGAACTTCGCCAAGATCCAGCCCCAGCTCTGCCATCGCGCGGCTCAGGGTGTTGCGGTGCATGCCGAGTTCTTCGGCAGCCTTACACTGGTTTCCCCGATGTGCCTCCAATACTTCGCGCAGATACTGCTTCTTGAACTCGCGCACGGCATCGTCATAGCGGATGCCGCTGGAATGCATTTGTGTCACCAGGATGTCCAGTTCTCGTTTCACGTTCACCTCTTGCTACTTTATCCGATCCGACCGCTTGTGTGCGCCGCGAGGACACGATATTACGACTTGCCTTCGTGAGGATGCAACCACTCCGGAGTCTCACCTTCCAAAGTCTTGAGCCCGGAGCGCACGCGCTGCGCCAGCTGGTTGGGGCTCATGTGCGCGCTGAGATGACAGGCAGCGAAAAAATGGCGTGGCAGTTTGGCTTCAACCAGCCAGTGCGCCTGTGGATAGAAGGCAACCGTCACCAGGATAGCCAGCGTAACCAAAAGCACGCCCTGGAAGAAACCAAAGACCCCGCCGGCGAGCCTGTCCAGACATCCCAGCCCCAATTTGTGGATGGTCTTGGCCAGCAGCGATCCCAGGATTCCGGCTACGGCCATGACGAGTAGAGCGATGAGGAGAAATCCAATCACATCGGCCATCTCCTCGCTGTGCACCAGAGGCTTCAGCGGAGCCGCGACAATGGCGTAGTTCCATGCCGCCAGCACCAGGCCCAGCACCAGTCCGCCCAGCGAACAGACAGCGCGGAAGAACCCCTGCGACAGCCCTCCCAGGATCGACAGCACAACCACGATTACGATGCTCCAATCGATCCACGTCATCCCGGAGTCTGTCATCTCGTTTCCTCAGCCCGCATTATCAAAAAATGTGTTGCCAGCGTCGTCCCTGCGGGGCTCCCACTCCTACAACTTCAAATCCCGTCCCGTCAGGCGGCGAAATGCTTCAAGATACTTCGCCTGTGTGCGTTCCACCACTTCCTGCGGCAAGCTTGGCGCAGGCGCCTGCTTGTTCCAGTGGATGGTCTCAAGGTAATCGCGCACATACTGCTTGTCGAAGGAGGGCTGAGGGCCGCCTGGCTTCCACGCAGCCCCCTCCCAGAAGCGGGAGGAGTCCGGCGTCAACACCTCATCGGCAAGGATAATCCCATCTGATGTTCTTCCAAACTCAAATTTTGTGTCGGCCAGGATCAGTCCTCTCGCCGCGGCATGGAGTGCGGCCTTCGCGTAGATCGCCAGCGTAAGACGGCGAAGCTCTTTCGCATCGGATGCGCCCAACTGCGCTGCGGTGGCCTCGAATGAAATGTTTTCGTCGTGGGCTCCATCCTGGCTCTTGGTCGCCGGCGTAAACAAGGGCTCCGGCAGACGCGACCCATCCTGAAGGCCGGCTGGAAGCGGAATTCCGCAGACCGTCCCGCTTGCCTGGTACTCTTTCCAGCCGGACCCGGCCAGGTAGCCGCGCGCCACGCACTCGACGGGAAACATCGTGGCTCGCTTGACCAGCATCGAGCGGCCTTCCAGTTGTTCCGCGTACGGTTGGAGAGCGGCAGGGAACTCGCTCACATCGGCTGTGATGATGTGATTGGGAACGAGATCGGAAAGAAGATCGAACCAGAAGAGCGAAATCTGTGTGAGAATCTTTCCTTTTCCGGGGATGCCTGTGCCGAGAACATGATCGAAGGCCGAGATGCGATCGGTGGCCACCAGCAGGAGCGCGTCGCCGACGGCATAGAGATCGCGCACTTTTCCGCGCCCCAGCAAAGGAGTTGCGCCCAGATTCGTTGTTAAGAGAGCTGTCACAGGGAGGCCTTCCGTAGGAGAAAACTGAATCTCCGATTCTCGTGCGTGCGCGGCGCTTTGTCAATGCGGGTTCGCGTAAAGAAAATGAGGAGCGGGCAGCTCGCCGGGCCGGTTCTAGGGTGCGCAACTCTGCATGTCACGGCACGAAAAATACCTGCACAATCCAGTGTGACGGCCGTCACGGTACGGCCATGCAGGATGGGAGACACTCCACTTGTCAACATGGTTCGGAAGGTATGCAAGAACGCCTTCTTAGAGCCGGGCGACACGAGGCAGCAGTGGAAAGGGGAAGCCGCGGCTAGTC